>JASEIO010000005.1 GCA_030017475.1 bacterium | reverse complement strand
ACCTCTTAATTGACATCTACCTTTATTTATAAAAGGCTAATATGTCCCTTCCTCCTTTTCTACGGATTCTTCCAGATCCCTTTCATATGGTACAAATTCTCCATTCTTTACCATAAAGCGCCCAATCTGTTTTGTGACATCTCCATTTTTGTCAAATGTGGTGATCCCTGTTACTCCTTTAAAATTCTCTATCTTTGATAGTTCATTTCTTATTATCACCCTTCCTTTTACCTTTGCTTGCTTTATAGCTGAGATTAGTAAATTTGCAGCATCGTAGGACAAAGCAGCATACATATCTGGTAGCGATCCAAAGCGAGCCTCATATTCTTCCACAAATTTTTTAACCACAGGTTCTTTCGAGTAAGGATCAAAGTAAGAGGCTGTAAATACTACACCTTCTGTAGCCTCCTTAGCCTTTTCTATTATCTCCTTAGTATAAAAACAATCCGCAGATAGAATCTTCCAATTCAGATTTAGACCTCTTATCTCTTTCAGGATCCTTATCAATTCCCTTGGATAACCTAAAATAAGTATGGAATCTGGTTTCCGCTTTTTTATCCTTTTCAGATCCTCCTTAAAGTTTGGCTTTTCCTGGAAGCCTAAGCTCTCTACTATCTCTCCACCGAGGTCCTGAACCTCTTTGGAGAAGATATCTTTTAATCCCTTACCATAATCATCCAGGATGTAATAAACAGCAATCTTACGAAGACCCATCTCATTAACTGCTAAGCAAGCCAATATCTTTCCTTGCAGTCTATCTGAAGGGCAATTACGGAAGATAAAATGTCCTGCATTAGTAATCTTGGGTGAGGTTGAGGTTGGGGAGATTAATGGAACCTTCTTTGCCTCTACAATTGGAGAGATTGCTAAGGTGACGCGTGAGAATACTGGTCCAATAATCGCCTTTACCTTTTCTATATCTATAAGTTCTTGCACCAAATCAATTCCCCGTTCAGGCAAGCCTTGGGTATCTTTAAATATAACCTCAACCTTCCTTCCTTGAATACCACCCGAAATATTCACCTTATCTACAGCCAATTCAATTCCATGCCTTACCGAGATTCCGTATCTCTCTTTTAAAGGAACCAGGCCACCTAATTTTATCACATGCTCTTCCTTCTGGATCGAGAAAAAGATAAAAAGAAGTATTAACACCACAATAGCTAAAACAACAAAAATCCTTTTCATAATAACCTCCTTTTGGTTCCTATTTCTTGATATATCCTGTTACTAAGATATCTTCTCCAATTCGTTTGGTAGCAATATTCTCTAATTCGATTGCCTCACAAAGTCGCGATACACCTTCTCCACCTATCACACATTTTGAATCTCCCCCAATTATCTTTGGGGAAATAAAAAACATAATCTTATCTACCAATCTATTCTCCAGTAAACTGGCATTTATCTCAGCCCCTCCTTCCACTAATATACTGGTTATTTCTCGCTTTCCCAATCTTTCCATCAAGTCTTCTAAATCAACCCTTCCTTTTTTATCTTCTACACGTAGAACCCTCACACCTTTCTTTTTAAATGCATCCACTTTACTTGGAGATGCAAGTTTTGTAGTAACAATAATTGTCTCGGCTTCTCCATCAAAAACACGAGATTCTATTGGAACCGTACATTTACTATCAACAACAACCCTGATTGGATTCTTCCTTCCTTCAGAATGTATTGTTAAGCATGGATTATCCCTTATAACCGTCTCCTTACCAACTAATACTGCATCAAATTGACTCCGCAACCTATGAACAAACCTCCTTGATTCTTCACATGTTATCCACTTAGATTCACCAAAGCGCGTGGCTATTTTCCCATCAATGGTCATTCCAGCTTTAATGGAAACAAACGGGCGCTTAGTGGTTATATATTTTAAATAGACCTCATTAAGAAGACTGGCTTTTTCCTTCAATACCCCTATCTCAACCTCAATCCCTGCATCTTTAAGTTCTTTTATTCCAGATACCTTGGGATTAGGGTCAAGAAGACCTACAACCACCCTTTTTATTCCGTGTTCGATTATCTTTTTAGTACAAGGAGGGGTACGACCGAAATGGGAACAAGGCTCCAAATTTACATATAGAGTACTTCCCGAAGCATCCTTTTCTGCCTTCTTTAAAGCAATGACCTCTGCATGTGGTTCCCCTACCTTCTTATGATAACCCCTCCCAATGATTTTACGATCTTTAACAACAATAGCCCCAACCATTGGGTTAGGGGATGTCTTGCCTAATCCCCTTTTGGCTAATCTTAAACACAGATCCATATATTTTTCATCAATCTCACGATTCATGTTTGATCAAACAGTGCCTCTACAAACTGTCTTGGTGAAAACGTAAGTAAACCATCCAACCCTTCTCCAACACCAACCAATTTAACTGGAATACCTAATTCCGAAAATATGGCAATTACAATTCCACCTTTTGAGGAACTATCTAATTTGGCTAAAGATAATCCAGTCACTTTCAAATTATCACGGAACACCTTTGCTTGAGAAAAGGCATTTTGTCCAGTGGTAGCGTCTAATACTAAAAGTACTTCATGTGGGGCGCCGTCTATCAAACGTTCACATACCTTTCTCATCTTCTGTAGTTCTTTTATTAAATTGAAATTGGTATGGGAGCGGCCCGAAGTATCAATAATTGCCACATCTATATCTCTTTTATTCACTAAAGATAAGGCATCATAAACCACTGAAGATGGATCTTGACCTTCTTTTTGTTTAAAGAGAGGAACCCCAGCTCTTTCTGCAAGGAGCGAAAGTTGCGTAATTGCCGAAGCACGAAAGGTGTCCGAAGCGACTAAAAGCACACTCATCCCCTGGTCCTTAAATCTTTTTGAAAGCTTGGCCGCAGTCAAGGTCTTACCAACACCATTAACTCCTATAATCATTATTACACAGGGAAGTTGTGATAAATTTAAATGAAAATTCCCATCACGTAAGATTTCATAAACTATGTGTTTTAAAAGATCTAATACCTGTTGTTCATTACCGGGCGTTATCTTGTGTTGGATATCCTTCAATCTATCAATTATTTTAGAGGTTGTGTCTATCCCAACATCAGCCAAGATCAATCTTTCTTCAACTTCTGAGATAAGCCTTTGCGAAATCCCTTTATTAACAAAAATCGAAAAAAGCCCTTTAGTTGGGATAAGCGCCCTTTTCAATCTATCGAATACTTCCATAATTCAATACTCTCCACCTTTTTGTTTTCATCTGACAACTGAAAACCTGTAACTAATCTTTAATAGATTTCTCCCCAATTCTTACCTGAAGCTACGTTTACCTTTATGGGGACTTCAAGCCTTATATCTTCCATACATCTCTTAATTATTGGAACAACTTCATGTAATTCCGATTTGGGGGCCTCAAACAACAATTCATCATGAACCTGAAGTAACATCTTTGTTTTTTTGTCCTTAAGGGCGCGCCTTACATTTATCATAGCTATCTTCATTAAATCAGCCGCTGACCCTTGAATTGGGGTATTGATAGCAGTACGCTCTGCAAGCTCTCGGACATTTCTGTTTTTACTGTTTATATCTGGCAAATATCTTATCCTTCCCCATAGAGTTTTTACATATCCATTTTCTCGAGCAAAGTTTATAACCCATTCTATATACTGTTTTACTCCCGCAAATCTCTCAAAGTATTTATTGATAATCTCTTCAGCCTCTTTTGGGGTTATTCCCAGTTCTTTACTCAATCCAAAGCAACTCATTCCATATACAATTCCAAAGTTTACGACCTTTGCCTTCCTTCTTAAATCAGGGGTAACAACATCTACGCCAAATACCTCTTTTGCAGTCTGGGTATGGATATCCTTTTCCTGCCGAAACGCTTGTGTAAGACTTTGATCTCGGGATATATGAGCCAAGATCCTCAGTTCTATCTGGGAATAATCACAGGACAATAAGGTATAGTCGCAATTTTCAGGAATAAATGCCTTTCTAATCTCCTTTCCAAGAGGGATCCTAATAGGTATATTCTGCAGATTTGGATCAGAACTTGATAATCTTCCTGTTGAGGTTACTGATTGATTGAAGGATGTATGTACCCTTTTTGTTTCTGGGTTAACTATGTTAAATAATGCATCTACATAGGTTGATTTTAACTTTGTTAACTCTCTATATTCTAAAAGGAGCCTGGGCAATGGATGAATTTCAGATAACCTCCTTAATACCTCTTCATCCGTTGAATATCCTGTTTTGGTCCTTTTTATTATAGGTAGGTGTAATTTCTCAAAGAATATGTGGCTTAATTGCTTATGGGAGTTTGGATTAAATTCCTCTTCGGCCAATTGATAGATCTCATGTATCAATTCCGTAATCCTTTTCCCTAAATCCCTCGACATCTTCTTAAGGTAATCTGTATCAACTTTTATTCCAGTCATTTCCATATCAGCAAGCACTTCAATAAGTGGCATCTCGATCTCCCGAAACAAACTGTCAACCCCTGATGCCATGATTTTTTGTTTTAAGACATCCACCAATCTAAAGGTGGTATCCGTGAGAGAACAGGCATAATGAAAAATCTTCTTTATTGGAACGTCTTTTATTGGGACTTGACCAAATAGCTCCTTATAGGAATCCTTTCTTTCTCCTAAGTATTTCAATGCTATATCTTCTAAGGCATGTTTATTCGTTTCTGGATTTAAGACATATGATGCAATCATGGTATCAAAATCTATTCCTTTTAATCTGATCCCATAGCGTCCTAAAACTAAGATTCCATATTTTATATTCTGTCCATATTTCTTTATCCTTTCATCCTCTAAAACAGGTTTTAACCTCTGTAACACAAAATTTGAATCAAGGCAGGAGGTTTTGTCTACAGGAATGTAGAAGCCTGTATAAGGTTTATTTGATATAGCTATTCCAACAAGCTGCGCCTGGATCGGATTTTGGGATGTAATTTCTAAATCGATACAAAATGGTGAAGAAAGACTATCGATTAATCTCGAAAGAGATGCGGGCTCTTTAATAACTCTATAATCTACTTCATACCCCTTTCCCTTCAATCCTAAGTCCTTCAATAAACCTTTAAACTCAAGTTTGACTAATACATCCCACAGCTTTGTGGTATCGAAATCCGAAACCTTACATTCTGAAAGATTAAGATGTAATGGAACCTGAGTATCAATTACAACCAATCTCCTACTTAAGCAAGCCTCCTCTTTTCCATTAAGAATCTTCTTTCTTAACCCCTCCTCTACCTCATCTAATCTTCTAAATATCTCATCTAAACCCCCAAAGTTTCTAATTAATTCCTTAGCAGTCTTTTCACCTATCCCTGGAATCCCTGGTACATTATCAGATTGGTCTCCCATTAATGCCAAAACATCCACTACCTGATGTGGCAAGACTCCAAATTTATCTCTCACTCTCTCCTCATCATAGATAACTACATCCGTTATCCCCTTCTTTGTAGCCATAACCTTTATCTTTCGATCAACTAACTGTAATACATCCTTATCACCACTCACTATAATTATCTCATCCACCTGGTCTCTATACCTTTTAACAATGGTTCCTATTACATCATCAGCTTCATATCCTTCGCACGTTATACAGGGAATACGGAAGGCATCAATTACCTCTCTAATAAGTGACAATTGTATCCTCATTTCATCAGGCATTCTTTCCCGAGTAGCCTTGTATTGGCTATATTCCCTATGACGGAATGTAGGACCTTTTGAATCAAAAACCACCCCCAAATAATCCGGACTTTCCTCACGAAGAAGCTTCAAAAGCATAGTAGTAAAACCATATACGGCATTAGTTAGTTGTCCTTTAGAATTACGAAGGTGTGGGATTGCATAAAAGGCGCGATAGGCTAAACTATGTCCATCAATTAGAAATAACCTACTCATTTATTCCTTGTCCTTTTTCTTCAATAACATTAAAGTGGTAGTTATTTTGTTGATTCTTTAATCTTCTTCTCCAAAACACTCACCTTTTCACTCAAATCATTTAGCTCCTTTTTGGTAGCTAAATCCATTCTTTCGATTACCTTTTTAACACCTACATCAATCTTCTCCTCTAAAATCTTCTTCCCTTCTTCTGTATGTCTCAGAATATCCTTAACAAATTGCTTCCCTTCTTCTACAGTAATTTCACCTTTTTTGATCAATGTCTCTACAATCTCTTCAATCTTTTCCTTGGTCAATGTTAGTGCCCCAAGCCCTGTTAAAAAAAACCTCCTTAAAAACTCTATCATCTCTATTCACCACCTTCCTTTTATAACATCCAATAAGCGATCTTTAGACTACGTATTCTACAGTAGCTAAGTTCGATGATAAACTACTTAATAACCCTGGAGTTTCCTTATATATCCTAAACAATTCTTTAGTTTTTTTATACATTCTAATTCCGTAATCCCTAATTCTATTCAAAACTTGTCCCAAAAAAAAGGTCCCTTCTTCTTCCCTATCCCTTGGAACCTCTTTTTTGCCAAGTTCTGAAAAGGATATTTTGCCACCATGAACCTTTTCATACAAATAGGAAGCCAAGATATCCTTTGCCCTTTCCGAAATATCTATTCTTTCTTCCAGTTGTAAGTCCCAATACGGCCATCTACCTATTATCTCATCTATCTTAGCCCTAATAGATTCTTTTGTATCTTCTTCGGTTATGACTACCTCTTCATTCATCTTTGATTTATAGATCACATTACCATAACCCTCCTCTCTCATTATATCCCTCGCAATCTCCTCAAATTTTTTCCATAGATCATATCCAGAAACCCTTTCTTCTTTTTTAATTAATATGCTTGGAGCTGAATAAGGGGTCTCGATAGGAATCCCAGATCTAAATGAAGGTCTATATACATCAGTTGGGATGGGCTCTCTTTTTACCTCCTTTTTTCTAACCAATCCTTTACCTCTTCCCCAAACCCCCATCCAATAATTGTATCTATTTATCCCACCTATTGTATTGTAAGCCATTTTTATCCTCTATATTAAGGATATCATAGATTATGGATAGTTATAATCATTTTTAATCAGTGGGAATCCCATATCTTCCCTTTGTCTAATATAACCTAATGCGCATTCTTTAGCCAAGTTTCTTACCCTTCCAATAAAGGCTGTCCTTTCAGTTACTGATAGGGCACCTCTTGCATCAAGTAGGTTAAAGGTATGGGAACATTTTAAGACATAATCATAGGCTGGCAAAATCAATCCCTTTTTTAGTATCCTCTTCGCTTCCCTTTCATATGATTCAAAAAGGCTAAATAATAATTGTACATCCGCTACTTCAAAATTATAGGTTGAATTTTCCACCTCTCCTTGATGATGAATCTCTCCATATTTTACTCCCTCGCTCCATGTAATATCAAAGACATTATCTACTTCCTGTATATACATAGCTATCCTTTCTAAACCATATGTCAACTCAACTGATATTGGGTCAAGATCAAGAGACCCAACTTGTTGAAAATACGTAAATTGGGTTATCTCCAGCCCATCTAACCATACCTCCCAACCTAATCCCCAGGCACCTAATGTGGGGGATTCCCAATCATCTTCTATAAACCTAACATCGTGTTTCTTTAGATCAATCCCTAAATAGCTTAAGCTTTTTAGATAGATATCTTGGATATTGTCCGGGGATGGTTTAATGATCACCTGAAATTGATAATAATGCTGTAGCCTATTAGGATTGTCGCCATATCTTCCGTCAGTTGGACGGCGGGATGGCTCAACATAAGCTACCTTCCATGGTTCAGGACCCAATACCCTTAAAAAGGTATGGGGATTAAATGTGCCTGCTCCTACCTCAATGTCATAAGGTTGCGCAATAACACATCCTTCCGCATCCCAAAATTTAAGTAAGTTCAAGATTATCTCTTGAAAGGTCATTGCCTCTCCTCCATTACATGATTATAACCTTATAAGTAATATTTAGTCAACGAAAAAAATTGGGAGGGTAATCTCAATAATTTTGTTTGACATAGACCAAATCAGTGATAAAATACCTTTTGAGATAGACCTGGCATATGACGGTCTGGAGATTGAGGTATAATGTTGTCATCCTTCCCGCAAGTAATTCTTGTTAATGAACCGTCCCACCATGACTAATATACGGCTTTAGTCGAGAACGGCTCTCTTGCTCCCCTCTTTTCATCTTGTATCTATACATAATATTACCCCTCCACTCTATCTTATATAGTTATTATATGCAAGATTAAGAGAAAGACCAAGGACTTTTTACGAATGCGAATTTGCTTAGTAGTTATTTGGTAGGGAAAATGGTGGGTTACAGTTAGTTATAAATGGATTTGGGTAGGTCAAAGAATAAAGTTTGCGGAATCGCTGTTTGAATTGGTGTTAAAAATCAAAGGTTATGGAGTTTTAATCCTCATAGCTTAATTTCTTTGGAGATTCTTTGGTTTCAAATAAGATGAATCCATCTATCTCTTGATTTGGGTTTAGGTCCTTCTCAATGATGTGGTTTTCTTGGCTAAAGATTTGGGTAGACAGTGTGTGATATTCTTCATCTACTTCTTCCTCTTCTTTTCCCACTTCTTCCCCCTCTCTCCTGCCAAATCTGAATAAGAGAGAGATGCGGTGGACATCTCCTAAGTTGGCATAGGGAACATAGGCATATTCCAGTTGAAGCCATCTGAAGTTAAATCCTGCCCCGGCCGTAAGGCCAGTCAATGGGTCTTTCTCGATATTATCGAGTTTATACTTGTATCCTCCCCTCAGGGCCATTATTCTGAAGGGCCACCATTCGGTGCCAAGATGGAGGCTTACCTCCTGATCTATTGGTTTCTTGGCATCCAGGGCAAGGGTTAATCTATCCCTGAAGAGTCTGTATGAACTGCCCGCCCTGATGGTCAATGGAAGGGAAAAGCTGCGCTCATAGATCTTCATCTCTTGTCCTATGTTCTGGATAGTGCAGCCAAGATCAAGACCCTTTATTCTATTCTTGTATAAGAGACCCATATCTAAAGCTGCACCCCGACCACACTGCCCATCGATCTCCTGGTGGATTCCCTTGAGGCTCACCCCGCCAAAGAGGTTCCCAAAGATCCTCTGAGAATAAGAGAGGCTCAGGGCCCCATCATAGGCAGCAAAGGTTCCCTCTGGCTCAGTGGTGGTTGGACTGCCGGAGAATCGCTCAAGACCGGTGATGAATACACCAACCAACCCCACCCCAAAGGCCTTATCTTTTCCAAAAGGCTGGGCATAGCCCAAGAAGTCGTGGGAGATGTCCTCAAAGTAGATGTTGTGCATGGCCGAGAACTCTTTAGACTTAAACAGAGACAGTCCGGCCGGGTTCCAGTAGATGGCTGTGGCATCATCGGCCACACTACTAAATGCCTCACCCATTGCCGTGGCCCTGGCCCCAACTCCTATCTTTAAGAAGGTAGCCGCAGTCGTCCCCGCCCCCTTATACGCCTCATCCCCTGCCAAGGAGAGATTGGCCGATAAACTCTGGAGTAAAATTATTATCAGTATGCTGACAAGTATCTTCTTCATACTTCCCATTTCCTTTTCAAATCAAGTAAATTCTATACATATACATCAAGTTAAATCCACAAGATTTTCACAGATTTAATACATATTAATTCCTCTTACCACTCCCTACCAACTACTCTCTACTGTCTACTATCTACTTATCTAATAATAACTATCTTCCCTTTCTTAATTCCATTATTACATCTTAAGAGATAGATGTAGACCCCATAGGCCACATCCTCACCATGGTCATTTGTACAATCCCATATGGCGGTGATCGAGCCTCTGCCTTCTATTATCTCATCTGTCTCATCCAGCACCCGCACCAGTTCACCGGCTATATTGTATATGTGAATAATGGGATCTGAATCAAGCGGTATATTGGCAATCTTTACCCTCCGATCCTCAGCTAATCCCTTATCCGGATAGCAGGGGTTGGGATAGTTGATGACATCCTCGAGGCTTGGGGACGAAAGACTCAGCAATGCAAAAGTAAAGAGGTGATCCACTTCTCCAGTAACATTATTATCATTAGGGTGTGGCTGAGAACCTTGAACCAACTTCCACTCCAAGGTTTCCTCATTCAGGCAGAACATTCTCAAGGTGCCTTCCTTTATAGTGGTCCCATCCACTATGCCATCGCTTGGGTCTGAGTCTGGATATGGAATAGTTATAGTAACATTTCCGTTCAGTTTCGTAATTGGTTTACCAGTAGTAATATCCACCGCCGTAAAGGTACGGTATGTATTTACCCTATCAAGGGGCCTCACAGCAAAATCCAGATTGGTCTTATCATTTGCCGCAACAATACTCTGAGAATTCGGATCTGCCTCAGTAATGGTAACATTGGCATCTGCGGGAAGCACATTAGGTGGAAACTTTATCTTTGTGCCATCTGGGAGGGATATTGTACCGCCTTGATTGGCAGCAACAGGGGTGATAGCACTTGTCTCGTTGGAGTAGTTTGAGCTCCCTCTAATATTATACGCCCTTACCCGATAGTAATAAGTAGTGTTTGGGGTTAAAGATATATCTTGATAGCTATTCACGTTGGCTCCCACAGTAACTATTTCTTGATAATTTTCTTCAGTGGCCATCCTTCTCTCGATTCTAAAACCAGATTCATTCTCTGAATTATCCTGCCAGGTGAGATTAAGCTGGGTGGGTGAGACAGGGGTAGCCGCAAGATTGGTTGGGGCATATGGCAGGATAGAGAGTGGAATTTCAAATATTCCCAAAGCATACTCCCCGCTTTTCAAGATACTGGCCTCAACAATTATATCTCCATCTTCACCGGCTCTTTGTTCAGACACAACCTCTTCCCAACTGTTATTATCACTGTTATAATAGAATATTTCCACCTTGCTTGCATCCGTCTCTGAAAAACCAATATTAGGTAAAAGAGATGGCGAAAATTCTATCTCTAATTCTACACCATTTTCAGGAAATTCTTCAATGGGTACACCCGTATTTTTATCCTTCACTGTTATCAAATGTACTCTGCTTATAATAGTAACTGAGGAACCCTCAGGGGCTGATTCTTCTAATGGGACCACATTCTTAGAGCGATATAGTGAACTAAAGACCTTAGTCTCTCTTTTTAAAGGCGAACTTAAGGAATTAATATAGGGTATTTCTAAAGGAGGTACACCAGGCGAATAAGAAACAATGTTAGTTATTACATCTATACCAAATTTAGATGAATCAACAATTACTTGTGCTCCTCTCTCTGCAAGGTTACCTATAATATCACCTGTAATTTTAATTGTTTTTTTAGCTCCCTTAACAATATCCTCAACAATTTCTTTTAACTTCTCTTTGATTTTACCCGGAATCGATTTGACTGCTTTTATAATAACTTTATTCATAATATCGTTCAAACCATACACGGGCTCACCTGCAACATAGTCTTTGATAAAGACCAACCTGCCATTTCTCCATATAGATTCATCCTCTGGCCACTGCGTACCTCTGATGCCAGCAGCACTAGCTCCTACACTAATACCTCCCCCAATACCTAAAGCAGCGCTAATATCAACCGAAAAACCAAATCCTACACCTATCGCCTCTTCTCTATATCGTTTTAAGGTAGCAACTTCAACACCTCCCTGCTCTATTGAGACTTCCTCTATAGCTTCTTTTGTTCGAACAGTCCCATTTGCTAAATCTATGGGGTTTAGGATTATCCTCCCTTCCTGGAATAATTGATCTATAACACCTCCTGCATCCTTTCCAATCACTGAATCTCTAAATGGACGAGGTATCGTTAATTTATAACTTCCAATTTCAGTAAGTTCAGTAAAGGGAGTTGCGGCCACTACTTGCCCTGTTCCTTCTAAGTAATAGTTTAGAGGAACGGCTCCTTCTCCATACTCTACTCCCCCTCCTAACATGAGGGTTCCTTCAAAGCCCGCAAGAAGCGGTAATCCCATTCCAAAGGACCCACTTATTTTACCTTCTAATTCACTGCATACACCATCTTCTTGTGGCACAACATAATCTTTACTTATTACACTTGAACCTACACTTCCTCCAATCAAATACGGGGAAGCTTCTCCAGAAAGGCTCATAGATTTATTACTTCCTAACCTAGTGGTTGTTTTGGCCACTCCACCAGAAACTACTGATGCTCCTTCAGTTGTTATACTATGCCGATAATTATGTCCCACTTCTCCAATTCCTTTTTCTATAAGAGATGTGAGCACTAGCCCGCACATTGGAGACATTGGTGCACAAAGTTTTAAAAGGTCAAAGAGCATCATTGCTGTAATAACCTGGGCCTGTTCTACATCTTCAAACGGATTGTCAAATAGATATTCTATACTAATTAATTTCCTTAGCTTGCCCTTTCCTGCGCGCAAAGCATAATCAACAATACCTGCGTCAATCTTACCAACATCAACCCCAATCCCAAATCCTAATTGAGCCTTGCGAGTTAAATATAGGTTGTTACTGCTATTCTCATCTCCAATTGTAAGCCTTAATCCCCTACCACCTTCCACCTCACCATAAACAACGGCACCTTTAACTCCTAAACCTGCTACTTCAGCAGATAACGCACTTATATTGCCACCTACCTTGGCTGTCAATCCAAAGTCATAGTATAAGCTCTTGGTAACCTTAACAACAGAAAAGGGTGTAGAAGCATTGACCTCATTTGAGTAAATTGAATTACCTTGTGCGTTGTAAGCCCTTACTTGGTAATAGTAGGTTGTATTTGGAGTGAGTTCTAAATCAGAGTAGCTGGCCGTAGGAGTAGGATTAGATCCAATTGTGGTTATCTCTTGCCAATCTCCACCTTCTACCATTCTCTCAATCTTAAAGCCATCTTCGTTGTCGGAGTTGTCATCCCAGACAAGCTCAATCTGGGTTGAGGAGATAGCAGTAGCGATAAGGTTGGTTGGGGGGTCAGGAAGTAGTCCATCAGGGGTTATCTTGACTACAAAGGCATCCCCCCACCAACCTTGATAGGTCTGATAGGGGTTTTGGGTGGGAAAGTCAGAGGAGTAGGTACATCCGGTGATGTAGGCGGCCCCAGTTGAATCAACGGCTATTGCCCTGCCATCGTCAGAACCTCCTCCTCCAAGATAGGTGGAGTAGGAGAGGCTGTCTCCTTCCGGGGATAGCTTTGTGACAAAGGCATCACATCCACCTTGATGATTGGCCTGATAGGGGTTTTGGGTGGGAAAGTCACTGGATTTGGTATATCCGGTGATGTAGGCGGCCCCGGTTGAGTCAACGGCTATTGCATAGCCATAGTCCCAATCTCCTCCCCCAAGATAGGTGGAGTAGAAGAGGCTGTCTCCTTCCGGGGATAGCTTTGTGACAAAGGCATCCCTTTCACCTTGACGATTGGCCTGATAGGGGTTTTGGGTGGGAAAGTCAGTGGAGTCGGTATATCCGGTGATGTAGGCGGCCCCAGTTGAGTCAACGGCTATTGCATTGCCACAGTCACTATCTCCTCCCCCAAGATAGGTGGAGTAGGAGAGAGTGTCTCCTTCCGGGGATAGCTTTGTGACAAAGGCATCCCATTTACCTTGATAGGTCTGATAGGGGTTTTGGGTGGGAAAGTCACTGGAGTCGGTATATCCGGTGATGTAGGCGGCCCCGGTTGAGTCAACGGCTATTGCATTGCCACAGTCCCAGCCTCTTCCCCCAAGATAGGTGGAGTAGGAGAGGCTATCTCCTTCCGGGGATAGCTTTGTGACAAAGGCATCCCACCACCACCACCATCCACCTTTATTTTTATTGGCCTGATAGGGGTTCTTGGTGGGAAAGTCAGAGGACCAGGTATATCCAGTGATGTAGGCGGCCCCGGTTGAATCAATGGCTATTGCCCTGCCTTCCTCAGAACCTTCTCCCCCAAGATAGGTGGAGTAGGCAAGGGTTGGATCGATGATAAGGGGATAGTTTAGGTTGTAGGAAGCGATCTCAAAACCGTAAGTATGGAGTTCAGGCTTTAGCCTTTCATGAAATCCTAAAGGATTAACTCCCTGGAGCTTAAACCATCCCTCTACCTCTATCCTTTCTCCATCTATCTCCTGGTAGATATATGGTCTCTTCTGCTTAAGTACTCCAAAAGCGGTATTAATTAGAAGCTCTCCTTGCCCTGAGAGGGAAAGTCCATCTATCCCCTCATATCCAAATCTTATCCCCTCTGGATCCTTACCTTGACTGACGATTAGGTCATACTTAAGTTCTTGATGGTTGCCATAGAGCCTTAGGTCTATTCCCGGGTAAAGATTCTTATAGACTACCTCTTTGTAGGTTGGGATATTGGTCCTGTGTTTGTCCGGGTCATTACCGATAAGATAGTTTATCCTACCTTCCTGAAGACCCCTCGCCTCGATCTCTATCTCTTTATTTACCCTTAAGAACTTAAGGGAAAAGGTTAACCTTTCTATTTCGAATTTCGAATCTCGAATTTCGAATTTTTCTTCTTCTGTCTTCTGCCTTCTGTCTTCTTCCCTCTGTCTATAAAGATCAAAGACAATCTTATCATCAGTGAAATAGATGGTCTGACTGGCTGTCTTAGTGTAATACTTAACCTGAGAATCAAGCTGTCCGGTGTTTTCGATAAAGTAGAGTGGAAGCTTGCCATAAGCCTCAAGCACCTTCTGTCTGGTTGCTTCATCTACATCATCGGCCTCTCTTGTGGGTAATGCACACCCTACATTTAGCCCAATGCCAAAAACAAAACCCACAAACAAGCCAATCCCCAACAAAACCTTAAAGATCCTTAATCCCCTCATCAAAACCACTCTCTCCTGATTCTATCTACCATAGCCTTTTGCTCCAAAAACTCTGGATGCAAGGCTTGCTATTCCTAAAGAGGCTATACGATTTTAAATAAATCCTTACGAAGTCATTCTCAAAATGACCTTTCCAGCCCAAACTTTATTATTCACTATCTATTTCTTTTTCTTTCCCTCTTTTAATAGTTCGTTCATACTTCTGACAGGCGATCGATATCCCCGTTTAATCATCAAATCCAACAAAAGCTCTCCCTTGCTGTGAACTAATTATTTCTCAACCTTTATATTCGTGAGGATTCGTGTTTAAAAAAAGGCAGGTTATTCTACCTGCCAAATCTTCTCATAGCTATATCAAAATGAATTCTATTTACCCCGTTAGAGAAAAGGCCCCACCCGAGTCCGGTTAAAGATTCTTCTAATGGATCAAGCTTTCTAAGTGGATTTAGATAAGCTTTACCTCTCTCGAGAGAAAGAGTTTCCACATCAGCTTTTTCCTTTATCTATTAGATTATAAAAGTCCAACCTGTTTTAGCACAGTGGCTAACTTTGGCTCCTGGATAGCATATTCACGCAGGGCCCTCTTTATCTTTTCCTCTTCTTCCTCAAGCTCTTTTGCCTTCCTCACTGCCGGAACTAAGGCGGTCCTCCTATCCCAGAGCACAAAACCAATAAGGGTGAAGATTCCTGCAAAAATTACCCCAAACCCACCTAACATAATATTACGCAAGTCATCTATTCTCTTATCCAGGCCATCTATTCTCTGATTTACTGCCTTAAATCCTTCATCTATTCTCTTATCCAGGCCATCTACCTTTGTCTCCAATCTGATCATTCGCTCATTCAGATTCAATCCCTGCCTATCTTCGGCCCTTGCCTGTAGACTAAATATAAGAATTATAGAGAGCAATAGTAATCTCTTCCACATCTGCCCTTTCACCTCTCTCATCCTATATACACCCTATACCAAAAAATGTCAACTACTTTTTCAGCGATTCCGCAACTTTTTTATAATATGCGGCAGGGAGGCGATTTGAAGATATCTTTATAAGAAGACAAGATTCACAAAAGGCAGTTTTAACTTCCTATTTTCGCACCTTATGGTTTTTCTTCTTTCAAGAAGTTCTTTTCTGGGTCAAGTTCTATGGCCTTTACATAGGCCTTAACTGCCAATTCGTTTTCCTGCAACCTTGAGTAAACATTTCCTAATTTATAATAAAGTGAGGCATCGGTTGGATCAAGCTCAATTGCCCTTTTTAGAAATAGGGCTGCCTGTTTGTACTCTCCTTCACGGATACAGGATTCTGCTTTTTGCAAATAGATCTCTTCTTCTTTTGTCTTCTCCCTTTGTTCTAAGTATACCTCTTCAACCTCAGGTTTTACAGTATTAGTTATAGGGTATTCCTCTTTTTCCCTTCCGCATCCATAGATAGATAATAGTAATAAAAAGGTAACGATTAACCATCTCATCTCTTGTCACACATCCCGAATATACCTGTGTCCATCGGTTGCCTCTTAAACGGTACTTGCAAAATCCATGACGATGTTTATTGGCTCACCACACTCCTCACATCTCCCCTCTTTTATCTTAGTGCGTTTGATCTCGTATCCACTCCGAATAACAACTGGATTTTTACAATTAGGACAGAAGCTTGTATTTGCCTCCTCATCCATAACATTCCCTACATAAACATATTTCAATCTCCTTTTGGCTATATCCCTTGCTCGGAATAAGGTAGTTACCGGAGTGGCATGAATAGTCATCTTATAACGAGGGAAATACCGGGAAAAGTGTAAAGGGGTATCCGGACCTAAACATTCAGCTATCCAATCTACTAAATCATTTATATCTTTATCTGAGTCGTTTAAGGTAGGTATGATAAGATTGGTTATCTCTAATAAGACATACCTTTTAGAAAGCATAGCTATATTTAATACCGGGGTCAATTTTCCACCACAGTATTTTTGATAGAAGGAATTATCACTTGATTTGATATCCAAGTTTATAGCATCAATATAAGGAAGTAATTCTCGCATTGGGATTTCATTAATAAATCCATTTGTAACCAAGACATTCTTTAAACCCTGCTCCTTTGCCAAACGGGCTGTATCTAAGACATACTCGTACCAGATTAAAGGTTCAGAATAGGTATAGGCAATTCCAATGGAATTATTCTTTTTAGCCATTTTTATCGCCTCAGTAGGAGGTATATTTCTAGTAGGTGCATCTTTTTGGGAGATAGCGAAATTTTGACAAAACTGGCAGGAAAAGGAACAGCCAATAGTTCCTAAAGAAAGGATCATTGACCCTGGATAGAAATGGTAAAGGGGTTTTTTTTCAATTGGGTCCATAGCTACAGAGGAACACTCACCATATATCCTGGTATACAGCTTACCTGATCTATTAATCCGAGCCCTGCAAAATCCGTAATTATCCTCTTTTATCAAACATCCTTTAGGACACAGAAGGCATTTTACCTCACCATCCCTCCTTTCCCAATATAATGCCTCTTTTATCATTCATCATCCTCGATTAATCTATTAACTTACAGCAACCATTGAACCCTGGGGACATCTACCTACACAATCCTTACATTGGGTACATTTATCATAGGATATCTTAGGAAGATTATCTTTTATCTCAATAGCCCCCGATTCACACCTTTTGGCACATATGGAACAACCAATACAACCTACGGCACAAATATCTTTTACTACTTTTCCTTTATCCTTATTAGAACAAGCTATATAAACCTTTATATCTTTAGGATATATCTCAATAATCCCCTTCGGGCAAACATCCTTACACCTTCCACATCCAGTACACCTTTCTTTATCTATAACTGGCAATCCCAATTCATTTATCTCGATAGCTTCAAATGGACATGCATTGACACATGTCCCAAAGCCTAAACATCCATATGGACATGACTTATTTCCGGAAAATAAGAGAAGAGCGGCCCTGCAATCTTCAATCCCTTGATAATTAAAACTTTTTGCCACTCGATCCTTTGAACCACTACATAAAATAAATGCCCGCTTTTTCCCAGTCTCTTCTACCTCCTTTCCAGTAATATGTCCTACTTCCTTTGCTACTTCTCCTCCACCAGGAATACAAAGATTGGCTGGAACCTCAGGTTCCATAACCACATGCTCGGCATACTTCGAACACCCTGGGCAGCCACAAGCACCACAATTTGCTCCAGGCAAAACCTCTATAACACGCCCTACCCTTGGATCAACCTCCACATAAAACCTTTTTGAGGCTAAACCCAAACATAATGAGAATAAAAGACCTAAGCCACCTAAACTTATTGCTGCTTCAAGAATCATCGTAAAGCCTCAAAGCCACTTATTTGTAATTACCCATAATTGTGGTTACATCTTCACCAATCCTGAAAACCCCATAAATGCCAAAGACATAAGCCCAGCCGTAATTAAGCTCACAGGGATACCTTTTAATGGCTTAGGTACTGGGGCAAATTCCAATTGCTCTCTTATTCCAGCCATTAAGATCAAGGCAAGCATAAATCCGATTGAGGCAGAGAACCCAAATATAGTGGATTTAATGAGATTGTATTCCTTTTGGATGTTAAGGATAGCCAATCCGAGAATAGCACAGTTAGTGGTAATTAGAGGCAGGTATATTCCTAAGGCCTCATATAATGTTGGTACAACCTTTCGCAAAACAGTTTCTACCAATTGTACCAAAGAGGCAATAACCAATATAAAGGCAATGGTCTGAAGAACATGAATGTGGAAAGGTTCTAAGATGAATCTTTGAATAAGCCAGGTTGCAGAAGATGCAAGTGTCATAACAAACACAACTGCCATCCCCATACCCACAGCTGTTTCTACCTTTTTTGATACCCCTAAGAATGGACATATACCTAAAAAGCGAGCTAAGACAAAATTGTTTACCAAAACAGCGGATAGAAATATAAGAAAAATCTCACCCATCTCTCTTCCTCCTATGCCCTCTCTCCAATCTTATTCATTATCCCCAAAAGTAGGCCTAAAGCTATAAATGCACCAGGTGGTAAAATCATCACCAAAAACGGAAGATAGGCATCTGGGAAAATACCTACATTAAATATAGTTCCATTTCCCAATATTTCACGAATTGAACCTAAGACAACCAATGAAAGTGTAAATCCCGTGCCCATCCCTAATCCATCAGCTAAGGAATTGGTTATAGGATGTTTAGACGCAAATGCCTCTGCCCGAGCTAATATAATGCAGTTTACCACAATCAAAGGGATAAACAGTCCTAAGACCTTGTGTAATTCATAAAAATATGCCTTCATAGAATAATCAACTATAGTGACAAAGGTGGCAATCACCACGATAAATACAGGAATTCTCACCTTCTCAGGGATTAAGCGTCGAAGGCTCGAAATAACAAAGTTCGCACATGTCAACACAAAGGTAGCACATATACCCATAGCAAAGCCATTTATGGCACTCGTTGTGACTGCTAACGTTGGACACATTCCTAAAACCAACCTGAATACAGGATTTTCCTTGTAAATACCTTTAATAAAATCATACGAAAGACGTGCCATATATTCCTATGGGAGAAGTCAGATGATTGAGGTTTAGGATTGAGGGTAAAACCCTGTACCCTGCCTTCTGTTATAATAAGGAATCTTTAACCTTCGCAAATAACTCCAATCCTTTACTTACTGCTTTACAAACCGCACGGGATGAGATGGTTGCTCCAGTTATGGCTTCGATATCTCCCCTGTCTTTTATAACCTTTATCTTGGAATTAAGTAACGATTTATTCTCAAACTGTCTCCTGAATAATTCATACTCAGTAATCTTTGCTCCTAAACCAGGTGTCTCCTTATGGTCAATTATCTCTATTCCTGTTATCTCTCCCTTTGGTGTTACCCCTAACATTACAGAGATCGTTCCTCCATATCCCTCCTTTTCCCGAACCTCAAAGGCAAATCCTACAATTTCAGCTCCTTTTTTTCCAATATAAAAATCGACGCCCGCAATATTTTTTTTATCCTCATCAGGATCATTGTCATACCCTGGTAATACTGCTTTCACTGCCTTCAATCTAAATAGTTTCTCCTGTATCCTGATCGGTTCCCTTGTAATACTATCTACAACTACCAATGAAATAGCGGAAATCAGACATACTAATGTCAGAACCAATACCATTCTACCTATCCCCATCATTTACCTCCGAATTTAGTAGGATGGGTAAATCTCCATCTATCGATCAGTGGAGTAAAGGCATTCATAATTAGAATAGAAAATGAGACCCCTTCTGGGTATCCAGCCCACAATCTAATTATTACTGTCAATATCCCACAGCCTATACCAAAGATTATTTTCCCCTTTTTGGTAATTGGGGACGTAACCATATCTGTGGCCATAAAAAATGCCCCTAAGATCAATCCACCAGATAGAATATGGAATAATGGATTAGCAGTAATCCCAAATAGCCATAGAATAAGGGTAAATATTCCTGCGGTTCCAATGAAGGATATAGGGATATGCCAGGTGATGTGCCCTTTTATCAATAGGTATATTGCCCCTACTAATAGCGCTACGGCTGATACCTCTCCAATACAACCCGATGTCTCACCAAGGAAAAGGGAAAGAAGGGAGATTTGAGAAGCAGCTTCTATACCTTGTTCTTTTAAAATACCTAATGGAGTAGCCCCAGTCTTTGCATCTATAAATAAAGGATCGGTCCAGGTAGTCATCTGTACAGGAAAGGAGACTAAAAGGATAACTCTGGCAATTAAGGCAGGATTAAAGGGATTATATCCTAATCCTCCATAAACTTGTTTTCCTAATCCTATGGCCAGCCCTGCACCAATACAAGTCATCCAAAGTGGTGCAGATGGAGGAAGATTCAAAGCAAGAAGTAATCCAGTAATGGCTGCCGATCCATCTCTTACAGTAATCTCTCTTTTCATAAGACGCTGAATAATTGCTTCCGACAAGATAGCAACGGAAACTGCGGTTAAGACAACGTATAGTGCATGAAGTCCAAAGATTACCACTCCTATAAGGGTTGTTGGAAGAAGAGAAAATATCACATCCCTCATTATTGAACCAACATCTTCTTCAACCCTTATATGAGGGGACGTAGAAACGATTAACTTCTCCATTCCTACCCATCAACTGGCAGCCTTCTTCATAGCTGTTATTTCAGCCTTAGCAAGTTTTATGTATTGGATTAAATGTCTCTTAGCCGGACAGACAAAACTACAACAGCCACATTCTATACAATCCAAAACCCCATAGTTTTCTGCCTCTTTGAACCTTCCATTGGCTGATAGTGTTCCTAAGACGCTTGGGAGTAACCTCATAGGACATACATCTACACATTTACCGCATTTTATACAGGGGGTTTCCTTTAAAATCTCTACCTCATCCCGTTCAAAGACAATTATTCCAGATGTACCTTTTATAACTGGGATATTGGTAGTAAATTGAGCTAATCCCATCATTGGTCCACCCATTATGATCTTTCCTGGCTCTCTTGTTAATCCTCCACAAAAAGATATAACATCTGAAAAAAGGGTTCCAATCCTTACCCTTAAATTTTTAGGTTTAGTTACCCCTTTGCCAGTAACTGTAATTACCCGGGAAATTAATGGCTCTCCGTCCATTATGGCTCGAGTTATCGAAGCCGAAGTTCCCACATTTTGGACTAAAACCCCTACATCAAACGGAAGTCCTAAAGATGGAACCTCCCGATTTAGGATTGTCTTTATCAATTGTTTTTCTGCCCCTTGAGGATATTTTGCCTTTAATGCAATTACCTTTATATTCCCATCATCTATCATGCCTTTTACCTTTCTGATTGCATCTATTTTATCATCCTCAATCCCAATATAGGCATGCCTTGCCCCCAATATCTTCATGATTATCTTTAAACCAGTAATTACTGATCCTGTATCTTCCAACATAATCCTGTAATCACAGGTCAAATACGGCTCACATTCAGCGCCGTTTAAGATTACTGTATCAATTGGTTTATCCTTAGGAGGGGATAATTTTACGTGTGTTGGGAAAGCTGCTCCTCCCAACCCTACAATTCCTGCCTCTCTTATTCTATTCCTTAATACATTTGGACTTTCAGCGGTCCAGTCCTTCAATGGTTTTTTCTCCACCCATTCCGATTTCCCATCTCCTTCGATAATTATAGCTAAGCATTTACCTAAGACAGGATGGGGCATGTCTTTTATCGAAATTACCTTTCCTGATATTGAGGCATGTACTGGGGAGGAGACAAATTTATCTGTATCTCCCACTACCTGTCCTATTTTAACTTGGTCATTTACTTCCACCTTTGGATCACATGGAGCCCCAATATGTTGATTTAATGGAATAACTACCTTTTTTGGAACTGGAAGTTCTTCAATCTCTTTGTGCTTTACCAATTCCTTCCTTTTAACTGGATAAACACCACCTGTAAAACTTAACCTTTTCATTACTTACCCTGAAATGGTATCAATTTGGGGATTTCTGTTATCCTTACTTTGCGAAGAAATTTAATATCTCTCCAATTCGTTTTCTTAATTCAATCCTATTCACTACCATATCTATTAAACCGTGTTCTAACATAAATTCGGCTCTTTGAAATCCATTGGGTAGCTTTTGACGAATAGTCTGCTCAATCACTCTTGGTCCTGCAAAACCGATCAAGGCATGGGCTTCAGCAATGATTATATCTCCTAAAAAGGCAAAACTTGCGGTAACCCCTCCAGTCGTAGGATTTGTAAGTACAGAGATATAAAGTAATCCTTCCTCATTAAGCCTTGCCACTGCTTGAGAGGTTTTAGCCATTTGCATTAAAGAAATTACCCCTTCCTGCATTCTTGCACCACCTGAGGAAGAGATAATTATCAAAGGGTACCTTTTTTCAATTGCCATTTCAATGGCCCGTGTTATCTCCTCCCCTACTACTGATCCCATTGATCCACCCATGAAGGCAAAATCCATAACACCTAAAACTACTGGATGTCCAAGTAGTTTCCCTTCACCTGTCACCACTGCATCAAACAATTCGGTCTTTTTTTGAGCCTCGATTAACCGCTCTTCATAAGTTTTGGTATCTTTAAACTTTAAAAAATCAATTGGTTTAAGCGTAAAATCAGATTTCACAAAACTTCCTTCATCTAAAATAGAATCGATTCGTTCTCTTGCTGTCATCTTGTAATGATAATTACATTTTGGGCATACCTTTAGGTTCCTTTTCCATTCCCGCTTATAAAGTAATTCATTGCACGCCTCACATTTAATCCATAATCCAGAAGGTACATCCTTTCTATCTTTAGGAGTTATGGTAGCATATCTTGTTTTTTTAAACCACACCATTTTTAACCCTCTTCTAATGTGAAATTGACATATGTCATTCTATCCTTTTCTACAAAAACTTCCTTTGTAGATGATGGATATCCCTCTTTTACAACCTTTATATTACTTTTTCCTACCTCTATTTTAATCCCACGAATAGGGGTTTCACCAATTAGCCTTCCATCAATATAGACCTTTGCCCTTGGAGGTAGAGAGGTGATATAAACCATTCCTGTCTCTTTTTTCACTACCCTTGGCCTTTCTTCTTCTATCCCTTTTCTCTCTGCTACCTTTACTACCTTCTCTTCTACCTTTTCTTTAACTCCCTCTTTTAATACAGCCTTTATTTCTGTTACGCCATTTGGCTCCACAAATGTTTTTGTTCTCCAATCTCCATATTCTTTATGAGTTAAGAGCAATTCATAAGCCTTCCATGGTTCTAATCCTGTAACCTTTAAAGGGGTTTCACCTTTGTACCTTCCTTCTAAATATGCCTTTGCTCCGGATGGTTCTGACACAATATGGATACTACCACCTGAAGGTCTTTTTGGGACATATTTAGCTTCCCTTTCCAGGGGTTTGGGTTTAATCTTGATCTCTAAAGGCCTCGATGGATCCGAAGGAAAATATGCGGTGTTGACCCCATCTGTAGCTGTAATATAATATTCAACCCCTTTTTCAGATACAGATGAGGATGGTATAGAGGCCTTGTATTTATCCCCTTCATCGTGCATATTAAGAGAGATAAAATCCCTATCCCCTACTTTTCTATAGAAAAGGTAAGCCCCTTCAACTTTGATGTCATCTGTAATCTCTGCTACAATGGGTATCTCTCTATTTGCAAAGGAAGTAGTAACTGGGGTAGATGAAATCTTGGGTGGATTGACATCCATCTTTACCAAGGTAGCTATCTTATCTACCCTCTTCGAAGGCAAGACAGTAATTACCTCTCCCCAATCCTGGAATCCATCCTTTATAATCTTTAAGCTATATTCCTCAGCAGGGATTGAGGTTAGGGTTATAGGTGTTAAACCCTTCAACTCCCCATTTAGATATACCATTCCCTTTTCTGGAATAGAATTGATGAATAAGGTACCCACCTTTTCATGCCTAAGGAGAAATATGTAGGTAAATGAACCCGCTATTATACCTACACAGATAACTATTATGCCAATCAAAATAGGTATACGAAACCTTTTCATAAACCCTCCCTCTATATAAGTTCTTATTTCCTTACCTTCTTTATTCCTATAGAAAGTTTCCTTGCAAATCCTCCTATTATTTCTAAAAGTTTTTCATTATCCTTATTTTTATCAATTAGCGAAACAATTGCACTTCCTACAATAACTGCATCACATACCTCAGCTACTCTTCTTGCTTGATCCTCCGTTCCGATCCCAAATCCAACTCCAATTGGCTTATTAGTAAACGCCCGAATTGTTTCTATGTTATATTGAATTGTTTCCTCTAATCTTTCTCTCATGCCTGTTGTACCTTCTAAAGATACATAATAGATGAATCCAGTTGAATAGCGAGTGATTAGTTTTATCCTATGTTCAGTTGATGTAGGCGATACCAAAAATATGGTAGCAAAATCCAATTCCATTGCCTTTTCTTTTAAAATATCTGCCTCTTCAGGTGGTAGATCTGGTATAATAACACCATCAATAGAAGCCCTGACTGCATCTTCCACAAATCTTACGATTCCATACCTATATATAGGATTATAATAAGAGAGTAATACTATAGGAATATCTGTTTCCTTCCGTAAGTCCTTTACCAAATCTATTACCTTAGATAGAGTTACCTTATTTTTTAAAGCCCTTTCTGTAGCCCCTTGGATAACCTTACCATCAGCTAATGGTTCTGAAAATGGCACCCCAAGTTCCACAATATCGGCTCCACCTTTTTCTAGTTCCAAAACCAATTTAGGGGTAAGGGAAAGACTTGGATCGCCACAAGTTATAAAGGGAATAAAAGCCACCTTTCCCTCATTTCTCAATTTTACAAATCTCTCATCAATCCTGTTCATTTTCTTCTCAGTGCCTCTTCCACTACCTGAACATCCTTATCCCCTCTACCAGAAAGATTAACAACTATTAGTTTATCCTTTTCTAATTTAGGGGCTAATTTTTTACAATAGGCAATAGCATGCGAAGGCTCTAAGGCAGGCATAATCCCTTCGGTAGTGGCTAAAAGAGAGAATCCCTCTAAGGCCTCTTCATCCGATACTGCCACATATTCTGCCCGTCCAGTATCCTTATAGAAAGCGTGTTCTGGTCCAACACCTGGATAATCTAAGCCAGCTGAGATAGAATAAGTTGGTGTTATTTGTCCGTCCAAATCTTGTAAGACATAAGATAAACTTCCATGTAATATTCCTAAGGAACCAGAGACTAATGAAGCAGCGTGATGTCTGGTATGCAGTCCTTTGCCTCCTGCTTCTACCCCAATGAACTTTACCGGATCATTATAAAGAGGATGGAATAATCCAATTGCGTTACTTCCACCTCCTACACAAGCCAATAGATAGTCTGGCAACCTTCCTTCTATCTCTAAAATCTGTTTCCTTGTCTCTTTACCAATTACAGATTGAAAATCTCTTACCATCATAGGATAAGGATGTGGGCCAACCACTGATCCAATTACATAATGAGTTGATCGAACATTCGTTACCCAATCGCGGATTGCCTCATTTATGGCATCCTTTAATGTTTTACTCCCAGAATACACGGGTATAACACGTGCCCCTAAAAGTTCCATCCGAAAGACATTCAAAGATTGTCTCTTTAGGTCTATATCTCCCATATAGACTTCACATTCTAAACCAAAAAAGCTTGCTGCTGTAGCTACAGCTACCCCATGCTGACCAGCCCCAGTTTCAGCAATAACCCTTTTTTTACCCATCTTTTTTGCTAATAAGACCTGTCCCAAGGTGTTATTTATTTTATGTGCCCCTGTATGACACAAGTCTTCTCTTTTCAAATAAATCTTGGCCCCATTTAGCTTCTCAGTCAGATTTTTGGCATAATATAAAGGGGTTGGCCTTCCAGCATACTCCTTAAGGTAGTAATTAAGCTCTGATAAAAATGATTCGTCTTCTTTTATCTTCAAATAGAAATCTTCTAATTCCTCTAAGGTAGACATAACCGTTTCTGGAACAAACCTTCCTCCAAAGAAGGTATCATCAAGATTAAAATGTCCCTTTCCATTAGGTAACATTGAACCCTCTTTAAAACTTGTATACACTAAATATGGTTAGGTATCAAGGAGAATACGTTTTTTTGTGGATTTTGTTATTTATCAGCTAACCTCACTTGTCTAATGAATTCACAGAGTTTTTCGTGATCTTTCTTTCCTGGCCGGGATTCTACTCCTGATGAAACATCTACCCCATAAGGATGGACCGCTTTTATTGCATGAGAGATATTATCTACGGTTAAACCACCTGAAAGTATAATTCGACTAAACATCCCAACCTTCTTTGCCAAATCCCAGTTAAAGGTCTTACCTGTCCCACCATAACCTTCTTCTACATAGGTATCCAAAAGATAGCAGGTTAAATTGTATCCTTTAATAATATCTAAACTACCTTCATCCTTTATACGAAAGGCCTTAATTACCCTTATACCAGAAAATTCCTTACAATATGAAGGAGATTCATTTCCATGAAATTGCAAGACATCTAATTTGCAGTAATCTGCAATCCCCTTTACTATTTCGGCAGACTCATCAACAAAGACACCAACAATACTTACAAAAGGTGGAAGAGCTGATATAATCTTCCGCGCCTTCTCAGGCGTAATCCTTCGAGGACTTTTCGCAAAGACAAACCCTAAGGCATCACAACCTACATCAATTGAAGCTAAGGCATCTTCCTTGTTTGTTATACCACATATCTTAACCTTAACCATTAGATTCAATTATATCTCACTAATCCATAAAAGTCAAATACTTTTTGAATCAAGATTTAGTCAGATTAAAAATTATTTGCGCTAATCTGCGTTACAATCTGCATTTATCTCTGCGTCCTATTAATCCGAAAAAGGAAATCTTGTGATTGGTAAAAAAGTAGTAAAAAGTAGTGAAAGGAACTTTTTTAAAAAAAATACACTTTTTTATAAAAAAGTACTTGACAAATTCTTTTTTTGTGATATAATGTCAATAGAAGACCTTCAAATTTCGGGGGGTGATAAACATAATCATTAAAGTATGGATACTTTAAAAATATCTTACAGGGAGGGGTAAAAATGAAGATATTAGAAAATCCAACCGCAGACTTCGCTGCCAGGTTGCTGATGAACGCAAGCGAAAGGATAGGTAAGAACTTAGAAAGGTTGTCATCTGGGAAAAGGATAAATAGGGCATCGGACGACGCTGCAGGATTAGAGATCTCTAAAAGGATGGAGGCTCGCATTGAAGGTATGCAAATGGCAGGACAAAATATCCAAAATGCCATATCTTTAATTCAAACAGCTGAGGCAGGATTGAATGAGATCCATTCGATGCTTAAAAGGATAAGGGAATTATTAGTCCAAGGGGCAACCGATACAGTATCAGGTTCAGATCGAAAGAATATCCAGCAAGAGGTGGATGAACTGGTTAAGGAAATAAATAGGTCGGCCTCATCTGTTCAGTATAACAATATGAATCTACTAAATTCTGGAGCAGGAACAGATGGAGAGGCAGTGGCAATATCCGTTCGGGATGTAGTGACCGCTGACGCAGGAAATCCTACAAATAGAGGAGACCTACCTGGTAGAGGAGTTACAAGGATAGATGTAACTAAAAAAATAGATGAAGCCGGTTTTGAAGGATCTGTTACTGGATCGGTTACTATCTATAGGGCTGGGGTTGGGAGTTCACATACAGTAAGTCTGAAAAGTGGTACGGAGTTCAAGACTGTACAACAGGTAATGGATGAGATATCGGATATACCAGGGATTAAGTTGACCTATGATGAGGAAAAGGACATATTCACCTTAGAGTATGAAGGGGATATCACCCTAACTGAAAAACCAAGTTCAAGTACTCAAGTTGGTTTCTTCTCTGCAATGAACATATCAGCCTATAACGAAACAAAGCCTACGGGAGTAACCCCTATCGGGGCAAAAGTTAGTACCACACCAAGGTTAAGTGGTTTTTATGCATCCGCAGGAAAAGGGGTGACTGGTAGGATCGAATCAAATGCGGAGATAGTATCCGATAGATTAAAGTATATAGATCTAACAACGAGTGTAGCTGGTGCTGGGTTTGAGGTACGACCAACAGGCTCAATCAAGATTACAACTGGTGGAAGAGAATACTTTATGGATTTTGATAGTATGGATGGTATGGTCAGGGTTCAGGAAAATGGAAAGGTAATTGCCGCTTATTCAGCTACACCAAATGCTACACCGAGGATACAGGATATAATCAACTGGTTAGAGAGACCCGAAGATTACACATATTATTCACCAGGGGATAAGGCAACATATGATAGACCAGGTCCAGGACTTAAGGTAACGTACGAGAACGATATGTTTAAGATAGAGAATGAAGAGGCATTTGAATTAGATGACCTGAATGTAACCAAAACACATGCTGTTGGTTTCTTCACCGCACTGAACATCCCAACAACCCATATAGACCACTATAAAAGAACCGCTACTGGAACAATGGGTATTATCGTAGAAGGTATCTATGGGAAGGCAGGGCCTTTAAGACTTGCGTTTCATGTTGGGCCAGATAAGGATGAGGTAATAAAGGTAGATATAAATGAGATAAATACAAAAACGATTGGATTAACCGAAAAGGCAGGAGATGAGGCAAGATTGGATGTATCAACTCGAGAAAAGGCAAATGAGGCTATTGAGTTAGCAGATAAGGCAATTGATTTTGTATCAAAGGAGAGAGGAAGGTTGGGGGCAGCACAAAATGAATTGCAGCATAGGTTAAATTACTCAGGGGCAATGGAAGAACAAGAAACTGCATCTTTATCAAGAATAAGGGATTTAGATTATGCCCGCGAAATGACGAAATTAGTAAAGAACCGTATATTGCAAATGGCAGGATTAGGTGTGCTTGCTCAAGCAAATGTCATACCAAGCAATGTGTTAAGTATTTTGTAAGTGTTTCTTCCTAAGAGACTATTTTCATCCCTCTTTCGTTAAACGAAAGATATTACCCCCACCACTCCCTACCTTGAGAAGATACCCTATTCCACCAGGATGTATACCTTGGCACAGCCTTTGTAATGATATAATTCGGTATTTTCCTAGTGTAGGAAAGACTCAGCATATCCTTTCCTACAAAGATATCTGTTGCATCCTGAGCCTTTAGTCTAATCTTAACCTTTCCTTGGGAATCAATGTAACTGGATGATAGCGAAAGCCTATCCTCCAAATAAGTACTGTCTTCATATCCCACATTTAACTGATAGGTATTTCCTTCAGTAGCTTCGGTATCCCATGTATCCTTTTCTGGATTCCAAACCTCTATCGAAATCTTGGTAGATGTTGTTTTATCATCCCATGGCCTCCAGGCTGGTATTTTAGCCTTTATGGTTATTTCCGAAACTGCCTTATCCTTATCCACCGAAGAAAACATCCACTCGGAAAACTGGATATTTACATCTCTATTTGTATCATAATATGTCTTTTTATTAGAGCTTGGATTGATATTCGTATATTCAAAGAATCCCTTTCCTTGTGATACATTTACGTCCTCTAAGCTAAGCGAAATGGAGGTAGGGTCATTCGAAGATATGGTGAATCTATCAGAACTTTCAGCATACCGTATATCTACATCTACTCCTCCTTTGATAGCCTCCATAAAGGCAGTAGCATCACTGTAGTTTCCAAGGGTTTGAGACATCCATTCCCCTGGACTTGCGCCTCCTGTAGTAGTAATTTTAACTAAGCTATTTAAATCTAAGGACATACTACTTCCATATACATCAAATCCCTCCCATTCCCATGTGGGTCCACTTAGATTTAAGGATTTAGAACCAGGGATTATCTCATCATAAGAATCTATAGAGATTTTGGTAAGATTGGTACTTACTGGTAATCTATAAGCACCAAATTCTGGTTGATATTCCTTAGACCTTTTATAGGTATGTGGATTGGTGTCAGGATTGATATGTGTATAACTAAAGAAACCTTCTTTCTGAGAAGATACATCTACATCCTCTAAGGTCATACTTTCTATAGTTTTATCATTTGCCTCAATAGTAAATTTATCGGTAAGGTCATCATAGGTGATATTTATATATAAAGCAGATTCAGCAGTCCTAATAAACTCCTCCGAATCTTTATAAGAAGAAAGGGTGTTGGATGTCCAGGATTCCTCACGAGTCTCTCCTTTTAAGGTAATTTTAACCTTGCTTGATAGGTCAATCTTATTAGTATCAAACCCTTCTTCACTCCATGTGGTTTTATCAGTGCTAAGCATACCTTCTCCTTTAATCACTTCTTCTTCACTTGTCCTTCCAATATTCCGGGTAGAGGTTGAAAAGGTAGTTGGATAGACTGTGATATCTTCAACATAGCTTAGGACTAAGTTCTCTTTCCTTACCCCAATCCATTCCTTTCCTTTTCCAGAAAGGGTGATTTCTAAATTGCCCGATTCATCCACAAATCCTTTATCAATTCTGAAACTTACTTGCTTTCCATCATCAATCTTTATAGTCCTTTCTTCCTTTTCCAAGGTTTCAGGATTACGCACAGTAATTAAAGCCTCAGTCTCCCCTTTCCATCCTTCTTCAGAATATAACATTACTGGGCGGGTCATAAAATTGGTTACAGTGCCTGAGGTCAACCTTTCTCTTATCCAGTGTAAAGACCTCCAACTTGAGGAATTCCTAAAAACCCCGCTAAGATAATAGTAATTACCATATTTATCTCCAGATGTAATCGATTCTTTGGTAGAAACGGCTAATGTACCCACTAATCCTTTTCCATCCAAATCACCCTTATCTACTGAAGAAAACCTCCATCTTGCGACCCCATTTAGTGAATCTTTGAGCCAGTAATAATTCCCCTCCATATAGGTTGACTTAACACCTTTAGTGGTAAACTCGGAAAATCTTGTTTTTTCTTTTAATAAACCTTCCGAGGCATTGTAATAACTTACCTTTGGCTTATAAGACAAATTATAACCATCTAAGGATGGAGTTAATCCTAAGCTCTTTCCTCGATGCTGCATCTTCATACTGGATAAAAGCAGTCCATTTACTTCTTCAATCCTCTTTCCAATCTGGTTCATCCATCCTTTATTGATCAAATAATTATAGTAATTACCCACAACTCCACTTAACATTCTTTACACCTTATCAAGAAAATTCGCCACGAAGACACAAAGAAAACAGAAGCCAGAAACCAAAAAACAGAATGTAGATTTAAATGGTTTCTGATTTCTGACCTCTGATTTCTGTAAATAGTCTATCTTCGTGTCTTGGTGGCATACTTTCCTATATCTTAAAAAAAGCTAAAGTTTTTTGACTATTTTGCCGATACTAATAGTAGAAGGATACTCTAAAGGTGTCAATTTGTGATTTAAAAGTAAAAAACTTTTTTCTTGTAATTGTGGTATATTAAAAAAGAAAGGGCATAAGGGTAGAAATAATAAAGCGCCAGTCTATATTTTTACCCTATATGGAGCCCTTTATGGGCCGCGATAACTTTTCCAGGTCTAATCGCGGCTCTTTTTTAATAACGTAGCAAAGTATAAACCACAGAAAACACAGAGATTAGAAAATCAGAAGTCAAATCTTTCTACCCTCTGTGGTTAATCTTCCTTGTTCTTAAAACCTATAGATTTGGGAAAACAAGTTCTCTATCCTTTGGAGAAAGACCTAGTCCGTTTAAAATCTTACGCATGGTAGTTAGTGTTGGAGAAGCCTTTCCCTGTTCAATCTTATTAATTGTAGATACTGATAAGCCTGACTTGGCGGCTAATTCGCTTCTTGATATAAGCATTTTTTCACGAAAGCTCTTTAGATTATTTACGCATCTCTTCTCTTCTTTTTGTTTTTCTTTAGCCTCTTTAGATAAAACTACCCTATCTATTTCTGGTTCTAATTCTTCTTCCCTCTTTTCATTTACAATTTTAGGCGGCATTTGAATCTTCGATATAGGGGATATACGTTCAACATTATATCTATCATTCATACTAACTCCTCTATTCTTATTATATCACAAAAAAAAATTTGTCAAGCATTTTTTATAAAAAAGTATATTTTTTTTAAAAAAAATCTTTTTCACTACCTTTTTACTACCTTTTTACTAATTACAACCTATTTATATCCAAAAGAAGCCCCTTTCTTTCCAAGGGGCTTAATTTAATCAATTAAGACAAAACAAAGTATTTTATATACTATAAAAAGACCAGTTCTTTTTTCTCTGGAGGAATTTCCAAAGCAGATAGGATTTTCCTTATTGTTCTAATGGATGGACGTTCATCTTTCCCTTGCTCAATCCTTGCTATAGTTGAGATTGAAAGATCTGCTGCTTTTGCCAATTCTGATCTGGTCATCAGTCTTTTTTCTCTAAATTCTCTAACCTTATTCATTAAGCTCACCCCCTTTAATCTGTAATTAGGTAATTAATTACAATCTAAAAAATACCCCTATATTATTATTATCGACAAAATAATCCAAAAAGATTAGTTTTTTTATTGTTCTTTTTTTATGCCTGTTTTCTTACCCCTTCTTCTTTCTATTCTCATTATAAGAAGAGGAAAGCCTTGTCGATCTGTCAAGAAAAATTGGTTGAAATTTTCTATAAAATCTGATATATTAGTTTTCAGTCTATAGGATTTACTAACAACCAACAACTTAGGAAAGCTAACCATGAAAAGGAAGATTATTATAGGTTGTATCTTAGTAATTATTGTTGGTTTAGCACTTTTTAATCTAAAGAGGCATTTTCTCATGCTTGCCAAAGGTGCTATTCTCTTCTGGCAACCAGGTGGAGAATTTGATATGGATAAATCAATAGATATCTGGAAAAAGGGAACAGCAGTAAAGAGTTTTGTTTGTAAAAATGATGAGTGTGCATTTAAATTATACGAGGCCCTATTTAAGAAAAGTGTAAATTTTGCCAAAGGGATTAAAAGCAAAAAGGAGGAAGGAAAAGATATCTGGATTATTGATAATATGGAAATGGTTAAAGCAACAATAGATATGAAAATGATACCATTTCCTTTAATAAAAAAGGTTTCTTTAAAAGAAGAAGGCGATATCTTCTTATTTTCCTTTGTCTCTACAGCAACTTTTAAAGGTATTACTATTAATGGAATACCCTATGGAGAGGCTAATGGAGGAGCAATAATTAGTCCAGGAATCGTATTCATCCAAAAGAGATTATTTGAAAGGTAGGGATTTCACAAGTAATTCCGTTTAAAGATTTGAGATAGGATATGTGAAAATAAGGTTTTTCCTTTGAGGAGTGGGTGATGGAAAGAGAAGAATGGAGAGAAAAACTTCAAGGGAGAAGGATTGCAGTCTTAATGGGTGGTCAATCGAGGGAAAGAGAGATATCTTTACGATCGGGTGAGCGAGTACTGGATTCATTAAAAAGACAAGGATTTTTCGCTATCCCTTTAGATATAGACAATAATATAGTAGAGAATTTGAAGAATCATAAAATAGATATTGTCTTTATAGCATTGCATGGGAGATATGGTGAAGATGGCACTATTCAAGGATTGTTAGAGACGATGAACATTCCCTACACTGGTTCAGGGGTTTTAGCAAGCAGTCTAGGAATGAATAAGATAGCTTCAAAAAGGATATTTAAGGCATGTAATATCCCTACCCCTTCTTATTATGTGATCGATCTATCTAATAGTCTACAAAAGGAATGCGAAAATATCTTAAAAGAATTATCACTACCATTAATTATTAAACCTATATCAGAAGGTTCAAGTTTAGGCGTTAAAATCATTAGAGATGAGAAGAAGCTTAAGTCTGCAATAGAAGATACGATCCATGAATTTGGAGATGCATTTGTTGAAAAATATATCAATGGGAAATCGGTTACTGTAGGTATTTTAGGTGTAGACAAAAACTTGCGGGTTTTACCAATCTTAGAATTACAACCGAGGGGAGAGTTTTATGATTATAAAGCAAAGTACACAAAAGGAGAAACTCGCTTCATAATCCCTGCCAGGTTAGAAAAAGAGATATATCAAAAAACTGAAATGGTCGCTCTTTCAGCTCATAAGGCTCTTGGATGTCATGGTTTTTCAAGGGTTGATATAATGGTATCGAACGAAGGTACGCCTTTCGTACACGATGTAAACACCATTCCAGGCCTAACTCATTTATCCGATTTACCTGCAGAAGCCGAGCATATTGGAATAAGCTATGATGAATTGATATTTGAAATCTTATGTAGTGCAATCAACAAACCTGAAATAAGGTGTAAATAGAGGAAAATGGGAAATAAGGGAAGGAAGAAGATAAGGACAATAAACTGTGGACTATGAATCCTTTTCTCACTTACACATAAATAAGAGCGGGGTGTTAAATGTATGTGGAATTGATTCGATTTACTCCAAATCCGGAGCAGACTGTGGCTTTGGCAGCAAGGCTTTGCTATTCAACTATTGATATAAGTGAATTGGTGGATAAAGAAGAAAAAGATGCAGCTCAATTTATAGAGAGATTGATGAATTCAGGACATCATTCGCCATTTGAACATGCAAATTTTACATTTGCCCTGGAAGGTATATCCAGGGCCTGTACCCATCAGCTTGTCCGTCATAGGATTGCCTCTTATTCTCAGCAATCACAAAGGTATGTTAGGAAATATAATTTTCCCTATACCACCCCTCCAACTATTTCTAAAAAGCAATCTGCAAAAGAACTATTTCAGAAGACAATGAAAGAGCTAAGTAAGGTATACGAAGATCTAATTGCGGAAGGGATCCCTACAGAAGATGCTCGATATGTATTGCCAAATGCCTGTGAGACAAAAATAGTAGTTACCATGAATGCAAGGGAATTACTCCACTTTTTTAGGCTTAGGTGCTGTAATAGAGCTCAGTGGGAAATTCGGCTCTTAGCAGATAAGATGTTAGAAAAGGTAAAGGAGGTTTCACCCAACATATTCCGAAAGGCAGGACCACCGTGTGTTACATCCGTCTGTCCTGAGGGACCACTATCTTGTGGGAAACCAAGAAAAGGTGAACTTAGGAGTTAAGAATGTTTAAGAAGTTGATTGAAATAGAAAAAGAGTATGAGGACTTGACAAGGCTTTTAGCTACAGAGGATGTAATACAAGATCAAACTACCTACCGAAAATATGCTAAAAAACAGGCTGAATTACGAAATGTAGTGGAGAGGTTTAGGGAATATAAAAAGGTGGATCTTGAAATCCAGAATACAATAGAGATGATGAATGATTCTGAATTAAAAGAATTAGCTAAAGAGGAGATAGAAAGTTTAAATAGAAAGAAGAGGGAATTAACTCAGGATTTAAAGCTATTATTAATCCCTAAAGATCCTGATGAGGATAAATCGGTGATTCTGGAAATTAGGGCTGGAACAGGGGGAGAAGAATCAAGCCTTTTTGTGGCTGATCTGTTTAGAATGTATACCAAATATGCTGACCGAATGCAGTGGAAGGTAGATGTTATGAGCTCAAATCCAACAGGGCTTGGTGGTTTTAAAGAGATTATTGCTGGATTTTCGGGAAAAGGGGTATACGGGCGTTTTAAATATGAATCAGGTATTCATAGGGTACAACGAGTACCTATTACAGAATCAAGTGGAAGGATTCATACATCAGCTGTATCAGTTTGTGTTCTACCTGAAGTTCCTGATATAGAGGTTAAGATAAATCCAGAGGATCTAAAGATTGACACCTTTCGTGCAGGAGGGCCAGGCGGTCAACATGTAAATGTCACTGATTCTGCGGTAAGAATTACCCACCTTCCTACAGGGATTGTGGTGAGCTGTCAGGATGAAAGATCACAGAAACAGAATAAAGAGAAGGCAATGAAGATCTTACGGGCAAGGATTTATGAAAGAATGAAGAGAGAACAGGAAAAAGAGATACAGGATACAAGAAAGAAGATGGTTGGTACAGGTGATAGATCAGAAAAAATAAGAACCTATAATTTTCCTCAAAATAGGGTTACAGACCATAGAATTGACTTAACTCTATATAAACTGAATGCCATTTTAGAAGGGGATCTGGATGAATTCATATCTTCCTTAGCTATTCACGAAAAGATGGAAAAGCTAAAAGAGCTCTAAGATGAAAATATTAGAGGCACTGAATTGGGCAACTACGTGTTTTGCAAAAAGCGGACAAGAAAATCCCAGGCTCGATTCGGAATTATTATTGGCAGATGTTTTAGGTCTAAAAAGGGTTGACCTTTATCTAAATATAAACCAAGATCTAACCCCTCAACAACTCTCCCAATTTAAAAAATTTGTTGAGCGAAGAATTGCCTATGAACCAATAGCGTATATAATAGGTAAAACAGAATTCATGGGGCGTGAATTTAAGATAACTCCTTCGGTTTTTATCCCCCGGCCAGAAACAGAGCTACTTGTTGAGGAAATCCTTAAGTTACCACTCACCACCCACCAATCACCCCTCACCATAATTGATTTGGGTACAGGATGTGGTGTAATCGCATGCAGTTTGGCTTTGGTATTGGATTGTAAGATTTATGCTACAGATATATCGCTTGAGGCACTATTTGTAGCTCGGGAGAATGCAATCCAGTTAGATGTGGCTAAGAGGATTATATTTATTCAAGGCGATCTTTTCACACCTCTACATAATTTACAAGTAGATATTATTGTCTCAAATCCTCCCTATGTACCTACAGAAGACTGGGAAGGGTTGCCAAAAGAGGTAAAAGCTGAACCAAGGATTGCCCTTTCGGGCGGAAAAGAAGGATTGGGGTTTTATAGGAGAATAATAGAGGAAACTCCTCGCTATTTAAAAGATAATGGTTATTTAGCATTAGAGATAGGTATCAACCAATCACAGAAGATAGGCAGTATGATAATCTCCACAAATAGATTTTCTAACCCAAAAATGATAAAGGATTATGCAGGAATAGATAGAATTATCATAGCCAAAACAAGATAAGCCTCTACTATCGTTCCCCAAATTTTGATGAGGAACCCTTTTTATGCCCTCCTTATATCGGAGTTATAAAGATTTTTCTCTTGCAATTCTCACATATCTCAATTATAATTTAAAGAGTCGCAGCATTTAAACGATAATTAATCACTTAACCGGAATCGTTTGCGGAATTCCTGGAAAGACTATGTTTAGAAGATTAAAGGAGGTTGAAAAGAGAGGTGTTCAGCAAAGGATATCTTCCATAGTCTTTCTATTTATAATCTCCTTTCTCATTCTATTTCTAAGATTAGGTTTTCTTCAAATTGTAAAAGGGAGATATTTTAGAAGAATCTCTGAGGAAAATAGTATTCAGTTTATTCCAATTACCAATCCAAGGGGTTTAATCTTAGATAGGAATGGAGAGGTTTTGGTTAAAAATAGACCCTGTTTTAACATCTCTTTTATCCAAATGGGGATTCAAAAGGATGAATTAGAAAGGACAACAGAGACCCTATCTCAGATCTTAAATATTGATAAGGTTAAATTAGAAGAGCGGATCCTTGAAAAGAGAAATAGACCTTTTGAACCAGTACTGATTGCAGAAGATGTAAAGATAGAGGAAGTTGCAAAGATTGGGGAGCGTAAGAGTGATTTACCAGGGGTGCTCATTCAGGCTGAACCAAGGAGAGAGTATATAGGTAGAGAAAAGGGAGCTCATATCTTAGGATATTTAGGGAAGCTTTCACAATCGGAATGGAAAGAACTCCATGGGGAAGGTTATAGATTTAGTGACTTAATTGGAAAACAAGGGGTAGAAAAGATTTACGAAAAGTACCTTAAAGGAGAAGATGGATGGAGGCAGGTGGTGGTAGATGCTAGGGGAAGAATCTTACGTGAGTTAAGCTTTAAAGAGCCTGTTCCTGGAAATAATCTGTTTTTAACTATTGATGAAAAGGTTCAAGAGGTAGCAGAAAGAGAAATGGAGGGAAAACAAGGGGCAGTTGTGGCTATCTGTCCAAAAACTGGAGAGGTTTTAGCCTTAGTTTCAAAACCCTCTTTTGACCCTAATATCTTTATCTGTAATCCAAAAGAGACTAAAGAATTACAAAATGATCCAACCCATCCTTTGTTAAATAGAGCTATTCGGGCTGGATTTGAGCCCGGTTCTTCATTTAAGGTAGTAGTAGCTGCAGCTGCTTTAGAAGAGGAGGTAATTTCTCCTTCTATCCGTTTATCTTGTAGAGGTAGATATTATTTAGGAAGACATGGATTTTCTTGTTGGAAAAAGAAAGGGCATGGGGTACTTAATATTGAAGAGGCTATAATTCACTCATGTAACGTTTTCTTCTACCATCTTGGGAAAAGGCTAACGGCAGAGAAAATGGCTAAGTATGCCAAGAGATTTGGATTAGGGAAGGAAACCGGAGTAGATCTTCCAGGAGAAATTTCAGGTTTGGTTCCTTCCCCAAAGTGGAAAAAAGAGGTAAGAAAAGAAAAATGGTATGCTGGAGAGGACATAAATTTTGCTATAGGACAAGGCTCACTCCTCGTGACCCCGCTCCAAATGGCTAATCTTGCTTGTTTAGTGGCGAATAGAGGGGAGGTATATAAACCACATATAGTGAAAAGGATAGAGAATCTCTCTTTTGAGACCATTAGATCTTTCAAACCCGAGCCTCTTATATCCATTTCCTTATCAAAGGAAACATGGGATATCTTATATATAGGGTTAAAAGGGGTAGTGGAAAAAGGGACTGGCCGGAGGGCATTTTCTCAACACTTTGAGGTAGCTGGGAAAACTGGAACAGCTCAAAATCCAAGAGGAGAAGATCATGCATGGTTTATTTGCTTTGCACCTGCCTTAGATCCAAAAGTGGCAGTATCTTGTTTAATTGAACATGGCGGAAAAGGAGGTGCGGTGGCTGCTCCTATAGCTAAGCATGTTTTAGAAGCAGCATTACGGTAAAAATTATGGAAATGAACCTTCCTTCTCCAAGTATAAAAGGTGAGATGTCTGTTGAAGAGGCTATTAAAAGGAGAAGATCTGTACGGTATTTTAAAAAAGTCAAGCTACCACTTCTCCATTTATCTCAACTACTTTGGGCCTCTCAGGGAATTATAGAAAGATGGAGAAGGACTTCTCCTTCTGCAGGGGCTACCTATCCTTTAGATATATTCGCTGTGTGTAAGGATATAGAATCCGTAACCCCTGGCATTTATCATTATTTGCCATCCAAACACAATATCAGATTGATTAAGGAAGGAGATTTTTCTTTATCTTTGATGGAGGCCTGTTTGGGTCAAGGTTTTGTAGGAGATGCCTCTCTCGTTCTGGTTATCACTGCAGAATTTACGAGAACGACTAAAAGGTATGGAGAGCGGGGCGTTCGTTATGTCCACATAGAGGTTGGACACGTTGGAGAAAATCTCTATTTACAAGCCGAATCCTTAGGTTTAGCTACCTGTGGAGTAGGGGCCTTTTATGATGAAAAGATAAAGAAGATATTAGATTTACCTAAAAACTTTGAGCCATTGTATATTATGCCTTTTGGTTATCCCATATAGTAATTAATCATCCTGGATTGTCAATTTCAAGGATTAAAAGGTTTCTTATGGAGGAATAATGAATGGAAGATTTGAAAAAGAGATTAGAAAGGTTGCAAAGAGAAAATATCAATTTAAAAAAGAGATTAGGGAAACTGACATCATTAAACCAAAAGTTAGAGGTTAGGAAGAATATAATCTCTGACGTAAATAAGCTCTTGGATAAGAACTTGTATGAACTATCAATTATAAATAGGGTAAATGAAGCAGTGACCTCTATCTTTGATCACCAGCAAGTCTTGCAGAAGATTTTACAATTGCTCAAACAGATGATTGATTATTACGCCTGCTGCTTATTGTTAAAAAGTGAAGAAGGATTTGAATTGATATTAAGTATTAATCATGAGATATCAGAGGGATTTTTGGATGAGTTTAAGGAGCGGACATATCGGATATTTAAACAATATACCAACCTCTCAGTTCCAAAGGAAAAAGTGGATATAAATTGGGAAGGTGATTCTCAAAGTTTTATTACTAAAGGGGATGGGAAGGTTAATTCCTTTGAGAGCCTTCCTTTAAAAATAAGAGGAAAGGAGATAGGTTGTTTAACCATTTCCCATTCTAAAGAACAGGCCTTCAGAGAAGATGATTTAAATCTTCTCTCACTTTTAGCATCACACTCTGCAATAGGTATTGAAAATGCCTTACTTTATCGAAGACTTGAAAGATTAGCTATTACTGACGGTTTAACCAATCTTTATACCCATAGATATTTTAGAGAATGTTTAGAAAAGGAGATAAAAAGGGCTGAAAGATATAATTTAACCTTTTCCTTACTTATGATTGATATAGATGATTTTAAAGAGGTAAATGATACCTATGGATATTTAATGGGAGATAAGGTATTGGAAGATGTGGCTCAAGTTATAAGAAATAATAGCTTTAGAGGAATAGATGTCGTAGCCAGGTATGGAGGAGAGGAATTTGGGGTTATACTTCCTGAAACAAATAAACTTGGGGCAATGGTAGTAGGAGAAAGGATAAGAAAAGAGATGGAGGGGACGCGATTCCAAATAAAAGGGAATTCCTTACGAATTACTGTAAGTATAGGAATTTCTACCTATCCAGAGGATGGGAAAAGTATCGATGGATTGATTGATCAATCTGACCGTGTTTTATACAAAGCCAAAAAGGAGGGAAAGAATAAGGTAATCTGTCAGCTATAGAGGACAGATGACAGATGATAGAATATAAGGATCATTTCCTTAAATCTAATCTCTGGCTTTTGCCTTCTGGCATCTGATAACCAAAACGAGGGAAGGATGTTACGGTTTTTAACTGCTGGGGAATCCCATGGTAAAAGCTTAGTAGCTATAATTGAAGGGCTGCCTGCTGGATTAAATATAGATGTAGAAGAGATAAATAGGGAATTAAAAAAAAGGCAACTTGGATATGGAAGATCGAAAAGGATGGAGATTGAAGAGGATAAGGTAGAGATAATATCAGGTGTAAGAGGAGGTATTACCTTGGGAACCCCAATTACATTAATAATTGAAAACAAAGACTGGGTGAATTGGGAGAGTATCATGGGGGTCACAAAAGAGGTGCTTTCCTTATCACTTTGCAAGGAACGGGAGCTAATTTGCCCTCGGCCTGGACATGCTGATTTAGCAGGGGGAATAAAATATAATCAGACTGACTTAAGAAATGTTTTGGAAAGGGCAAGTGCTAGAGAAACAGCGGTCAGGACTGCTGTGGGTGTAATAGCCAAGTTATTACTTAAAGAGTTTGGTATTTCAATAACCAGTCAGGTTTTACAAATAGGGAAGGAAAGAGATGAGAAGAAATTCAAACAGGAAATTGATAAAGCTAAAAAAGAAGGGGATAGCTTAGGAGGGATATTTGAGATCAGGGTGAACAACCCACCTATTGGATTAGGATCTTTTGTACATTGGGACAAAAGGTTAGATGGAAATTTGGCTCGTGGCTTAATGAGTATTCCTGCTATAAAAGGAATTGAAATTGGTATAGGATTTAAAGGAGCGAACCTTCCTGGTTCTCAGGTTCACGATGAGATCTTTTATAGTAGCAGTCAGGGATTTTATAGAAAGACAAATTGGGCTGGTGGTTTGGAAGGGGGGGTTACAAATGGTGAACCAATTATAGTAAGATGTGCCATGAAACCCATTCCTACTTTAAAGAGAGGACTTCGTTCAATCAATATAAAAACAAAAGGCCCATCCATCGCAAGCTATGAAAGATCTGATATTTGTGCTGTTTTTTCAGCCGCGCTCATTGGAGAAGCAGTGGTAGCCATTGAGTTAACCCGCTCCTTGCAAGAAAAGTTTGGCGGTGATTCATTAGAAGAGATGAAACAGAATTATAAAAATTATCAAAAGATGATAAAACTTAAATGGAACATATAGTACCGAAGAGGGGATTGAATTGGGGATTTAACTTGATATTAAGATGAAAACAGTTGCATTTAAGACATTGGGTTGCAAATTGAATCAGTTTGAAACATGGGCAATAAAGGAGGAATTTGAAAAGGAAGGGTTTCAAACTGTATCTTTCAGGGAAAAGGCGGATGTTTTTGTAATCAATACATGTACGGTTACAAGTAGGGCTGATTATAAGTCAAGGTATGAAATAAGGCAAGCAATAAAGAGAAATGGACATGCATTCATTGTGGTTACCGGCTGTTATGCTCAAACAAATCCAGAAACCATCCAGAAGATTCCTGGAGTTAGTTTAATTGTTGGAAATAAAGAAAAAAGGGGGTTAGTTCAATATCTTACCCATCACCTATCATCCATCACCCATCACCCGATTGTAAAAGTAGGAGATATATCAAATCATACCCAATTTACTGATCTTGAAGTCTCTTGTGTAGATAGCACCCGTGCATTTGTGAAGATTCAGGATGGCTGCAATTCCTTCTGTTCTTATTGTAAGGTTCCATATGCGAGAGGACCGAATAGATCAGCTGATTCTAAAAAAGTGGTTAAAAAAGTAAAAGAATTTGTCGATAAGAAATATAAAGAGGTCGTTTTGACTGGGGTTAATTTAGGAACCTATGGGAAGGATTTGAAAGGGGAGGAGGATTTAGTAAGTTTACTTAAAAGTTTGCTAAAAATAGAGGAGTTGGAAAGATTAAGGCTAAGTTCTATTGAGCCAAATGATATCAGTTCGGATTTGATCGCCCTCGTAGCAAGTAATGCCAAGATTTGTAAACACCTTCATATCCCTCTTCAAAGTGGGGATTCAGAGATATTGAGCTCGATGAAAAGGAGATATACCATTTCTAAATATGTAGCATTGATCGATAAATTGACTTCAACTATTCCAGATGTATCAATAGGCACAGATATCATAGTTGGATTTCCCAAAGAGACAGAACAGGCCTTCTTAAATACCTATAATTTAGCAATGGCTTTGCCATTTGCCTATATGCATATCTTTCCGTATTCAAAGAGAGAAGGAACAGAGGCAGCTAAAGTCCCAGATCAAATCTCGCCTTCTGTAAAACACGAAAGGACCGAGAAGCTAAGGAGATTATCTAAGCAAAAGTCATTTTATTTTAGAAAGAGGTATGAGGGTAAAACATTAAGTTGTCTTGTATTAAATACCCGTGATTCTGAGACTCATAAACTTGTTGGTCTAACTTCAAATTATATCCGAATATTGTTTGATGGAGAAGATGGGTTGATGAATAGAATCTTAGATGTAACCATAACCGATGTTACTTATAATAATACATTTGGAAAGGTTTATTAGGGAATATGATAGCCAAATACTGGATATTTGTTTCATTGCTGATATTTACAGGTAAGGATATATGGGCTGAAGGGAAAATGCCTGCTGTTTCTATCCATCCTTTTTCGTCCCTTCAAAATTCAGGTATGGAGATAGTGCCTCTAAAAGAGGTCAAAAACTTAATTATACCTAAGGTAAAGGAAAAGAGGGAAGAATCTAAATTATTTCCCTGGGAATGTCTTCGAACCTATAAACAACAAGATAGTGTACCTTCGGTTTTGACTATTACTCATCGACAAATCCCCATCCCAAGTCAAAAGTTGCCAGTTGTGGAAAAGCAAGAGGTTAAGAAGGAAATGGGCTTAGAAGAGAAAGTGGTTGATTTAGAGATGTTGTGTAAAAGGGCTACCTATATAATTAAAAAGTCAGGGATTGATCCAGCAAAGGAACAATTGAGGAAGGCTCGGATATTTGTTCGTCTTGCAAAAGATGCCGAGAATCATCAATTGATTTTAAATTATATTGAGAGGGCGCACGAATTAGTCAATTCTGCCTTAGAGATTACTACCCTTAAGGTCATTCAATAGTTATAATCATTGCAAAGCACTTGATAATTCTCTTTTTATAAAGGTAAAAAGTCTGCGTTCTCCGTGTATACTTGGACAAAGGAGGGAAGAAGATGGTAGAGAAAAAGGAAGAAAAAGAAGAGATGGATAAGATGTTTGAGGATCTGTCAGAAGAGGTTCCGAAAAAGAAGGAGGAGAAAAAGGGATCCTTTCTTAATAAAAAGGTATTGATTTGGGTAGGGATTCCTATTCTTCTTTTTATAATAGGCTTAGGAACTACCTATTTTCTTATACAAGGAAGGAAAATCGGGAAGGAAGAAGATCTTGAGTTTGCCGAACGCCCTTTTAAAAAAGAGCCACTGGATTTAACTAAAGAAGAGATTGAACCAAAGCCTGAAATAACGCTTCCTGAATTACCTGAGGTTTTGAAAGAGAAGAAGGAAGAAAAGGAGGAGGTTAAAAAGGTAGAGCCTAAGAAAGTGGTTAAAAAGGAAGAAAAGGAGGAGGTTAAAAAGGTAGAGCCTAAGAAAGTGGTTAAGAAGGCGGTACCTAAAAAAAGAATTAAGCATGTCGGATTTCCAAGAATACCTAGGAATTTAGACCTATTTGCCTATTCTCGAGAGGTGGAATCTAAAGAAGAGCCTTCCTCTATAAGGGATTTATTAACCGAAGCAAAAATAAAGGTTGAAAAATCAGGAATTGATCCAGCAAAGGAACAATTAAGAAAAGCCAATATATTTGCCTTAGAGAAAAATATAAAGGAGGCTTCGCGGTTAGCTTTCGAGGCTATAAGAATCACAGAACTGGAAGAAAAATAGATAAAACGTCTCAAAGAATTTTTACAACCTATTGGTATTAAAGGCCTTTTGAAACTATTATTTGTCACTAAGTCTATACAGTAATATGGTACATAACTGGTTCCACTATTCCAATTGTGAGCGAAAGGTATGGTACTTCTTAATCAATCTGTTTTCTTAAAAAAGTAGGAACCTCAAAAAGGTCGCCACTTTTATAAAGGTTAAAACTTGCCTCCTCTTTTTCCAATCTATTTGCTTCTACTTTCTTTCTTGCCTTATCAAGCGTTAATACCTCTAAATCTCTTTCAACTGTCCTTTTTGCCTCTTTTTTCTCTCCAAATCCAGTTGCAATGACTGTAATTCTTATCTCATTATGTATTGTTTCATCGATTACAGCTCCCCAAATAATGTGAGCATGTCTATCTGCCTTTTTTTCAATGATAGACGCTGCCTCATTTACTTCTGATAGAAGTAAGTCAGTTCCACCAGTTACATTTATTAAAATTCCTTTAGCTCCTTCAATACTACCATCTTCTAATAAAGGTGAGGAAATAGCTTGTTGCACCGCATTCATAGCCCTGTTATCACCTTGTGAAATACCAATGCCCATTAGGGCATTTCCTTTCTCTGCCATAATAGTCTTCACATCAGCAAAGTCTAAATTAATCAGGCCAGGAACAGTAATTAGGTCTGAAATCCCTTGAATTCCTTGACGTAATACATCATCTGCCATCCGGAAGGCATCAATCACTGAGGTTGTTCTTTCAGCTACAGACAAAAGTTTTTCATTGGGGATAACGATTAATGTATCAACCTTTTCTATCAATTTTTCTATACCTTCTTCAGCCTGTTCAATTCTTTTGCGGCCCTCAAATAGAAATGGTTTTGTTACAACACCTACGGTTAAAGCTCCAATCTCTTTCGAAATCTCAGCAATGACAGGACAGGCACCTGTTCCAGTCCCACCACCCATACCAGCAGTTATAAATACCATATCTGATCCTTCTAAATGGGCCATAATCGTCTGCCTATCTTCATTAGCTGCCTTTTCTCCAATCTCAGGATTTGAGCCTGATCCTAAACCTCTTGTAATTTTCTCTCCAATTTGGATCTTAATAGGAGCATTTACATATTTTAATGCCTGTACGTCTGTATTGGTAATAATGTAATCAATATTATGATCTGTGCGGTGAGAAATCATCCGTGATACAGCATTACTTCCTCCTCCTCCAACACCAATCACTCGAATTTTAGTGGGAGCTGATACATCATTTTCAAATTCGAATCCCATATTTTCCTCCTTTCTTTAACCACTGATTAAGAGAAATCTGTGGCTATGAAAAAAATCCCTTAATCCACCCCTTCACCTTATCAGAAACTCCTTTAAGAAAACCTTCACCTTCAAATCTTGATTTTGCTCCTTCTAAGTAGTGTTCTCTTCCATAAAGAACCAAGCCAACCGAAGTTGTATACAAAGGACTGTTGACTACATCAGTTAGACCACCAACCCCTCTTATTACACCAATTTTTACTGGGAGACCAAAGACCCTTTCTGCTAACTCTACTGTTCCATCTAACATTGAAGCCCCTCCTGTTAGTACTACTCCTGATGCAATCAAGTTTTCATATCCAGTCATTCTTATTTCGCGATTTATAAGGTTGAAAATCTCTTCCATTCTTGGTTCAATAATCTCTGCTAAGACTTGCCTTGGAAGTGTCCTTGCCTTTCTTCCCCCAACTGATGGAACTTCAATCATCTCTTCATCCGAGACCAAAGAGGATACACAACAACCATGCGCTATCTTAATCCTTTCTGCTTCTTGTATTGGTGTCCGCAAACCCACAGAGATATCTTTTGTAACATTATCACCCCCAATAGATAAAACCTCTGTATGCCAGATTGATCCCTCTATAAAAATAACAATGTCAGTTGTTCCACCTCCAATGTTAACTAACACTATTCCTAACTCCTTTTCATCCGGAGTTAATACTGCATATGAATCTGCTAATGGCTCTAACACTATCTCCTCAACTTTAAATCCTGCTTGATTAATCGACTTCACAATATTTTGAGCAGAGGTTATTGGACATGTTACAATATGTGTTTCTACCTCTAATCTCACACCTGACATACCTATAGGATCCTTAATTCCATCTTGCCCATCAATAATATATTGCTGTGGAATGATATGAATAACTTCTCGATCGAGAGGGATTGCCACAGCTTTAGCAGCATCAATCGCACGTTTTACATCTTGATGAGTAACTGTTCCTCCAGATCCTCTAACTGCGATTACACCATGGGAATTTAGCCCTTTGATATGTCCACCTCCAACATTGGCATAGACTGAGGTTGCCTCGACCCCAGCCATAAGTTCTGATTCAGAGATTGCCTCTTCAATTGCCTTGACTGTCAATTCTAAATTTACTACTACCCCTTTTCTCAATCCATGTGAACGCGAAGTTCCCAATCCAACAATTTCTACCTTTTCCTCATTGCTTCCTTCTCTTATCTCTCCTATTACTGCACAAACTTTGGTGGTTCCAATGTCTAATCCAACAATCACCTCACCCTTCTGCATACCTTTCTCACCCCCTTCCTTACCAGAGATCAGAGGACAGATGTCAGAGATCTGACCTCTTACTTATCAGCTATTTGATTACAATATCTTGAAATCTTAGATCAATATATTGTAGTTTTGATACATCTATATGTTTCAAAACATATTTAAATTCCTGTAACCTTTGCTTAGACATCTCTCTAAAATGAATTTGTGTGGGAAATTCAGTAAAATATGAAACGATATCATTTGGGTCTTCCACATTAAATTCAGAGATCTTGTCCAATATAGAACTTTGGTTTTCCTTCATTTGAGATATAATTGTCAAGGCCCTTTGTAATCCTATGTTTTTCACCCTTTTTCCTTCCTCTTCTACATTTACTCCAGTAATTATGGGCAAATCCTGGAATGAATCTAATGGAAAAACCACTCCTTCTTTATCTACCCCTAAAAAGGCTGTGCCTTTTGGAATAATTGCTAAAGGTTTTCTCTTTATAACATTAATCTTAATTATATCTGGAAGACCCCTTTCTATAATTACCTCTTTGACATCCGGGATCTTGGTTAAATAATCTCTTAAATCCCTTATATCAATCTTAAATATATTGGGAGTCGTAGTTATATAGTTTTTATAACAATATTCTTTAAACCTTCTATCTATTCCCTCATCATTTATATTTATGATTGGCTCTTTTATTTTGAAAAAAGAGGATGTAAAAAAGAATAAGTAAACCTCCTTCCCTCCTAAAAATAGAAGAAAAAGGAAACTTGCCAAAAACCCTAATCTTATAACCTTAGTTTTTTTTTATATCGTTTGCCTTTCCTTTTTATATACCTTGGTTGGACAAGAATTCTTTCCAATTGTAATAACCTCTTCTTCTAAAAGAACTCCAAATCGCTCCATGACCTCTTTCTTAATCCTTTCAATTATTGCCAAAGCATCCTTTGCCTTTGCCTGACCTGCATTCTGTATAAAATTGGCGTGCTTTGTGGAAACCTTTACATCTCCAATTTTTAAACCAGCTAATCCAGCCTTGCTAATTAGCTCTCCTGCAATATATCCTTTAGGATTCTTAAATACACATCCGAAGGTTCTTTCATGTAATGGTTGGGTACTCTTTCGTATCTCAATCAATTCTTTCATCTTCTCTTCTATAATCCCTTTTTCTGATTTATCCAAAACCACTTCTGCCTCTAAGATTATGTATCCTGATAAATTACTTCCTCGATATGTGAATCTTAAATCATCTGATGCCAAAACTTTAACACGGGTCGAAGAATCCATTACCTTTACCCAATTCACTCGTTCTGAAATTGACTTTCCATATGCCCCTGCATTCATAAATATTGCCCCACCAAAGGTACCAGGGATTCCGATTAAAAATTCTAATCCCTCAAGACCTTCCTTGGTTACCTCTTTTAACAAACGAGGTAAGCCCACTCCTGCACCAATAACTACATGTTCATCCTTAATCTTTACATGCTCAAAATCACCTATCAATTTGATTACTACTCCACGAATCCCTCCATCTTTAACCAATAAATTTGATCCTTCACCAACCAGAAAGTAAGGGATTCTGAACTTGGGACATAACGCAATCAACCTTTTTAATTGGGATTCATTTTCTACCTCTATATAATAGTCAGCAGGTCCTCCAATTCCTATGGAGGTATGGGCACTCATTGGTTCATTTATCTTAACCCTTTCACTAATCTTTTGAAGCTCCGCAATAAAATCCATCTTTTATTAAAGCTATAAGTAAAACTTAATCCCTACTACTTACGGCTTACAGTCATCTTTTTTTAATGCCTCTACTAATTTATCAGCCACCTTCCATATATCCCCTGCTCCGAGAGTGATTACTAAATCACCTTCCTTTATGCTTGAAAGTAAGTAATTAACTATATCCGTAAAATCCTCAATATACTTAACATCAGGATGATTAGCCTCTTTTAAGCTATCTACAATTGATTTTGAAGAAACGCCCTTAATTGGTTTTTCTCCGGCAGGGTAAATCTTGGTTACGACAACCCGACTTGCCTCAAAGAAACACCTTCCAAATTCCTTTTTTAGATATCCTGTTCGGGTGTATCGGTGAGGTTGAAATACCGCAATTATCCTCCTATTCCATCCTATCCTGGCTGATTGTAATGTTGCCTTTATCTCTGTTGGATGGTGGGCATAATCATCTATAATCAATATATTTTTGATATTACCTTTAACATGGTACCTGCGATCAACTGATTGGAATTCAAGTAACGAAGCGGCAATATCCTGGAATGGAATCCCTAATTCTAATCCTACTGCTATTGCTGCCAAGGAATTACTCACGTAGTGAACCCCTGGTAAATTTATCCTTACCTTTCCCAATCTTCTATTCCTATAGAATACACTAAATTCAGAACATAAACCTCCAAGAACAATCTCCTCTGCTCTAATGGTTGCATCTTGGGATCTTCCATAGGTAATAAATCTACGCCTTATTTTACCAATCAATTCCCTTATATTCTCACAATCAAGACACAAGACACTACATCCATAGAAAGGAACTGAATTGATGAAACTTAAGAATGCCTCTTTTATCTTTTTTAGATCTTTATAATAATCCAAGTGTTCCAGGTCTATGTTCGTCACAACTGAAATGAATGGTCGTAACTTTAAAAAACTTCCATCTGATTCATCAGCTTCAGCTACCAGATATCTCCCATTACCAAGACGTGCATGTGAGCGAATATTCTGGAATCGGCCGCCGATAACAATAGTGGGATCTAATCCTGCCTTGCTCAATACTAATGAAATTATTGAGGTGGTAGTGGTCTTTCCGTGAGCACCAGACACAGCAATTCCCTCTTTTAATCTCATCAATTCCTGGAGCATGTCTGCCCTTGGAATTATTGGTATCCTATTTTCTTTAGCAGTTCGGACTTCAATATTCTCTTTAGGGATGGCCGAAGAGGTTACTACTACATCTACTTCTTTGACGTTTGCCGCGCTGTGCCCAATATAGATCTTTGCCCCTAATTTGGAAAGCCTATCTGTTATATCTGTCTTTGAGATATCCGAGCCAGAAACTTTATAGCCTAAATTTAATAATAATTCAGCAATACCACTCATTCCAACTCCACCAATACCTACAAAATGAATAGACCTATTCTGTTTTAACATCTTCTACCTTTTGTCCTCTTAAGGGAATATATCAACTCTACCAACTTCTGGGTGGCAGAAGAAATCCCTATATCTTTTAAGCCGGCTTTCATTTTATTCAATCTCTCCTTGTCCGTCATTAATTCTAAGATCTCTTTAGCTAATAGATCTCCACTCAGGTCTTTATCTAAGATCATTTTTGCCCCTTTTTTTTCTAAAACCTCTGCATTTATCCTTTGATGATCACTTGTAGCATATGGATATGGGATAAGTATACAAGGAAGAAGACATTTAGTAAGCTCCGAAATAGTTGTTGCACCAGCTCTACAGATTACTAAGTCAGAAGCTGCATAAGCATGCCCCATCTTCAGAATATAGGGGAAAACTTGAATAGTAATTTTACTTTCCCTTACCTTCTCCCGTACAAAGGAATAATCTTCCCTACCTGTAATATGGATTATTTGCAATCTGCACCCTACCTCTTCTAAATAAGGAAGGGCTTCAATTAGTGCCTTGTTGATTGAATGTGCCCCAAGGGATCCTCCAAAAACAAGGATGGTAAACTTGTGAGGATCAAGCCCGAAATGGTTTAATCCGGATACCCTATCTACTTTACCAATCTCTCCTCTTACAGGATTTCCAGTAAGTGTTGCAGAATGGCGTAGATATTTTTTTGATTCTTCGAAACTTATAGCAATTTTATCTGCTATCCAAGCTAATACCTTAATGGTTAATCCGGGAACCACATTTTGTTCATGTACAAGTGTAGGGATTCTTAACAAATATGCAGATAAAATAACAGGGAAACTTGCATATCCACCCATACCAACCACTACATCTGGACGGAACCTTTTCAAAAACAGAAGAGATTGAATAAAACCTTTCATTATTTTCCAAACAAACTCAAAGGTAGTGAGACAAAGAATGCGTCTATTCCACTCCTTTATATCAATTTGGGTAAAGCTAAATTCCCGAAATTCGTCAGTCTTTATTCTCCCCACAAACTGGATCTCCACTTGAGGGTCCCTTTTTTTCAACTCCTTAGCTATTGAAATTCCAGGATAGATATGTCCTCCTGTACCACTCACTACGAGCACGACCTTCAAGATAGGCCTCTACTATCGTTCGGCTGAGTTTGTTTAGAGTTTTTATGCTATCGCGGCATAAACTTCACTTTAGGCAACCTATCATCCATTCTTGAGATATTTAATAGTATCCCTACCGCAATCATATTACTAATTAAGGATGATCCTCCAAAGCTAATAAAAGGCAAAGGTAATCCTGTAGTGGGTAATAATCCTGTAACTACGGAGATATTCAAAATAACCTGGGTAATTATCATAGAGATTATTCCAACACCAAGAAAATTTGCAAATAGATCGGGTGCCTTACAGGCAATTCTTATCCCTAAGATTGCAAATCCTAAGAAAAGGAGTAAGATAAATACCGCACCTATAAATCCCATCTCTTCCCCAATAATAGAGAATATAAAGTCTGTATGAGGTTCAGGTAAGTAGAAAAGTTTTTGGGTTGAATTTCCTATACCAACCCCATGTAAGGCACCTCTTCTTAAGGCTGAAAAAGATTGGATTATCTGATACCCTTTATCTAAGGGATCATCAAAGGGAAATAGATATCCTAAGATTCTCCTTTTTCTATAAGGGACATTCCAGATTAGGATGTATGGTAAAGGTAGAGAAAAAAGGAATAGATAACCTAAGTGCAAAATCCTCCCTCCACCTATTAAAAACATAACTAAAGAAAATATGGACATGTTTATTGCCCCTCCTAAACTTGGCTGGAGAACAGTTAAGATAAAAACAGTTGATAATATCACCAAAAACGGAAGAAATCCCTTTATAAAATCTTTGATTATCTCTTGTTTTTTAGATAAAAAGGCAGCTATATAAATTACTAAAGCCAATTTTACAAATTCAACAGGTTGACCAATCAGCAGTTGTCTCCTTGCCCCTCTTATCTCTTTTCCTATCCAAGGGAGAAATACAAGTATTAATAAAACGATCCCGCATATTATTAAAGGAAAGGAATATCTCTGCCAAACCTTATAATTGATCCGACTGCAAACTAGCATAAGCGCGATTCCTATAAAAACCCAAATTATTTGCCTTTTTAAAAAATAAAAGGGGTCATTAAATCTTTGGGAAGCAAAAATAGAGGATGAGGAATAAACCATAATGATTGAAATGCTGACTAAGGTGATAGTAATCAACAACAGGAATAATACCTCTTTTGATTTAATCATTGCATCCCTATTTTGGCTACCAATTCCTTAAATGTCCTTCCTCTTTCTTCAAAATCTCGGAATTGATCAAAACTCGAAGTACCTGGGGAGAGAAGTATACAGTCTCCTTTTTTTGCCTTTTCATAAGCCAAAGTCGTCGCTTCTCGTAAATCTAAAACCTTTTCTATAGAGACTGCCGAAGCTAAATCGCAAGCCATCTTATGCCTTACCTCCCCAAATAGTACTGCTAAGCGAACCTTTTTTCTCATCAAATCCTTCAATTCACTATAATCAAAACCCTTATCCTTCCCTCCAGCAATTAGTATAATTGGAGCGGACGTACAATCTAAGGCCATTCTTAAAGACGAAATATTTGTAGACTTGGAGTCATTTATAAATTTAATCCCATGGATTTCCGAAACCTCTTCCAATCTATGCTCTAAGCCTTGGAATTTGGAAATGGTTTCTCGCAGGACCCGAAAATCCACATCTAAGATTGTGTTCACTGCAATACTGGCTAATACATTTTCTAAATTGTGTAAGCCTGGAATTCTTAAGTCACCTATGCCGCACACCACTCTATCATTTGAAAATATCTTTCCCGATTTAACACATACACCTTTTTCTAAATTGTGCTTACTGAATGGGATGATCTTAGGTAAGATCTTATTTATACCAGAAATCTCTGGGTCATCTACATTTAAAACGGCAAAATCATCGGTTGTTTGATTTTTAAATATCTTTATCTTTGCATGCCTATATTCCTCCATATTGCTGTATCTATCTAAATGATCTCGAGTCAGGTTAAGAAATACACTTATATATGGCCTAAAATCTATTATATCTTCTAATTGAAAAGAACTTACCTCTAAGACTATTAAATCCTGAGCTTTGAGTCCCGGTATAATTTCGGAAAAAGGAAGGCCGATATTTCCACATACCTTAACCCTTTTGCCATCCCTTTTTAATATCTCTCCGATCAAGTGTGTTACGGTGGTCTTTCCATTTGTACCAGTTATGGCAATTATCTTTTGATTAGCTACGTAAGAATAGGCAAGTTCAATCTCAGAGATTATAGGTATACCAGCATGCCTTGCCTCAATTAATACCTCGATATCTCTCGGAACCCCAGGGGATTTAACAATTAAATCAGAACGAAGCACAAACCCTTTTGTATGTCTACCCCATTCAATCTCTAAATTTTTTAAAAAGTCATCCCTTATCTCTTTTATATCTTCTTTTTCGCTTATCTTTACCTTTGCCCCTTTTTCACAGAGAAGCCGTGCTGCAGAACCTCCGCTTTTTCCTAAACCTATTACAGTTACAACCTTGCCCTTTACATCCATAATGCTACCTTAATTTTAGTGTAGATAGGCTTAAAAGTGTGAAGATAGAGGCTATAATCCAAAACCTAACAATAATCTTTGGCTCTGGCCATCCCTTTAGTTCAAAATGGTGATGTAATGGAGCCATATTGAATATCCTTTTTTTCTTTAATTTAAAATAAGCGACTTGAACTATAACCGACCCTGCCTCTATAACAAATAAACCCCCGATTAGCAAAAGCACCAACTCATGTTTAGTTAAAACAGCAATTGTTCCCAAGGCTCCACCTAAGGCTAAAGATCCAGTATCACCCATAAAGACCTGAGCTGGGTAGGTATTAAACCACAAAAACCCTAAGCCCGTTCCAACCAATGCCCCCATAAAGACAGTCAACTCTCCTGCCTCTACTATATGTATTATATTTAAATAGTCCGCAAACTTTGCATGTCCTGATACATAACATATTATAGAAAAGGCAAGGCATGCAAAGACTAAGGCACCAATAGCCAATCCATCTAAGCCATCAGTTATATTTACTGCATTTGAAGAGGCTACAATAACCAAGATTACAAAAGGGATATATCCCCAATATAGATTTATGGGTGGTATCTTAAAAAATGGCAGATTGAGAAAGGTAGAGAGTTCTGCCTCTTTAGAGTTCCAATATAAGAAAACAGCAATTATACCGGCTAAAATAATTTGCCAGATTAGTTTGTGAGAGGCCTTTATCTCCCTCCCTTTATATTTTAGATAATCATCTAAAAGCCCTAATATCCCAAAACCTACGATCGAAAACATTATAATCCAAAAGAATCTATTATTAAGTCTTACCCATAAAATGGATGAGACGATTAAAGAGACTAAAATGATCAAACCGCCCATGGTAGGAACATCCTGTTTCTTATGATGTGAAATTGGGTAATAATCTTTAATAACCTTTTTACTAATATTTCGTTCTTTTAATTTCTTTATTATCCACGGCCCTAAGATAATACATATTAGAAACGAGGATAAGGCAGCATAAACCGATCTAAAGGTTATATACCTAAACACCCTAAATATGGAGCACCATGTCTCCTCATTAAAAAGTAGTTCATAAAAGATATAATAAAGCATCTCGCCCCTTCAAATCAATGGGATGCAGATTAAACAGGATATTTAAGATCATAAGAATCTTGCGTTCATCTGCATCCTATTTCCCACTTTCTATTTCTCTATTTTTATCCGAGAACCTTTGGTAAAAGGTATAATCTACTTTTCTATTTGGGATTTTGATTTTTAGAACCTTCTTTAACTCCTCATAAGACTTAACCCCATACAATTCAAAGATATAATTCCATAAAGCGTCCTCTTTAGTTTTCATTATCTACCTCCATTGGGATACGAATTACCTCTATCTTCTGAGGGGTAATTAATCCTAATTTATGAGCCACTTTTTCAATACGGGAAAAAGAACTTAAACGACTTATTTCAATCTTTAATTCATTTCTTTCATTCTCTAATTCTCTTATGTCTTTTACGAGTTCGGCCTTCCTATATCCTAAAAAAATGATTTGATTATGCTGCCAGATATTGCCAAGGATTATAGAAATAACAATTATTGCAAATATCAAGTAGATTAAAACTATCTTCACGCTTATTTCCGTTCGAAACACCTAAGCTTTGCTGATCTTGCCCTGGGATTCATGGCTATTTCTTTTTGTGTCGGCGTAATAGGCCTCTTAGTAATGATCTGACCTCGCTCTTTAAAAGCTAAAAAGGTACTTTTTACTATTCTATCTTCTAAGGAATGGAAAGATATAACTACAATCCGTGATCCTAACTTTAGGAAAGGAAATGATTTCTTAAGAGAGACCTCTATTGCCTCTAACTCATTGTTAACTGCTATACGTAATGCTTGAAAGGTTCTTGTGGCTGGATGGATATTAGGCTTGTAATCCTTAGGAAGGGATGAGTTTATTACATCTACCAACTGGAAGGTAGTCTCAATAGACCTACGAGCTCTTCCTTCCACAATCCCTTTAGCTATTCTCTTTGCGTACCTATCTTCTCCATATCCCCAGATAAGGCGAACCAAGTCATTTTCCGCTAAACTATTAATTAACGTAGAGGCCTTTACTTTCTGCCTTTTATTAAACCGCATATCCAGCGGTCCATTTAATAAAAAACTAAATCCTCTGGATGCAGTTTCTAAATGATAGGAAGAGGTACCTAGGTCATATAAAATCCCATCTATAGATTTTATATTATTATGCCCTAAGATCTTGTCTAAATTTCTAAAGTTATCATTAACAAATATTACTTTATTTACGAATTCAGAAAGATTTTCCCGAGCCCGCTCGATCATCTCATAATCTTCATCGATACCTATAATCCTTGCTACTCCATGTTCTAAAATCCTTTTTGTATGACCCCCCTCTCCTAAAGTGCAATCTACATATATACCTCCTTCCCTTGGAGATAGGAATTCCAAGACTTCTTGTAACATAACAGGGATATGATACTTCCCCATTTCCTCTCCCAGCCTTTTTAGTTTTTAGTTGTTAAACAAATTGGCATCTCATCTGACAACTAACAGATGACAACTTACAACTATCAGATTTCTACATCCACTATTTGTTCTGCAGCCTCTTCATAAGACTTTGTAATTTCTTTCTCATAATTTATCCACAAATCTTTTGCCCAAATTTCAATCCTATTAGAAACCCCAATGATCACAACCTCCTTATTCAATCTAGCATATTCTCGTAAGGGCAAAGGTAAGGTGAATCTTCCTTGGTTGTCTAAGGTAACTTCAATGGCAGAGGAGAAGAATTTGCGAGTAAAGGCACGATTATCTTTTTTAGTGGTGGAGATTTCTTTTAAAGCAAGCGAGATCTTCATCCATTCATCCATCGGGTAGAGAAATAAACAGTTATCTAATCCACAGGTGATTACGAAGTTATCTATAGCCTTTCTAAATTTAGTTGGAATAATTAATCTATATTTTTCATCTAAGGTATGTTCGTATTTCCCCAAAAACATTAATCTACCTAAATATTCGATAGTTGATGATATCTTGATTAATAATATTAGAACACCACTTTACTCCACTTCCCTCCTCTGGAACAAATACCATACTATACTAAATCCTTTAAATTTGTCAAGGATTTTTTTAAAAAAATGTGGCTGGCATAGGTACATGGTATCCAGTCTTGTAATAATTGTCAAACAATATTTCAAGTCTTATAGGAGGTAGATTGAGTATGTTGGGATCTATCGATGGGTCTTTTTCTTTTAAGATCTTCTCCGGAGTTTTATTGTCCCTCCATCTATTGGACCTGAAATAATTGAAGTATAGTTGATAAGCATACGCCTTTCCCAGAAATTCTTCTTGGTTACCATACGATTCTATATCGTATAGTTCATTCTCTATTATCCTATGGAAGCTCTCTACATCTCCCTGCCAGTGGGCGCATCTGGGAGGTATGCGCTCATAGATAACATGGTGCTTGTTTAAGACCTCTTCAAAGGCACTCAGCCTATCAGTCTTTTTATTGACATTACCGATATACTCTGATCCGTTGTCTGTCTGCCATATTATTGAGGCCGTGTCTATTCCATATGACTTAAGGTGTTCTAATACATACCTGGCAAATAGATCTGCAAGGTTTGAATTGTTGGCATCTGCATAGGCATAGAACGAGGCCCCTGTTGACATATCTCGATAGGTGTATTCAAACTTGGGGAGATTGAATCTTACCATCAATGGATAGTAGTTCACTATATCAGAGAGGTCCTTTGTATCTATCTGGGCCTTCTCAAAGGGTCTCATCTTCTCCTTTATCTTTCTCAGATCCTTTCTCTTTTGCCATCTCTTCTTTTTCTTCTTGATGAGTCCATTCTGTTTTATTACCCTATGGATGGCCATATGGCTCCACTTAAGTTTATATCTATCCTTTAACATCCTTGCACCCCAGGAAGGATGAGTCTTCCTTAATTCGACTATACATTTCTCATCTTCCTTGTCCATTTTGTGGGGAATGGTTTTAGGTATCTTCTTTCTGTCCTTAAGCCCTTCTAATCCATTCTGGTTATACCTTGCAATCCATTTTCTTACGGTCTTTCTGGTGGTACCATACACCCGGGCTGCCCAACTTATGCCTTTCTCTTCTGCCAATTCTACCATTCTTAGTCTGAAATTAAAATTGGCTGGCATAGGCACATGGTATCCAGTCTTGTAATAATTGTCAAACAATATTTCAAGTCTTATAGGAGGTAGATTGAGTATGTTGGGATCTATCGATGGGTCTTTTTCTTTTAA
>JASEIO010000059.1 GCA_030017475.1 bacterium | reverse complement strand
CTGTGGATTTATCTCAATGGCTTTCTCGAAAGCCTTTATCGCTTCTTCATCTATCCCAAGCTCGCCAAGGCAAAAACCTTTGTTAACCCAGGCTTCGGCATACTGTGGATTTATCTCAATGGCTTTCTCGAAAGCCTTTATCGCTTCTTTATGTCTCCTAAGCTTGCCAAGCTCAACACCTTTGTTAAACCATTCCTTTTCACTCATGGTTAGATTCTCCACAGGATTAGTCCTTTCTTTTTAGGCACAGCATTGCGTATAACGGTTTGCGGATAAAAGAAGTTTGTTAGCAAATTTTGGCGAAGCCAAGCCTTTTATCCGCTATTATATGCTGTCGGCGAAGGGACATTTTATTTCTTTTTAACATTACCAATTAACCATCTCTCAGATTTCTCAGGTTCTTCCATATAGATTGGCCTCTTAATGGTCGCATATGCTTTTGGCTTTAGAGCCTTTTCCAGCTTTGGTATTATAACAATGGCCTTCTTGCTAATACCAGGAGCGTAAACTTTTGATACAAATCCTTTGGGAGCCCCTATTTTAGAGAGTTCTTCTCTTAAAGCTTGTGTTTCATCCTCCATGATTTTCTCTCCTAATTCTTCCTTGTCCTTTACTTGATACGACCTAACCCAAAAATACCCCCCAATTGGTTCTACATCGGTAGCCGATACTCCAACATATATTGAAGGAGCAGACCATTTTAAATAACCCTTGACTTGGAGTGGAACGCCATCTTTGCTAATAGCGTTTACTTTAAACGGCATACCAGATGCATTAGTAATATCAATTGCTTCCTCTATTACAACACTACTTCTTGGGTTTATAGCAGGAATTACATAATCGATATGCCGAACACCTCCAAATTTATATGCTCTTCTTTTAATGTCTGATTTGTCATAACCTCCAAATATGTCCATCCGTTTAAAAAGTTCTTCCTCGTCAATAGATGCTTTAAATTCTCTAAGACCTAAGGGTATAGCTAATCTGATATTAACATTCTTTGCCGATAGCTCTCCCGCATTTTTTATCATAAACGGAAGAATACATAAGGCTATAGCATTCTCCTCTACTGAATAACCATAAATAATCTGTTCAAATTGGGGATCGGGAATTAGAGATTGGTTCATTAAAGAAATATCGAGCTTAACTTTCCTAAAGGCTCCAGATTTCTTGGCTATTTTATATCCGATCCAGATGCCAGCAATACTAATAACTGTACCAACAACTAATGAAATTAGGTTTAATATGTCCATTATATTATCTTTAAAACTATTGAATAAATAAATTTTTGCGTCCCGAAGCCGATTGCGTAGTATAACGTCTTGCGGATAAAAGAAGTTGCCGAAGGCAATTTGGGGAAATCTTCAATTTTTCTTTTATCAGCTGTTATACGATAGTGTGAACGAAAGGGCATCATTTTCTTCTCCATTAACCTCTCAATCTCGCTGATTTCGTTAAGAATAGTGGACGCAAGATATACGCAAAAATGTTATTCAAAAAATGCATAATTAGTCCAGGATATATACTACCAGTAATTATGAACAATATCATAGGAAAAAGACCCCAGATCCCGATTTGTACACATCCACCTAATTTTTAAAAAATATGGAAGATGTAAAAACGCAAAAGCAAAACATGAAATTATACCAGCAATCCAAAAATTTCCAAGTATAGAGCCTAAAGTGGTGATGGCAAACCCCCGATAGAAAAACTCTTCACAGAATGCAGCAGTTACCGGTGCATAAAAAGAAAGAATAACTATATGTTTCCAATTGGCAATTTTGAAATCCATCCCCCTCATTTCTAAGACTTTAAGCTTTTCCATCAAAGCAAACCAACCGAAGCCAGCTAAAGTAAAAAGTAATGCTAAGGAAATTTCTTCCAGAGTGATTGTACTTTTAAAACCCACATCTGATAAACTTAAACCAAGCTTGGGGAAAAAGAACAATAGTAATAATACAAAGGTTATCCAATTAGAAAGTCCATAAGTAAAAAAGGCTGCGTAAGTATTTTCTCTCCATTTACAGATACAACCTAAAATAATAGTTACCAGGCCTATGGGTAACAAAAATGCAAGTAAAAGGCCGAATAGAGAGGTAGTTAACATGTTCATTTAATTATTCCCTCCATTTTTTATATTTTACCCCGAAGTGAGCATTTCGTCTAACGGCTCCAGCATATACGACGTTGTGACCGAAGGGCGAGGCGTAAGCCGTAGCGTATATACTGTGTTATATGAAGTGGCAGTTTTACAACCATTTGACAATTCATTTCGTTCATAATCCTAATTTATTTATTCTGAGAAATTCCTCAGGAGTATTGAACGCTGTTAGGAATAAGGGCGTGCCAGCAAAGGAAAGAGGAGAAACTGGGCCAATAGTCATAAAAGAATATTGTCGAGAAGCTATATCAAAGGTGCTATGGGGATCACGAAATGATTGATAAAGTTTAAGAGCATTAGGGTCTCCTCCAACGATTTCTTTCAAGGACATAAACTCAGTCCCTAAGGCCAAGCCGAATCCGAAGAAGAAAGTTCGCAATTGTCCGATAATTTCTCTATGTAAACTTGATAGAGTCTGACTGATAAACATCCATCCAAGGCCGTATTTTCTTGTTTCCTTTGACGCTCTAACAAGAGTTTCCCCCACTTGCTTAAGTTCTTCCTGTTCTGGCTTCTCGCGTGGTGCAAATCTATGGGCTTCATCTATTATTACAAGTGTATTTAAACTTCTATTTCCTTGATAATTTGATTCCGCTTGAAGATTTATTCCATCTAAAAGCCTTTTTATTACTAAAGCTTGTATAATATCATTCCAATAAAAGTCGTCTTTTCTTGCTTTTTCACGAGAAACATTTACTATTATCACAGGTTTTGTTTGCTGTTGTGTAAAGGCCTGTCTTAGGAGACTATCTACTGTGACGGCATTTTGCCTATTACTCTGAAATAACCTACAAACTGGCAACCAGTATGTTTGATAATGATCATTGGAATCAGTTTGATTGATCATATCGAGAAGGCGGTTCCTGTATTCAGCACCAGAATAGATCTGTTTCAAAACTCTTTCTTCCTGTAATATACTCCATGTTGTTTGGAAAGCCTCTTGTGTATGTAAATCGGAAAGTCTAACATGCCTTCTCTCTAGATTTTCCCTCAAAACTTCAGCGGCTAACATTTTTTTATCTGCCGTGTGAATGGCAAGTCGCTCAAAGAAATCTGATTGTGCAAGTATATGCTCGAAAAGATCCCATCTATCAAGAACTAAATTTATAACACTAATAGGTATAACATTCTTGTTTAAACTTTTTAAAATATTACCCAAATGCAATGGAAATCCTTCCATTGCTAGTTGTCCGCTTATATCCTTACTAAACTCACCTTGAGGGTCTATTACAAATATAGCCATATCTGAATATCTTGCATAGGCCAAAAGGATCATCTTTGCCAGAACTGATTTACCAGAACCAGTTTTACCGAAGATTCCGAGGTGATATGCTTCACCGGCTCCATGCGGTTCTGTCCCAAAGTGCTTAAACCAGAGAGGCAATTTGGGTGTTGAACCATAGACATAACCCAAGTAAAAAATTTCATCTTGGTATCTTTCTAGCAACCTATCTAGTATTTGATCAGTAGCTAAATGGATAAATGTTCCTGTGGCTGGAACAGTCCCCAAAATACTTGGTTCAAATCTATTAGCATCGTCACTAAATACTGCACTTACCGTCATATCCCCAAGGTGAGTATCTTGCTGTCCACTTACAGGATTAACCTGCCCTCTTTGTCGTGCAAGAGACCTCATTGTTGGGTCTTCAAGCCAGATATTCTTAAGTTGAACTTCTGTTATTTGTCCTAATGCATAATGTGGTTTGCCATCCTGAGAAAATCTAAAAAAGGCAAGTTCTCCTACAAGTTTTTTGCCAACCGCTGTTCCAAGAATATCTAAAGAAAGTCCGCTGGTAGAAGAAGGTGAACCTATCGTTCCAATTCGCTCAGATGAACTGATTAATTGCTCAATATTGGTTCTTTCGCCACTCATATTTACCTCCCGCTTTCGCTTCTATAACTATGCATACTAAAAAATATTTCTCCTATATCTCCTTGATGTAGTTCTGCCATTCGCCTAGTAGATGTTTGCCTAAATGTAGGAATAGCACTCCCAAGGTGTTTTACCATACGGTCTGCCATATAGAGAGGATAGGGTTCAAGAATACCAGGTGTGCCGCATTGATATTTGAGACCTTGAAGTAATATTGCTATCCGAGAATTGTTTGTGGCGATAGAAGATGCCATTTCAATTCTAAAAGCCGGTGTCCAATTGTGTGGTTTGTAATACAAGACATAAAGCCTCTTTATATCTGGTAGTACCTCCTCTCTTAATCTTTCGAGTTCTTTATCATTGGAAGGAAGTTTTAAGTGCCAGGGCTGCTGAGGTTCTTCTAATGAGATTGGTAAGGTAAATTCACCTGAGGATAAAATAGTTGTCAGGATTGCTCTATCATCGTAATGAGATGGCCAGTTGAGTTTTTTGCCTAACTCTCTTCTCGTGGTATATTTTGGCATACTTACCCATAATTTATCGGTTCGGGATGATTCTAATATTGTTTTATATGAATCAAGAAAGTCCTTGAATTTTTCTACAAGGCTCTTTCCAATGATTGTTTCGTCTGATTCTGATACCTTGTTTATCGCCTGGTTCATGTATATTAGAGGTGTTGTAAGAGAACCATCTAAAAAAACTATATCGTGTGGCGCCCTTGCTGCAAGTTCAACCTCCATTTCCATCATTACTCCTCTAATAACAGTGCTTGTATCTGAATCATGTTTCTCTGGGTGAATAAGTACTCTATGGTGTGGTTTCTCCCAATGTCTTTTTTCTGAGGGTGGAGTTAGTCCTTCAATTGCAACTGCTGCACAAGCAGCAAAGTCAGTTGCTAAAAGTTTCTCTACCGCATAAGAACCATCTACTCCACAAGTCGTCGGTATCCCTGGGTATCCCACCTCAGTATCTTGTTTCAATATATTTTGCTCTTGTAATTGTTTCCGCATCTTAGCTCTATTATTCTGAATTTCCTTAAAAGAAGCATAAAGCCTATCCCCGGCCAATTCGCTCTTGGAAAGCATTTCTTCTACAAGGGCTTCTGGTAATTCAGCAAAAGTGTTTTGTTTTACTCTCTCCATTTATAACTCCTTTAACATTTTTTCTGTCTTTTTAAAAAATTTATCACTATTAAAATCTCTCCATTTAGGCATTCTCTCTGCCCTTGGTATAGCCCATTTTTCTTTCCAATAATTAACCAATTCATCGAATGGGCGATCAACCCAGATGGGTTTCTGTCTTTTCTGGATAACCTCTCTTAGATTATTAACAAGAGGAAATAAGTAGAACTCTCTTTTGATATTATGATATTCAAAGGAAGGTAGTCCTAAATAACGGAGCCCAAGGGCAATTAGCCTCATCTTTCTTGAGGGACCATGACCATAACCTCTATCAATATTAAAACCCTTATTCTTCAAAAAAGCTAAAATTTCTACATACAATTCTTCCGGGATATGAAATGTCCCCGAACCTTGGGTATAACCCAAACTTTCTGCAACTATTTCACCATTATATTTCAAACGGTTATATAAGCTGCTTTTTCCAAAGGCACTTGTTGTTGTAATAAATAAAAGTTCGGGTTTCAATTTTCTCCTTTTAATGATTGTAACATAGTTTTTATATTTTCTTTTATATGTTTCTCTTATCTCATTTGAAGTCAAGGCGAGGGCAGCCATTTTACCACCTAATAACTCATTATACGGTGGTAAAGCTCCAACTCGCTGAGCGTTCATCGACCTATTAACCCATATATCTAATTCATTCTCAGGTAAACCGAGTGCTTTGTCACGAACAGACATTTTCAGCACAGGACTTTGCAAACAAATTAGTCCAAAAGGTGCATTATGTGTTGTATCCCATAATAAAAATCTCATCTGGCGACCATAAGAGCGTTGATATGGAATACTCCACCAAATTAAGTTCCACCATCTAAATAAAATTTCTTCAAAAGAACCTGATTGAACATCTCTTAATTCTAAAGAAATTTCCTTAGGAATGATTTTATTGCCATCTCTACAATAGTCTCTTACTTTTTTAGTAAAACCTATTAGAAAATTTTTATGCAAAGATATCTGCTCAAACTTCGTCTTTTGCTGAATCTGACGATATGTAGTTTTACTATGTCCTCTTGGCCTAACATGAGGATTTATTTTAAAACCCTGTTCTTTTAAAACCTTAATAACTTGCTTTCGTAATTGTTGTTCATTCATTTTATTAAAACCGCCATTTCAGCTAACGTTTTGCGGATAAAAGAAGTTGCCGAAGGCAATTTGGGCGAAGCGAAGCCTTTTATCCGCTGTTATATGACCCGAAGGGCAAGGTTACGAAGCAACCGCAGAGTTCCGAACCCAGCCTATATTATTTAATTTACCACGTACTCATCTCCTTTTCTAATCTTTCACTTCTCTCGTTTACCAAAAAATCCTCGATGACTTTAACCCAAGTTCATGACTTCAAAAAATAAGTTCTGTAAAATCAATGGGTTACAA
>JASEIO010000058.1 GCA_030017475.1 bacterium | reverse complement strand
ATCCAGGCAATTAAGCGTATTTTAAAAGAGAATAAAGGGAAGGTTATTTTTCGGGGTCTTGGGTTTATTCCATCTGAATTAATTGGAAATCCTTATGTCGAGCATCTTGACTGGATAAAAAATTATAAGGATTGTATTTTAAAATTGGGAAAGAGTTGTTTTAATATCGGATTGGGTCCTTTAGAGGATAATTTATTTAATAACTGTAAAAGCAACATGAAGTTTTTGGAATATGGAATGTATGGCATACCTGGTATATGGTCGAAGGTTACATATGGTGATGTTGTAGTGGATGGAGAGAATGGAATATTGATTGAGCAACATACTGAAGAGAACTGGTATAATGCAATTAAGCTTTTAGTGAGTGAGGAGAGGCTTCGCAAGAAGTTGGGTCTAAATGCAAAAAGAACTGTTATGGAAAGATTTCTTCTGCCAGGACATGTGCATAAATGGTTTGCGTTATATAAGTCTTTAATAGATGTAAAAGGTAAAAAATTAAAGAGAAAAAAAATTGATAGTGATCTCATTTGTAAGGAGTTTATAAAGGATATCGTTATGTTAAAAAAAGATGTTTTTAGTTTCTGGCGCAACAATGAATTTATGAATAAGTCAATAAAATATTATAGGAGCGTATTGAAATCTACTGAGAATATTTCAGATATAACTTTGAGAGTTTTAAGTAGAGTTTATATTCATTATAAGATGGGACTTCTTTATCACTGTCATGGCTCTGCTGCTAAAAGAAATGAACACTTTAGGAAAGCGGATAATTTATACAATGAAATTCAACTTGAAAAAATCTTGGAGACAAATAATTTATTAAAGATACAAGTTGGAAATATCCATTATACTTTGGGCTCAACCTATGAAAGAGCGGGATTATTGGACAAGGCAAAGGAGATTTTTGAGACCACAATTAGACTTTTCGGTAAAGAAGTCCATCCAGAGAGAACCGACCTCATAGGTGGTGCCAATTTTCATCTTGGGTATATTTACCAAAGGATGGGAGAAAGTGAAAAGGCAAGGGAGTACTTTGAAGAGTGCCTGAGGTTTATCCCAAACCATGAAGAGGCATGGAGGAATTTGAGTTCAATTTATTTAAAACAAGGCAAATTCAAGGAAGTAGAGAAAAAGTTCAATGAGGTCTTATCATCATGCAAGGATAAAGAGATAAAATGTGACATCCTGTTCCAAATAGGGGTCTTTTATTCTGAGCAACAAAGATACAAAGAAGCAGAAAAAACTCAAAGAGGCTTTATCCTTAAAGCCATTATCTGAAGAGAGGAAAGCTTCTATCTACTACGCTTTGGGTTCAACCTATGAAAAAGAAGGATCATTGGAGAAGGCAAAGGAGAAGTTTAAAGAGGTAATAGAATCTGCTAAAGAGATTTCTTCTTACATAGATAAGAGTAGATTGACAGGCGATGCACACTTCCACTTATCAACAATGACTGGTGGATCTTCTGAATAGGTCGATAAGGTTTTGAATAAGGCCCTTTCTTAATCTTCTATCTGGAATACTGATTGATGATTCAAGGGTCATCCTTTACCTAATTCCATACTAATGTTGGAAGAACCGATAGGATAAATGAGCCACCTTCTTTCAAGAAACAGGATTTGTCAACCTTTGGCTAAACAGATTCCTGTCTTTAAGGAATTGCATTCCAGAGTACAAAAGTGCTGATTTCTCAGAAATACAGTTATTCTTAAGATTTTCTAAGAAGATTTTTGGAGCTTGCTGGAGATCTTAGGTAAAAGTGGGAAAATATTGATAAGTGTGTTAAGATAAACAGAGTGAAAATTCGAATTAACCAAGATTATTTAGACTTAGAAAAGGAGAGGGAACGATGAAGGCATTGGTTGTTGGAGGGGCAGGTTATGTTGGTTCGGTATTGGTTGAGGAGCTATTAGAGAGGGGTTACGCGGTAAAGGTCTTTGACAGATTGTATTACGGGGATGGAGGTCTGGATAAAGTTAGAGAACGGGTTGAGTTGGTGGTAGGTGATATGCGAAATATGGATTCCTCAGTTTTAGATGAGGTAGATGCGGTAATCAATTTAGGGGGACTTTCAAATGATCCAACAGCTGAGTATAACCCAAAGGCAAACTATGAGATGAATACAGTAGCCACCGAAAGTCTTGCCAAATTCTGTAAGGAGGTGGGGGTAAAGAGGTATATCTTTGCCTCTTCCTGCTCTATCTATGATGTTGGGGTTGAGGCTTATGAGAAGGATGTGATATTGGATGAGACCTCAGAGGTAGCTCCCAAGGCAGCCTATTCAAGTTCAAAATATGAGGCAGAGAGGAGGCTTCTCTCCATGATGGATGAAAATTTCTGTCCAGTCATTCTAAGATATGGAACTATTTATGGCTTTTCACCCAGGATGCGATATGACTTGGTAGTAAATACCTTCCTGAAGGATGTACTCTCAAAAGGATATATGGAGATTTATTACGGAGGTGAGATGTGGAGGCCCCTTGTAGATGTTCAGGATGCAGCTAGGGCTTATATTGCTTGTCTTGAGGCAGATGAGGAGAAGGTGAAGGGAGAGGTTTTTAATGTGGTTTATGCCAATTTTAGAATCTCTGAGCTTGCTCTGAGGGTACGTGAGGCATTACGAGAGATTGGGATAGAAGCTGAGATTAAAGTCGATTATGGGTATAAGGGAGTTCGAAGTTATCGTGTCTCTGGGAAGAAGATCGAGAGGATTTTGGGTTATAGGCCAATAGTGAGTGTTGAAGAGTCAGTTAAGAATATGGTGAATAAGATTAAAGAATATGAATATACAGACTTTGATAATCCAAAGTACTATAACATCAAATGGATGAAATTATTGGAGGAGGCAGACGAGATCATCAAGATTACTAACACTGTCTTTGAGGCACCAGTTGAGGGGTACCACAGAACCTTAAAGACCATAAAGCGGTAGAGTCATAGAAACCGCTAGTAAGAAGGTGGTATTATGAAGATAATGATTATTGGGGCGAATGGACAATTAGGGACTGATTTGGCCAAGGTATTTAAGGATGAAGAGCTTATCTTACTTACTCATCAAGATATTGAGATTACTAGCCTTTCCAAAGTTATGAAAGTAGTGAAGAATTATTCTCCAGAAGTTATTATCAATACTGCAGCCTATCATAATTTGTCCCAATGTGAGGAGAATCCAGAGATGGCCTTTGAGGTCAATGCTTTGGGGGTAAGAAAGTTAGCAAAAGTATGTGATGCTGAGTCTATAGAGTTGGTTCATATCTCAACAGACTATGTATTCGATGGAAATAAGAAAGTACCTTATGTGGAGAGTGACTGTCCAAACCCATTGAATACCTATGGGATATCAAAACTTGCAGGTGAGTTCTTTGCTAAGTGGGTTAAAAATCATTATATTGTAAGAGTAGCCGGTCTATTTGGCACAACTGGTTGTCGGGCAAAAGGTGGAATGAATTTTGTAGAAACGATGCTAAAACTTACTAAGACCAGAGAGGAGATTGAGGTTACCTCTAATGTCTTCTGCAGCCCAACCTATACTGTTGATGCAGCGATGAAAATAAAGGAATTAATAACTGGGAACTTTGAACCAGGAATCTATCATGTGACAAACAGAGGGGAATGTAGTTGGTATGAATTTGCTAAGGAGATATTTGACCAAGCAGGACTTTCGATTAAGGTCTTGCCCAAGGAGGAAATTTCTACTATAAGAAGGCCCGAGTATTCAGTATTGGCAAGTGAGAAGATTCAGCAACCCAGAGATTGGAAGGAGGCCTTGGGTGATTACTTAAAGGAGAGAAAAGTTGTATGAAGATCGTTAATGTAAAGAGTCTATCCATTCCTGAAGTCAAAGTTATTCGGTTTGCTCGTTTTTGTGACCACAGAGGATATTTTACAGAGACGTTTCGCAGAAGCGATTTATTTAATCTTCCAGAAATGGGGTTTATGGAGGGTATTGAGTTCGTCCAATGCAATGAGAGTTTTTCTAAGAAAGGTACAATAAGAGGGCTACATTTCCAGTGGAACCCTTACATGGGAAAACTGGTGCGCACTATTCAAGGAAGAATGGTAGATCTGGTCTTGGACATTCGAAAAGGTTCACCCACCTTGGGGAAGATAATAGCCTATGATATGCCTGCAAGTTCTAATACTGATTATGGTGAGTGGATATGGGTACCTCCTGGCTTTGCTCATGGTAATTTCTTTATGGAGGATAGCGTAATTGAATACTTCTGTTCTGGAGAGTACAACCCAGGCTGCGAAGCATGTATATCTACTCTTGCAAAGGATTTGGATTGGTCACTATGCAATTCAGAATTAAAAAGATTATTTGATAAAATTGCTTCAACAACAAAGTTTATTACTGAGAAAGACAAGAATGGGTTTTCAATGAGTGATTGGTCAAAACATGAAAGTTCGGGTAACTTCGTTTATGGAGAGTTGTAGAGTAAATTGGATATTGGCTCATCTCTCAAAGATTGTGCCTAAGTTGCAATCTTAGAGATGTTAAACTCCTCTGTTGGGGCTCTTTATCTATCAATAATCTTCTGTTCTGGTATAAAGGAACTAATTTCTCATATGAGAGTCCATAATGTTTGTAATAGTAACATAATTCCTTAATCTCCTTTTAAAGATATTTCATTTTTTATCGGAAGAATAGCGATTCTTCTTTTCTACACCCTAAAGGGCAGAAGATAGGTAGTACTTGATACAGAGAAAGATAATGAATTCTAACAACCTGAGATGCCGATTCATATATCGATTACTCTTCTACTTTGTAAACTACATCATGTTTTCTTGCATGTTCTTTGACTTTAAGACCAATAGTCTGTCCAGCTTTTGCTTCTTCTACATGCTTATGTTCTATCTCCATTGATGTAATCTCCTGAGTAAAATCAGTAGTATGTCCTTTGATATGGATAGTGTCACCTACATTCAAGGTTCCACTACTTATCTCAATAACGACAACACCTATTCTACTGTAATAATGAGTGACTTTACCAATTTCATGCTCCATCTTATCCACCTCCTTTTGTTGAACAGGACGTAGGTAAAAACGTAAAAAGACATACCCATTCACAGATAATAACATGAAATGCTAACAAAGAATGAACCAGACATATCATAATAAAATGGTTTCTCCCTCTTCGGGTAAACGAATCTTTATCTCCTCACCTTTTAGGTTCTGTGCGAAAAATTCTGGATTTTCTGTATGTACTGGTATGAGAATCTCTGGTTTAATCTCCTTTATTATCTCTAATAATTCTTTTCCACTTGCATGACCTGATGCATGAAAGAGATTCTTCTCTTGTGGATTTTCTGGATCACCTCTAAAATTCATTCCAAAATATGAGAGCCAATTCCTTAGCCTCTCTAAATCTAAACGCTGTTCCTCATTCCAGGCTTCACTAGCAGAATAGATATAGATACCCTTTTCTGGATTAATGTCGATTAATTCATTTATCTCCCAAAAACTGAAACAGAGGATAAAATCGTTCTCGTTCGAATGTACATCCCTGGCGGTTATCAGCCGATCTCCAAATTTGGAAAGTACCCTTTGTTCCCATATAGGTATAGCCCCCTTCGCTTCCTTATATACATAAAACTTGTCTTTCTGTGGAACCTCATGATCAATTAACCTCATTGCAGCCAGCAAATAGGCATCTTTTGTATTTACAACTAAACTTCTATGGGTTAAATTTGCAATCTCAAGAAAGGTTATTAATCTCTCAATATTTCTCGGCCCGAAATCAGCAATTACTAATCCATCATAATCCTTTAATATCGCTGCGGCATTATTAAAGACCTCATCTTCTTCTATGCAAGGTTCTAAATCAGTTCTTGTCCCTTCCAAAATCAATACCTTTGGCTTTAATGATCTTGCCTCCTCAATGAATCTCTCAGTTAGATAACCTCTTTTTCCATGTAATCGTAAATCGCCTGTATAAATCAGCCATCCTATGGATGTCTCCAAGGCATAAGAGCCTGCTCCAAATATAGAATGGTCTACTGGAAAGTACCGAAGCCCAAGATTTCCTATTTTATTTGCATAAGTTGGAGGAAGTGAAGCAAGGGGTCTTGTAGTAGAAGATGTAGCGAAAAATTCCATTATACTATCATTTGTTGATTCTTGGTCTACAAAGACAAATCGATGAGGATTGTATGGATGGGTTCTATAATCCTTTGACTTCAAGATATCCGATTCTAACTCTCTGGGAGTTTTATAAGCCACTTCCCATTCAAAAGAAGCCTGAGTCGAATCTTGTATAGCCTTTGAAATTACTGAAGTCATCTGGCTACAAAATACAGGTAGCTCTGGCCGCAAGAATGATATATATCCAGAATGATCAATATGGGCATGAGAAAGGATTACACCATCAAGTTGATCAATACTCCGCAAGAGGTCTTTTCTTTTTACCCTTTTCCAAACTTCATTTGAACAGATGAAGTCCTCTCGATAGATATTCTTAATCGGTGGCAGCAATCCCATGGCCAAAGGATCAAGCAGTCCTTTTATAGATCGAGGATTCAAATATTCCTCAAAATATTGATACCTTTTAGAAAAAGGTGTACCAAAGTCGAGGAAGAGATACGTATCTTTGTCCTCAACCAAAAATTTATTTCCTCCAATATTCCTTATCCCATCGTAAAAGGTAATCTTAAGTGTCATCTCATTATAATTTTGCTTCGCAAAATTATTTATAAAACATCTAACATTATACTACATTTATCCTTAAAGATGCAATTAAAAAAGAGTTGTCATTTGGATAGTAAAGGCACAAGGTATCCAGGTCAGTAGATTAAGATATCTGAATAA
>JASEIO010000057.1 GCA_030017475.1 bacterium | reverse complement strand
TACCTATTCCACTGACTTTCCCACCAAGAGCGAGTATCAGACCTATCAAGGTGGAATGGATGCCTTTGTAGTCAAGATAACCCCTGATGGACCACCTCTCCACCACATCATCATCCGGGATGCCCAAGGTGGTGGAGGAGATGAGGTCGGTACCCATACCATGACTACCGATGAGACCTTGACAGTCTTTGCCGCAGGGTATGATGCAGACAATAACTACATAGGTGATATCGAGGTCACCTGGACTGGAACAGGTGTAGTTGAAGGAAACCTCTCACCCACAACCGGCACATCAACCACCTTCAGTCCAACCACTACAGGCACTGGCACTATCCATGCAGATGATGGGGCAGGCCATACAGATGATACAGGGATAATCATCGTTGGTATTTTTATAGATGATAGTAAAGGAGGATTAGCAGAAAGCCCCGATGGTAATACAAAGCTAAAATTTGGTCCTAATAGCCTTGGGGAGAATGTTTGGGTAATTATAGACCCAAATCCAATTGGTGACATCCCATCCGGTCCAACTGGATACTACCGGATTGGTGATTCAATAGTTGAGATTAAGGTTTACAATAGTGCTGGTGCTCCAATAACAGATTTCAATAACCCGGTAACCCTTATTCTTCACTACCCAGATGTTGATCAAGATGGAATAGTCGATGGCAGTCTGCCTCCAATCCATGAACTGAGTCTCAAGGTATTTAAATTAATTAACGGTGCCTGGGTCGAGATGCCTGGCTCAAAGGTTGACCCTGAGGTCAATACCGTCTCTGTTCCACTGACCCATCTCTCAGTCTATATCCTTATGGGACAGCCCGGGGCTGCTGCTAAGCTTGATAAAGTAGTTGTCTATCCAAACCCATTTAAACCAGACAAGGGTCACACTGTAATTACATTTGGGCATCCAACTGACTTAACCAAGAGATTGACTGCTAAGGCAACTATACAGATCTATAACGTTTCAGGGGAGCTGGTAAAAACCATAAAGGAGCCGGATGATGATAGGGTGGCAGATGGTGTGGCCACCTGGGATGCTACCAATGATAAAGGGGAGAAGGTGGCAAGTGGTATCTATATTTACTATATCACCAACCCAAATGGTGAGAAGTGTGTGGGTAAGATAGGAATCATAAAATAGTACAGGGCATTGGGTATAAAGTAAATAGTAGAAAGAGGGGATAACTATGATGAGAAAGGTATTTAAAATTACTCTTTTTGTAGGGGTTTTTATCCTGGGCCAAAACCTACCTTCCCTTGCCTCAGATAAGGTAGGGACCACAGGGGCAGCTTTTCTTAAGATACCCTGTGGGGCAAGGGCAATTGGTATGGGTGGCGCCTTTGGTGCTGTGGCAGATGATGCCTCTTGTATCTACTGGAACCCAGCTGGACTTGTTCAGCTTACCAAAAAGGAGGCTACTTTTACCTACCTTGACTACTTCGAGGAGATGTCTTTCGGGTATGTAGGTTATGCCCATCCGACTACCGCTGGAACCTTTGGTTGGGCCATCAGCTATCTTGGCCATGAAAAGATCGAGGGCTATGATGTCTATGCCAAACCAACCGGAGGGTATCAGGCCAATGATACGGCTATTGCCTTATCTTATGCCAGAGGGGTTGGGAAAGAGTTCTCACTTGGGGGAAACATCAAATATATTAATGAGAAGATTGAGGATGAACAGGCTACAGGCTTTGCTATTGACTTAGGCGGACTTTATAAGATAGAGAATTTCTCTTTAGGCTTAGCCGTTCAGAATCTTGGAACAGAGATAAAGTTCGTTGAGAAAGGAGACCCATTGCCCCTGAATTTCAGATTGAGTACTGCATATAGGTTATTTAATGACAAATTTACCCTTGCTGTAGATGGAAACCTTCCTAATGATAAAGATACCTACTTTAATGTCGGTGGAGAATACTGGATCTTGAGCTCTCTTGCTGCCAGGGTGGGCTATCGAGGAGGACCTAAGGATGAGGGAAATAGCGTCTGTGGTGGCATCGGCCTTAGATGGAAAAACCTTGGCCTCGACTTCGCCTATGAACCCTATGGAAGATTTGGCGATACTTACTACTATTCATTAATAACCAGATTTTGATGTGATGACCCTTACCTACAAAAACCTCTTTGGAAACGAAGTTTTCTTTAACCTCTTAATTGACATCTACCTTTATTTATAAGAGGCTTGTTTTTCTTCAAAGATTTGACAGGTGAAGATATATATCTCTGTTTCTTTATCCCGCCAGGCGTCTTTTGGTAAGTTAGCCTTTGTGGCACATAGATTCTCTAAGAATGTCTGTCTATCCCATCCAGTTTCTGTAGCTACTTGAGGTAGATAACAGCCAGATCTTATTCCTCTTTTTATATAAACCCCATGTTTACCCATTTCAATCTCCTGGGCATCTTTTGCCCTTTTTAAAGGAGATAGAACTGAGATTTCTATATCAATATCTTCCAATTCTTCCTCTCTGACTGGTAAGAATCTAACATCTTGAGTTGCTGAGGCAATACTCATATCTATAACTACTTGATATAATGGTTCCGTAGGATCAAATCTTCCAATACACCCACGTAATGTACCTCTTTTCCGAAGTGTGACAAATGCCCCTCTTTTTTCGTGCAATTTCCCAGGTGGAATTTCAAACTCAGGAATCTTCTTAGATTTGACATAACCTTCTATTGTCTTTCTGGCTATATCGAGTAATAAGTGACCTTCCTCTTCACTTAAATCCTCATTTGACTCAGGAGGGTTTTTTTTATAGATCCCTGCAGAGAGATACCCAACAACCCTTGATTTATCACCCGTAACGTCTCCTGAATTTGCATATTTTAATATCTTGCAAGCATCCGCTCCCAATTCTTTCGCCGCCTTTATTACTGCTATGGTTGGACCACCTCCACACAATTCACATTTACCAGCCTGCAAATCCTTTATCAAACCTTTATCATCAAGTGACTTCACTTTATCTCTAGCTATGCTATCCAAGGCTACTGCCTTTTCATAAGAATGATAATGGGATAGATCAGTTGATGCAATCAACAAGATATTCTTATCCTTTATATGTTTTGAAAGGGCAAAACTCAGTATATCACAATATTTCTCTCCAGCATCTCCCATAATAATTGGTACAATCTTAAATTCCTTTAGCACCTTTTGTAAAAAAGGTAGTTGAACCTCTATGGAATGTTCCTGTAAATGAGCCTTCTCATAGAATCTTATGGATTCGTTCTCCTCCATAATGGCTTCGGCTAATTTTGTATCTATTTCAATCTCTCCTAATGGGGTCTTATAATACCCTTCCTTATAAACCGATATCCCAGGAAAATAGACATGATGGGATGGACCAACAAGTACTACAGTCGTAAAACTGAGTCCTTCTAATAGCTTATATCCATACGTTGCTATTTTACCAGAATATGCATACCCTGCATGTGGAGAGATCAATGCTATTAATCTTCCAGGGATGGTTTCCTTCGGTACCTCTTTTAAAAATTCATCTATCGTTTTTGATAGTCTTCCCTTCTCCCCTGGATAAAATGCTCCAGCTACTGCAGGTTCTCTCATCTTTTTCACCCCCTCTGTATCACTACAACCTACAAATAATAAGGATACAATAATAATGGGTATTGAATATCTCATAACACATATCCCTCAAATCCAGTTAAGCAAAATTATTAACGAAACTACAGATGACAGATGACAAAACATAGGGTACAGATTTTACCTGAAGCCTGTTTACACATTCTTCTGACATCTGATTTCATAAGATTATAACCTTTCTTCCTAAAATCTTTAATCTTCCCGAAGCGAATAGGGAGATAGCTTGAGGATAGAGTTTATGTTCACACTCTAAGATTCTCGAAGATAATGACTCCTCAGTATCCGTATCCAAAACCTCCACTGCCTTTTGTAAGATTATAGGACCAGTATCACAACCTTCATCCACAAAATGTACTGTACAGCCAGAGATCTTTACCCCATAATCCAATGCCTGCTTTTGCCCATGCAGCCCAGGAAAAGAGGGTAAAAGTGTCGGATGGATATTCATAATCCTATTCTTAAATTCCTTAACAAAATAGGGGGATAAAATCCTCATGAATCCCGCTAAACATACAAGTTCTACATTATATTTATGCAATTGGTTAACTATTTCCTTATCATACTCCTCTCTTTTTTTATCCTTTGGTGAAATGAATAATCTATTTATCCCATGCCTTTTTGCCCTTTTCAATGCATAAGCGTTTTTCTTATCACTTATTACTATAACAATCTCTGCGTTTAATTCCCCAGACTCTATTGCATCAATAATTGCCTGTAAATTACTTCCTCTTCCTGAAGCCAAGACAGCTATCCTCAATCTGTTCATACGTCCCATCAACCTGATTTTATATCTCTATGAGTTCATAATCAATCGATCCAATTCCAGCACCATGTCCCATTTGAAAAAATCTTAAGACTCCTATACCTGGGGTTAAAAATTCTCCAACATCTTCCCAGGTTTTATTCCAAAGTTTTCCGTCTGGGTACCCTACCTGTTTATTGATTAAATCATAATTTGCTTTGTCCACTGCTAATGCATCTCGGGATATAAAAGCTCCTAAGTCTGGTATAACAGGGATATCTGACCTTCTTACACAATCGCAGAGGAGTGTTACATCCAGTGAGAGATTTATAAACCCCAATCTATTCTTTTTAAAGGTTTGAGATACTCCCCGGAAGGAATCGATCACCCCTTTTTGAACGTCAATTGTCGAAACCTCATCCCATGAAACTTGCAGAGCCGAACCAGGACATTCAGCTATACAAAACCCACACCCTATGCATTTAGAAGGTGAAAACTTGATTTCCTCATCTACCTTTTTAAAGGCATTTCCTAAACAGACCTTGATACAAATTCCACATCTTATACATTTTTCGGATTTATATAAAGGTCTTGCATTGGTTGTGTGCATCCGAAGCTTTGTCTCTTTGGTCACACATCCCATGCCTATATTTTTGATAGAGGAGGCAGGGGTTACAAAAGGATGGAAGGTAGTATGGGAGATTGAAATCATACAATCGGCTTCATAAATTGATTGGGCAACCTTTACCTTAGATAATCTCAGTGGATTCTGAATCTCTACCTCTACCCCTGTATTTTTAAAACCATCTGCGATTATAATGGGACATCCAAGGGTTTCTGGGGTAAACCCATTTGATCTTGCTGTCTCTAAATAATCAAATAGGTTTGCCCTTTTATATCTATAAAGAGTAGTAGTATCAGTTACGAATGGGCGGCCTCCCTTACTTTTTACAAATTCTACTACCTTTCTTAAAAATATCGGTCTAATGTATCTTGTATTCCCTGCTTCTCCTAAATGCACCTTTATAGCAACTATTTCCCCTTTTTCAATTATTGAAGAAAATTCTAAGTTGATTGCATGTTCAATCCTTTCTAAAATCCCTTGTTTTTCCTTTACCGAAGCCGCAGCGAAATAAACCTTACTTCTCACTACGTCTGCCTTTTTTTAAAGCCCGAGCTATAATCTTTTTAGCCTCTTTTTCTTTAATATGTTTCACATAAGCTATTTCTTTGATTAAGAATTTCCAAGCCGATTTCAATAACTCTTCTTCTACCGAAGATAAATTCTTCTCTTTTTCTAAACCGCTAATTATCGATATTAATTTATAGGGGTCTCCTGTGTTTACTTCCCGCTCTACAAAAGCACTTCTTTCTTGCCAATCCGTTGGTAAATCCTTTGCCTCAAGGGGTAAAATCTCTTCAATTTGCGAGATCTCCTCTTCTTTAATAGGATATCTTAATCTATTATCTTCTGTAGGAATATTAAGTTTTAGATTACCAGGGGTTGGTTTTAATGGTCTTATAACATAAAAACCCTTCTTTTCTCCCAGAATTACCTTTTTTTCAATCGCCTCCACTGTACCTATTCCAAATTTTGGATGAACCACCTTATCCGAAATTTTGAACATAACGTCACTCCAGCACACATTTTTCGAAAGATTCCGATTAAGTTAACCTTTAGATTTTATCGATAACTGTCGACTAAATAACTAAAATTAGCGGAATTACTCGCAAAATCCGTCACCTTAATCTAAGGTCAAAAATTCTACATCTTCGGTTTCCGTATCTACTAAAGCAAGACTTCGGTTTTTTGATGCACCTGGATTTACAACTAATGTATTAAGAATCTGGTATTTACCTGGCATATGAGTATGTCCACAGAATAATATCTTTGGAGATATCACCCTGATAAGATCATTTACAACCCCTGAACCCCGATGGGCCTCGTGATGGAGATTTATATTTGATATAGGAGGGTTATGGAATAACAATATCTTCCTTTGTTCTATATATCTCATCCTCTTCAATCCAAATTCTACCTCTATCCTCGGATATTGGAGGACAAAAAAGTCCTCTTTTTTATTTTCAGTAATCTCTCCACCCCATCCAGAGAACACATATTCCCCAATTTTAACTACATTATTATGAACTATGTGAATATTTTCAGATTGTAAACTCAAGGTTAAAAAATGTTTAAAAAATCTATCTTCTGGAGCGTCCATATTTCCAGGTACACATAAGGTTGGAATTTTAAGTTTCTCTAACGCTTCATAAAATTCCCTATAAAATTTCACATCCTCTTTTTCCTCTTCTATAATTTCTGGCTTTCTTGGATCTCTTCTTCTATTGAGTTTTATTGCCTCCAACCACTCATCTCCCCTGGCATATCCTTTCACTATGTCTCCTGTAAAAACAAGTAAATCAGGTTTTATTTTCTGGCAATAGCGAGAAAATCCCCCCAATATTTCTACCTTACCATGAAAATCAGAGAAGGCCAATATTTTCATCTTTAATATCTCCTTTATGAAAAAATTCTATCACAAATTTATAACTGTGTCAATACAAATTTATCTGAAACTTGGCTGGCATAGGTACATGGTATCCAGTCTTGTAATAATTGTCAAACAATATTT
>JASEIO010000056.1:5714-7054 GCA_030017475.1 bacterium | reverse complement strand
TAAGTGAAATCTGTGTATATCCGTGTCTATAGGTGGTTACAAGGTGATTCTTGACAAAAGAGAATATTTATGTTATTTTATTAGTAAAAGAGATAAAAAAAGTTAGATTTTGACATAGAGAACTTTTAAAGAGAAAATCAGAAACCATATTAAAAATAGATATGTAGAGAAGGGAAGGTCTGGATAGATGTCAGTTAGAAGAGGAATCATTTTAAAAAAGGCTGTCTTAATTATTGGCATAATAGGATGCCCAATAATATTATCTACTTCACTCTATGCAGATACCCTTACCTTCCAGAAAGGTGATGGAGGGAGCTATTCTGAAACAGATGATGCAACGATGGTAGAGAATACTCCAGCAACAAATTATGGTGGTGCGAATAGGTTTTTTGTTAGGGGAGGAGGATGGAGAAGACGTAATACTGTAATTAAATTTCCTCAGATTTTTGGTCCGAATGAAGGACAGATTCCATTGGGATCTTCTATTACTTCAGCAACTCTCAGCCTTTATTGCAGACGTCCTTCTCCTGCAACTGTGGATGTCTACAGGGTATTAGAAGCCTGGGATGAGCTAGAATGTACGTGGAATAATAGAAGAACTGGAGTAGCGTGGTCAGGACCTGGTTGTTCTCCACCTTCAAGAAGTGAAGCCTTAGAATCAAGTTTTGTTCCGGACACTATCGGTAAATGGTATGATATTGATATTACATCTGCTTGTCAAGCCTGGTCAAATGGCGAAGCGAATAGAGGTGTAGTCTTGATTCAAGAAGATCCATTAAACAGCGATATGTCTGTGTTCTATAGTAGTGATGAAGATACTGAGACTACCCTTAGACCCAAACTTACGGTGGTCTATATCCCTAAAGTAAGCCTCTCATTGAGTAACCATACCTTTTCCTTTGGGACACAGCCTCTAAATACATGGCTCGATGCACAATCTACTATTATCACAAATGATGGCAGTGTAAATGAGAACTTCATTATAACACTTTCCCCATTTATTACTACTGATGGAAAGACTTGGGCAATAGGGACTGAAAATGGAGATGATAAATGTTGTGCCCAGTGGTCAACTGATGCTGGCCAATGGAATGATATATCTTATTATAATACTAATTTTACTATTGCTACAAATGTCCCTGTGGGTGGAGAGGTAACCCTATATTTCAAGATACAGACACCAAAATCTACCCAATCATTTAACGAGTATTCATCAACACTAACAGTTACTGCAGAGGAGTACTAAAAGGGGGTGAGAGAAGAAAAAGGGTTTAAAAAGAAAGGGGGTGAAAAGAAGGGATGAAGAGATTAGGATCGATTATAGGTATGATTAGCTTGGC
>JASEIO010000056.1:3491-5705 GCA_030017475.1 bacterium | reverse complement strand
GGGTGAAAAGAAGGGATGAAGAGATTAGGATCGATTATAGGTATGATTAGCTTGGCGGTATTACTATTTGCGGTACCAAAGGTAGATGCAGCCGAGTCAGGCACTATCGATGTGACTGTAACGATTCAGAATATCAGTGTTTCGATTGATCCGGCGAGCTACGACTTTGGAGCAGTTGCCTTAGGTTCTAAATCACAATCAACAACAGCAATAACGGTTACAAATGATGGGAATGTGAACGAGGACTACTCGTTGAACCTGACGAATCCAAGTCCACCAAGCTGGACAGCTATGACCACAACCGGTGCACCAGGTGCTGAGAAGTATACCCTTGAGGCCGCATTTGATGCTGATGGTACCATCGCATGGGGTAATGACCAAGCTACACCAAATGACAACCATATCTTGACCACTACCATAACGGCATGTACAGCATCAAAGTATGCCGGTGACCAGACTGGTGTAAATGTACCGGCAAACGGTGCAAGAACCCTATATCTTCGGTTCTGGGCCCCAAGTTCTACAGGCATCTTTACACAACAGACCATCCCGGTAACTGTCACAGCCGCCAAAAGCCCATAAGTCTAAGGTCTTGTCTACAGGTTGTAAAGAGACACAATCTCTTACAACCTGTGACCTTATCCTGACTGTGCTCAATTGAAGGAGTATGGAATTGATGGTAAATAAGATATTATCCTGTTTTATTATCCTTTTATTATTTAACTTAGAATCTGTAGAGGCAAGAGGACTTCGTACTCACTTTTCTGAGGTCGTGATTGAGAATCTGAGGATAGGCCACTCATACAGCGTAAAAGGGATTGCCAATCTACCCCTCTGTGTTACAAACACAAGCAATAGGAGTGTAATACTTAAGATAGAGGCCTTAGCCCCATGTAAAGAGGAGCTAAGGGAGGGTTATGAGGCCATCCCTGATATTTCCTGGATAGGGTTTGAGAAGGATCTATTCGAGCTTGAGGAAGGGGAGGAGGCGGTGACCGATGTAATAATCTCCATCCCGGATAGTGAAGAATACCTTGGAAAGAGGTATCAGGCATGGATCTGGTCACATACAATCGGCCCTGGGATGATTGGTGTTGGATTGAAGTCAAGGATTCTATTCAGTATAGCTAAGGAAAAGGAGGAGGCTATTAAAAAGGATCTAAGTATTCTACCAACTGAGATATACACAGGGGAGATTAAGATTGGTGAGGTATTCGATGTTAAGGAGAAGGGGGATGGAATAATCCTTAGGGTAAGTAATTTAGGTGAAGGAGAGAAGACATTTATGATTGAACCGATAAAGGTTGAGGACTCTCCATTTGAATTAAAAGAGGGATATGAAGATTGTCCTAATCCTCGCTTCTTGATCCTTTCTGAGAGGATATTTTCTCTTCCAAAGGATGGAGAGAAGGAGATAGAGATGTATATAGCCTTTCCCAAAAAGGAGGGATATAAAGGGAAGAGATACGAGTTTATTGTCCATGCAAAACCTCTTGATAAAGAGAAGGATGGGGCTTACTCAAGGATTTATGTTTCTTTAAAATGATTATGTTTGGCTTATGATTTTTATCATGCTGTTAAGAGGCAATTAAATCCTTAATCTTTTTAGGAAGGATGAAGTTTCCAATAACAGGTATAGTCTGACACCCTTTTTTAATTCTATGCTGGAAATTTAAAATGGTGAATCCTAAGATTTCATTTGTTTTAGGATCTAATCTAACATATATCTCATCATCTATTTCAGCAAGTACTGATTCTTTGATATCGCCCAAAAAGATATTTAATTCATCACTTGGCTTGTAATAAGAAATTTTTAGCTCTTTTTCCATTTTAATACACCACCCTTAGATAAGGATTTAACAGGATATGCACTTTGGACATAACCCTTTTTTAAATTTTGTTTTCGATATACTACCACTAACAGATAGCGACAATTGAGGTCAGGATCACGGTATTCCCTAAAATATAAATGTGATCTATTACTCGATTTACTTGAAAATACATAATTAGGTTCAGTGATAGTTTCCCTTATTTCCTCTAGCAAGTTTCTCATTTCTTTCGGGATGAGAAATTGATATATGTTCATCAAAACATCTTTTGGTTAAAGTTATGATGTTTCCTTGTGGATCTTCAACCTTAAATAACATTCTTTAATTATATCAAATGGATCAATTGATGTCAAATAGAAGTATAAATTGAAAGGATAAGATTGAG
>JASEIO010000056.1:0-3481 GCA_030017475.1 bacterium | reverse complement strand
GGGGCTTACTCAAGGATTTATGTTTCTTTAAAATGATTATGTTTGGCTTATGATTATATCATGCTATTTAAATGGATCAATTGATGTCAAATAGAAGTATAAATTGAAAGGATAAGATTTGGGGTGAGGTAATGTGTATTGGCTAATAAAATGGATAGGTACGATTATCCTCTTATTATTTATCTTTTCCTTCAATAATATCTTTGCAGCTACTACAGCTCAGATATATATAACAGTAACAGTTATCCAACCAAAGATCCTTTTAGAAAAAGGTGGGCATATTACCCTCTCTGGAGAGGAATCTATGCCAGTACCAGGTGCAACAATAACATACTCAATTATCTATGATAATGATGGAGCGGGTGTTGCAACAGATTTAGAGATCTTTAATGACATCCCTGATCACGTGACTTATGTAATAGATTCTGCAGAAGATTACAATAGCCCTCATTCTGGTAAGATAGAGGTTGAATATAAGGACAAGGATGGAAATTGGCATCCATCTGATTTTGATAATGCAAATCCATTAGAGGTTAAGGGAATAAAATGGATGATATTAGAGGAGATCTCACCCGATGATGGTGATCCAGAAGATTCTGTGCAGGATGAATATCCTGCTCCAGGAGATAAGGATGCAGGAACAGTCAGGTATAAGGTTACAATTGATTAAACATCTCGGAGATTCTACAGCCTATGGAGGTAGAGATGAGGCTAAAGATTGCTAAATTCCTAATCCCATTATTTTACCTTAATGCTTCTGTCCTGTTTGCGGTAACCCCTGCTGGCACTGATATAATAGACCTTGCAAAGGCAAATTATAGGATGGTGGTCGGCAAAGATATTTTTGGTAGTGCAGAATCGAATGAGGTGAAGGTCTGTGTTTCACAGATATATGGGATAGATCTAAAGACAAATGAAGTTAATACATTCTCTACCTTAAAAGGTGTAGAAACGGTCTGTTATTATCCTTGTATGATTGAAAATAAGGGAAATGGACGGGATGAGGTTAAATTTACAATAGGGGAGAAGACAGAGGGTTTGGATGTGAAATTGATTAGGGATGACAATCAGGATGGAATCCCTAAGGCAAACGAAGATCAGGAAATCTCAGGAAATAGGATTTTTATTGAGAAGGATCAATCCTTTAAATTCTTTATCGCTTTAGAGATTGGAGACACTGTTAAAGAGGGTCCCTATTCTGTAAAGTTACGGATTAATACAACTTCGGATGGTGGGAGGTATGAAGGGGATAATAATAACTTTTATGGAGAGGTCGATGAAAGGGATATAACTAACGAAATAAATGTTGTAAAGGATGAAAGCCATGTAGATCTATTATTGGATTTGAAGGTTTCAAACAAGGTTGCTTATCCAGGAGATATATTAACCTATACCATTACCTATAAAAATATAGGTGAAAATTCGGCTGAAGGGGTAATCATTGAGAATGAATTACCAGATGAAATCCGATTTATCGATGCCTCTCCATCCCCTAACCCTGATATAGATAGAAAGGTTATCTGGGAAAAGGATGAGAATGGTTGCCCTATCTCATTAAGCCCAGGTGAAATTGGGAAGGTAACAATTAAGGGAGAAGTAGGTACAGATGTTTTAGAAGGTAAACTTGAGGATGTGGCTACCCTTTTGTGTTATATACCAGAAAGGTACTCATTGGCTCTTAAGGCTAAAACCTTATCCACCATACTTCGTGCATCTCCGAATTTAAGGAGTGTTGTTGTCTATCCTAATCCATTCAAGGAGAAGTATTCCAAAAGTGGAGAGAAGGTTCGTTTCTTTAATCTAACCAAAAGGTGTAGGATTGAAATATATAATATCTCGGGTGAGCTTGTTTTTACCTATGATAAAGATGACTTGACAAATATATATGATTGGGAACTAAAAAATAATTGGGGTGAAGGCGTAGCAAGTGGGATCTACATCTATTACCTAACAAATCCTGAGTCTTCAGGAGATAAGGCAGTTGGCAAGCTATCAATAATCAGATAAAAAGGGTGATTGGGTATGAGAAGCTTAGGATTGATTAAACTTAAGGCTTATGGCTTATGTTTTGTAGCCTTTATCTTACTTACAACATTAGGCTATGCAAAACATGTTGGTACAACCGGATGTCAATTCCTAAAGCTTTCGACTTCAGCAAGGGCTATTGGGATGGGAGAGGCATTTTGTGGAGTTTGTGATGATATCAATACAATCTACTATAATCCAGCCGGGCTTTCACAAATAAGGAATAAACAGGCAACTGCTTTACATACAGAGTGGTTTCAAGAGATCAAGTATGATTATTTAGGGTATGTTCAGCCAATCAATTGGGGTGTTTTTGGTATAAGTGGTATGCATCTACATATGGACAGGTTCGAGAGGATAGTAGAAACAGGTCAAGAGCCAGGAGATTATGAAAGAAGCGGCACCTTTATTACTGCAACGGATACAGCCCTGATTTTATCCTTGGCTAATAGATTAGGAAGTAAGGTATTTGTAGGAGGGAATCTTAAGGTTATTTACCAGGTAAATGAGGATGAGTCGTTAAGTAGTTATGCAATTGATTTGGGTGGATTATATAAGGTAGGAGGGAATTTAAATCTTGGGTTGTGTTTACAGAATATTGGTCCTAAGGTTGAATTTATCGAAAGAAGAGACTCATTACCCCTTAACCTTAGATTGGGTGTGGCGCATAGACTATTGAATGGGTCTCTTTTATTAGCCGCGGATATTGATGTGCTTATAGAAGACAAGATAAATGCATATGCCGGTGCTGAGTATTGGTATAGAGATATGTTTGCGTTAAGGGCTGGTTATAGAACTGGTCTTGATTATTTAGGAGCTGGAATAAATGCGGGATTGGGATTCAGGTTAGGTAATCTTCAATTGGATTATGCCTATACCCCTTATGGTAGATTAGGTGATACACATAAGTTTTCCCTACTTTGTAGATTAGAGAAAAAGGTAGGTAGAAAGAAGGCTGATTTCTTAAATGCCAATGTTTATTGTGAGCCAAAGGTTTTCTCACCTAATTTTGATGGAAAAGAGGATAAAACCTGCTTTCTCCTTAAGGTTACATCTAAATATGAATTATCTAATTGGGAGTTAGTGATTAGTAATGATAGTGGTATTGAGGTTAAGAGGTTTGGAGGGAAAGGTTCTCCTCCATCGGAGATCATCTGGGACGGTAGAGACGATTACTATGGGCAAATTATGCCCTCTGGTAGATATAGATATAGGCTTTTAGTAGAGGATAAAAAAGGTTATTCATTTACTACTAATGAAGAGGTGGTTGAGATAATAATCCCACCCGAGATTGCTGTAAAGGAGGTAAAAGTGGTTGAAGAGGTTGTGAAAGAGGTACCAGTTGTAAAAGAGGTAGTAAAAGAGGTAGTAAAAGAGGTGCCAGTTGTAAAAGAGGTAGTGAAGGAGGTAAAAGTGGTTGAAGAGGTTGTGAAAGAGGTACCAGTTGTAAAAGAGG
>JASEIO010000055.1:4900-7131 GCA_030017475.1 bacterium | reverse complement strand
ATTGTTTGACAATTATTACAAGACTGGATACCATGTGCCTATGCCAGCCATTTTTCGAAGCAAAATTATCTTGAATTTTTTTTTAACTTATGTTATATTGTCTGATTATATCAGGAGTAAAATGTGGATTTAAGAAAGGCATTTCTTGTTTTTAGTTTCATTTTGTGGTCTATCTCAAATCTACAAGCAAGGATAGTGGAGCGAATTGTGGCTAAGGTGAATGCGGAGGTGATCACCTTATCTGAATTAGAAGATGCTAAATTGGTGGGAAATAATAGAGAGGATGTCTTAAATCACTTAATAGAGGAGAAACTGATTCTACAAGAGGCAAAAAGACAAGAAATACAAGTAACTGATACCGAGATAGATAGAGCTTTAATGGATGTTAAAAATCGTTTTGGAACAAACGCCCGCTTTGAAGAGGCAATCTCTAAGCAAGGTATTTCAGTAGATGAACTGAGGCATGAATATGAAAAGAGGCTACTTGCCGCCAAATTGGTAGAAAAAGAGGTAAGAAGCAAAATAGGGATTTCGGAAAAGGAGTGGATGGAACTTTACAAACCTTATCTTTATCAAATTCGAGTTCAACATATCTTGGTTAAAACAAAAGAAGAGGCAGAAGAAATTCTAAATAAATTAAAAAAAGGGGAAGATTTTACCCTCTTGGCAAAGAGATTTTCTATCTGTTCGAGTGGAGAAACGGGAGGAGATTTAGGATTTCTTAACAAAGGGGAAATGGTGAAGGATTTTGAAGATGCGGCCTTCTTGTTAGGTGAAGGGAAAATAAGTGAACCCGTCCATACCCATTTTGGTTTTCATATTATTAAATGTATAGAAAAGAGAAAAACCCCTGAGGAAGTTTTGATTAAGATCTTAAAGAGGCTAAAGAGCCAACTATTACAAAAAAGGTTTGAGGAAAGATATACTACCTGGATTAATCAGTTGAAAGATAAGGCCTATATTGAGATATTTATTGAATGAGTATGAAACCTACGATTGGTATTACCATGGGTGATGCCTCTGGAATTGGTCCAGAGGTTATTATAAAGAGTCTAAAAAGTGAATCTATCAGAAAGGTATGTAATCCTCTTATAATCGGTGACACAAAGGTAATCAAAAAAGTTACAACATTAATTGGGACCAAATTAGATATCGATTCTATAGATGAAATAGGTAAGGCAGATTTTAAAAGGGATACACTTACTGTTCTTGACTTAGATAATATCCCCTTACAAAAACTTAAGATTGGAGAAATAGATGAGATTTCAGCTAATGCATCCTTAGAGTACATCAAGAAGGGAGTGGAGTTGGCATTACATAAAGAAATCCAGGCCTTAGTGACTGCCCCTGTAAGTAAAGAGGCTATATCCAAAACAGGTGTCAAATTTTCTGGACATACAGAACTTTTAGCTCGCTTGACAAATACCCGCCATTTTGCAATGATGTTTGTCTCTCCTGAATTAAAGGTAGTTTTAGCAACTATTCATGTTCCTTTAAAAAAGGTAAAGGGTTTGATAAATAAGGAGCACCTATTGACTATCTTTCGCTTGACAAATCGTGCATTAATTAAAAATTTTGGAATAAACCACCCACATATCGGAGTCTGCGGATTAAATCCTCATGCTGGAGAAGGAGGAGTTTTTGGCAAAGAAGAGAAAGAAGAGATAAGACCAGCTATATGTTCTGCCAGAGATTTGGGGATAGACATCGATGGCCCTTATCCCGCAGATACCTTATTTTATAAGACAAGGCAGGGGGAATTTGATGTGGTTGTAGCTATGTATCATGATCAGGGATTAATTCCCATAAAACTTCTCTCATTTAGTAAGGCAGTAAATGTTACGCTTGGCCTTTCCATAATTCGTACCTCCCCTTCACACGGCGTAGCATTTGACATTGCTTATAAAAATAAGGCAAGTCCTGAAAGTATGATTGAAGCCATCACCTTAGCCGCAAAATTGAAGGGTTAGGAGGTCTGAACTGGAACAGGTCAATTTTAGAAATGTATTAAAAAATAGGAATTTCTTTTCCTTATGGATAGGACAAATAATCTCTCAATTTGGTGATAGGTTAAATCAGATCGCATTAATTGCCTTAATAACCCGCTTAGGAAAGATCCAACAGATGGGATGGCTTTTTTTCTTTATGTTTCTTCCTGCAATGATCTTCTCTCCTATAGCAGGGGTATATGTCGATAGATGGGATAGAAAGCGAGTAATGATTGTAAGTGA
>JASEIO010000055.1:0-4806 GCA_030017475.1 bacterium | reverse complement strand
TACTTATTATACCATTTCTACACTCTGTAGGTTTAATATATACCGTTGTCTTTGGGGTGTTTGCAGTGACTCGATTCTTTATTCCGGCAAAGATGGCTATTCTACCCTGTTTAGTGAAGCATCACGAGCTTTATTTAGTCAATTCCTTATCTACCACCTCAATGATGATAGCCTTTATTTTAAGCTTTCTTATAGGTGGTTTAATAATTGATTTGCTGGGAGTTTCAACGTGTTTCTTTGTAGATTCGGGAACGTACATCCTTTCTGCAGTGGCCATTTCCATGATATCTATAGGTGAGACTGGAAAGAAGAAGGAGAAATTTTCTTTATTTATAAAAGAACTATGGATTGGAATAAATTCCCTTAAAAGAAAAGGAGTAAGGCTTGCAATTTTATCTTTATCTATCCTTATGATTGGAGTTGGGGTATTATTGGTTTTGGCAGTGATCTCCTTGATAAATCGGGGTATCGAAATGAAAGGTATAGGAATCTTAGGCGCTCTCCTTGGTCTTGGAATGTTTTTAGGGACTGTACTCGTTGGAAAGTTTGGTCATAGAGTGAAGATTAACCATTTAATAACCTTAGTGTTTATTATACTGGGCATATCTATAATCCTTTTTGCCAATTGCAAAATCTTTTTATTGATAGCCCCTCTGTCATTTATAGGGGGGTTATCCATTCCGATAATAATTATTTATGGAAATACTAGCCTTCATAGATATATCCCTAATGAGATATGGGGAAGGGCGTTCTCTTCCTTGGAGATTATAATAAACCTTTCTTTACTCTTAGGGGTTTTGTTTGCCTCTCCTTTAGCAAATGCATTTGGAGAGGTATTGGTCTTAGAAGGATTAGGGGGGCTATTTCTGATATTTGCCATTATAGTATTTATTCAGCCGCATATCCGGCAATGGCTTAATTGATGATTTATTGGCTATACAGATTAGGGATCTTCTTAGTAAATCACCTTCCTTATAGAATAGTTAGGATTATCTCTTTTGTATTAGGAGAGACAGCCTATCTGATTTTCAGAAATAAAAGGCATGTTGTAAGGGATAATCTTTCTCACGTACTTGCGAAAGATATAGATAAGGCCGTAAAATGTGCATTCAGAAATTACACCCAGTATTTTATAGATCTATTTCGATTATGGAAATTGCCAAACGAGCATGTTAAGGATTTAGTTACAACATTTAAAGGATGGGAGAATTTAGAAAAGGAACTTCGGTGTGGAAAGGGGGTTATAATCTTCTCTGCCCATTTAGGAAATTGGGATATAGGAGGAGCAATCTTAGGAGCAATCTTAGGAACAAGATACCGAATAAATGTAGTGGCTGAGAGATTACACCCTTTAAGGTTATACAATCTATTCAAGGAGATTAGAAATAGACATGGAATGAGGGTCATTCCCTTAGATAAGAAAAGGGAGATATTATCTTCTTTACGAAGGAATGAGATTGTGGTTATATTATCTGATCGAGATATGGATGGACATGGCATAAAGATCCCATTCTTTGGGGAAAAAACCCTTATGCCAAAAGGGACCGTAGCATTGGCCCAGAAAACAGGGGCAAAGATTATCCCTGGTTTTTCAATAATGGATTCAAATGGAGGATATAAGATAATTGTGGAACCTGAGATAAGATTACAAAAAACCGAAGACCGATCAAGGGATATCTATGTAAATACAGAAAGAATAATTAAGGTACTGGAAAGATATATATCGAGCTATCCAGAACAATGGCTTATGTTCCAGCCAATCTGGAAGAAAAGGGTAAGTAAAAGTAGATTGACCTCATTTCTTTATAGATGTTTTGGAAATATGGCACATTTTGGAAATAGAAAAGAGTACCAATTTATAAAGTCACAAATACCCAATAGCTTCTATAATAGGAATATGATTGACTTAGGTTGTGGGGATGGAGTCAATACCTTAAGGCTTCGAAAAATCTTCAAACCAATCTCTGTAATTGGTTATGATATCAATCCCCGCTTAGTCAAAAGGACAAGAAAAAGGGGTATCCTTGCTTATGAAAAGGATCTGGAAGGAGATGATTTGCCTTGCGGGGAATTAGGTGTGTTGTATGGTGTCTTACATCATATCTCAAGACCAGATGAATTATTATATAGACTAAGGGATAACTTCTGTTACCTATTCATTAGGGAAAAGGTTTCTTCTACTCCTTTTGAATTAGGAAATCCATTTAAAAGACATGAGTTTTTAGAGATGATAAATGAATGTCTGGAAGATGCCCACATTGTTGAGTACAATGGGGAAAAAGACCATATCATCTTTGTTTTTTTCGAGCGAGAGAGAAGATGAAGATAGGGATTGTTACTCCATACTTTTACCCCTTGCGTGGTGGGGTTCAAGAACATGTTTACAATCTATATTTGCATTTTAAAAGAAGAGGCCATATAGTTAAAATCATTACTTCTCACTTTAATAACGAAGCCAAAGAGCAAGATATAATAAGGATAGGGAGGGGAATTCCAATTCCTATAAATGGTTCTGTGGGAAGAATTGGGGTATCAATAAACTTATGTTCTAAGGTGAAAGAGACATTAAGAAAGGAGGAGTTTGATTTATTGCATATCCATGAACCATTAGCTCCCACTATTCCTTTATTTATGTTAAAATATTCAGACTGTATAAACATTGGAACCTTTCATGCTGGTGGAAAACGCAGTCTTTCCTATTCTTTAGGAAGAGGTTTTTTAAAAAAATATTTTTTAAAATTAGATGGAAGGATTGTTGTATCCCACGCAGCAGAGAAGTTTGTACGAAAATATTTTGGAGGAGAGTTTCAAATCATTCCAAATGGAATTGATACTAATAGATTTCGTGAAGATATCTCCCCTATTGAAGAATACAAGGACGAAAAACTAAATATACTTTTTGTGGGAAGGTTCGATAAAAGAAAAGGGTTAGATTATTTGTTATCTGCCTTCAAAATGGTTAAGAAGGAGGTTAAAGATATAAGATTGATTGTGGTTGGTGGTGGTTATAAGAAATATAAGAAAAGAATAGGAGATATAGTTTTTACAGGAGTTCAATATGAAAGACTCCCTCAGTACTATTCCACTTGCGATATCTTTTGCTCTCCGGCAATAGGACAAGAAAGCTTTGGTATTATATTATTAGAGGCAATGGCGCTCGGTAAACCTGTTGTAGCCACTAATATACCTGGTTATAATGAGGTAGTAACCCACAATAAAGAAGGACTGCTTGTTCCTCCAAAAGATAAGGAAGCTTTAAGAGATGCCTTGATTAAGCTTCTACGGGATAAAGATTTGCGTATAAAGATGGGTAAGAATGGAAGAGAAAAGGCAGCGGAGTATTCATGGGAAAGGATAGGAGAAAGGGTCTTAGATTATTATAATGAGATAATTAAGATGCGTAGGTAGGTGAAGATATGCTTAATAAATTTGGTAGAAGATACGTATCTAAAGTTTTGCGACCAATAACAAATGTTTTAATAGACAGAATCTCTCCTAATGGATTGACTATTATTGGATTTATCTTTGCGCTACTTTCTGCTATCTTCTTCTCCCAGGGAAAGTTTATTTCGGCCTCAATTTTAGTAATTATTTCTGGGCTTTTTGACATCTTTGATGGGGAATTAGCCAAGACATCGGGAAGGATAACCACATTTGGAGGATTTTTAGACTCAGTTATGGACAGATATTCTGATACCTCTATATTAATAGGGATTATCTTCTTTTATGCAAAAGGTGGCGATATTCGATACGTTATAGTTACAAGTATTGCCTTAGTTGGTTTTGTTATGGTAAGTTATACCAGGGCAAGGGCTGAATCGTTAATTAAAAACTGCTCGGTTGGTCTAATGGAGAGAGCTACGAGAATGATAGTTTTGGCTATTGGAGGATTTTTGAATCTACTAAACATAGCCCTATGGATATTGGCTGTTTCTACTCATATAACTGCATGCCATCGGATTTTTTACACCTGGAAGGCAACCAAGTGACAGAGGGCAAAGAACAGAAGACAGATCATAGATAAAATCCTATTTTATTATTTTGGGTTTGTGATCTTGGATTTATGAGGAATGTGTGAAATGAAGAGATGGTGCGTTGGAGCGGCTTTGGCCTTAATAATATTAGGAATTGTATCTGCTTATGAAGAGAATGACATCTTGATAATTGATCAATTTTCATCGTTTGATCCAAAGACCCATTTTCCAAAACACTGGAGAAGTAAAAAGAATAAAGGTGTAGGCAAATACATAGTTGAAGAAAAGGATGGAAATTATGTGTTGCATGTTAAAAGTAGAAGTGAGAACGTGGCAATTCTCAAGGAATTTGAATTTGATTTAAAAGAGTATCCATTTTTAAATTGGAGATGGAAGGTGATAGAACTTCCCAAGAATGGAGATGAAAGATATAAAAGGTCTGTTGACTCAGGGGCAAGTATCTATATTATTTTTAAAAATCCCTCCATATTCTCTTCCAAAACCCTAAGATACTGCTGGTCCACAACTCTACCTGTGGGGGCTATAGTTACTTCTCCATATTATAGTGGATCAAAGATAATTGTGGTAGAGTCAGGAGATAAAAAAGTAGGAAGATGGGTAATGGAGAAGAGAAATGTCTATTTGGATTTCAAGAAGGTTTTTAAAGATAAAGAACCTGAAAAGGTTCGAGCAATAGCAATCCTTTCTGACTCTGACAATACACGTTCTCTTGCAGAGGCATATTATGATGATATCTTTGTCTCTAAAAGATAAATTATCTGAAACTTACCCACATCTTTGTAGAGCCATGAAATAACTAATAATTAAAACA
>JASEIO010000054.1 GCA_030017475.1 bacterium | reverse complement strand
AAATATTGTTTGACAATTATTACAAGACTGGATACCATGTACCTATGCCAGCCATGAATCCCTTTAAAAGGACTTGACAAATCTGTATAATGTATGTATATTATAACAACTTTTTCCAAGACAGGAAGTAATAAAGAAAAAGGATAAGGAGGTGCAAGATGGATGGATTAAAGGGTAATTGGCGGGATCTTTTCCAGGGGGTAAGGTTTTGTTTTGATCCAAAAAAGGTATTTGTTCAGGTTGGTGGATTGGGAATAGCAATTATTGTTATGGCCATCTTTCTACTTTTAGGGATTGGGGTATCTGGATTGGAAGGTTTGGATTTTTTTACCACTTTAGATATAACCCAATTTAGCCCATGGGGAATGGTCATTTCTGTAATAGGGGTTATCTTGGGTTTTTTTATTTACTTTATTACCAATGGTATGGTCTCTCGATTTGCAGCTGTAAACATACTAAAGGATGAATCAATTGGAATGAGTACAGCAGTCAAATTTGGTTTTAAGAATATTAGGGCATTAATATTTTCGCCCATTAGCTTACTCATATTCATCTTCTTCATTGCCCTATTTTTATTTATAGGAGGGCTTATTGGTAGGATTCCCTATATAGGTCAATTAATAGTCTCTTTTTCTCCTATACTTGTGTTCATATTTGGGCTTTTGATATTGTTTTTGACTCTTGTTTTATTATTTGGTCTAGTCTTACTTCCACCAATAATAGCTGTAGAGGAAGATGATACAATCTCAGCCTTAGGAGATCTGTTTTCTTTGGTGACCTCCCATTTTTGGAGATTAATCGGTTATGAAATCTTGGTTATAATAATCTACCTTCTGTTAACTGTAGCAGTTATAGGCATTGGAGCCTTAACCTTTATAGCTGGCGGAATCCCAGTTCTATTGGGTATGGGAGAAAGGCTTAATGAGATATTATCTTTCTCTTCTGATGCCTCGTTTTTTATAAGACTTTGCGGAATTATTATTTGGATATCTATTATCCTCATTTCTCTTTATGTTATATGCATCCCAAAGGTTTATGCCAATGTAGCCAATACGATCATCTACTGTAATTTAGAGAAAAAGGTTAAATTGAAGAAAGAAGAGAAAAAGGAAGGAGAGGAATCACAAGGAGGAACAACTGAATAATTACAAATAAACGTCCAATATATCGAAGACTTTGTCTCTTCGTTTCATCATCTCTACAAATTTCCAAACCCTAATCTCCATTTTTCAAGCCTTCACACTAAAGTGAACCGTCTCGAAAAATTTCTTGCATCTTAAATATCTTTGCATTATAATGTAGACATGTTAGTCTCATATAATTGGCTAAAAGAATACGTTGATTTTACGCTAAATGTATCGGAATTGGCGGATAGATTAACCATGTTAGGATTAGAGGTAGGTAGCATAGAAACTTATGGGGATGACTCGATTTTGGAAATCGATTTGACTGTAAATAGAGGCGATTGTCTTTCAATGATAGGTATAGCAAGAGAAGTTGGGGCAATAACTAACAATTCTTTAAAATTCCCGAGTTGTGAGGTAAATGAGATAGATGAGAATATAAAGGATTTTATTAAGGTTGAGGTTGAAGATGGATCTTTATGTCCTCGCTATACAGCCAGGGTGGTTAAGGATGTAAAGATAACTGACTCCCCTTCTTGGCTACGGGAGAAACTTAAAAAGGCAGGTTTTCGTCCAATAAATAATGTAGTGGATATTACAAATTATGTATTGATGGAACTTGGTCAGCCAATGCATGCCTTTGACTATGAGAGGATAGGAGACCGTCGAATAATTGTTCGAAGGGCTGAAAGAGAAGAGATTACTGCCTTAGATGGAATTACCTATAAATTAGGTGAAGATGTATTAGTAATTGCTGATTCAAGTAAACCTGTGGCTATAGCAGGAGTTATTGGAGGTGCGAATACAGAGGTTACTCCTTCGACATCCATAATCTTGTTAGAAAGTGCCCTTTTTGATCCTGTGAGTGTAAGACAAACAGCTAAGAGACTTGGAATTCAGACCGAATCATCTTATAGGTTTGAGAGAATGGTTGATCCAACTCTTCAGGTAAAGGCATTAAATCGAGCATCCCACCTTATATCTGAGATCTGTGAGGGAAAGGTAATAAAAGGGGTGATCGATATATGCAGTAAACCTTATGAAGAGGTTACAATCGAACTACATATAGATAAGGTAAATAAGGTATTGGGTACAAATTTAACTCAAAATGAGATAGAGAATCTTCTTACTCGTTTAGGATTTAAAGTGGCAACTCTCGATTCTCAATTCTCAATTGTCAAGGTCCCATCATTCCGTCAGGATGTAAAAAGAGAGATTGATCTAATAGAGGAAATAGCCAGAATCTATGGATATGAAAAGATATCTATCACTTTACCTAAAGATAGGCTATTAACTCATATAAAAAATAGAAAGTATGAGATTTCAAAAATGGCAAAGGATCTATTTGCAAGTTTCGGTTTTTATGAAGTGATAACCTATACCTTCATTGACCCGCAAGTTTTCGATAAGATTCAGTTTACAAAGGACAATGAATCAAGGCGTGTTATAAAACTTGCAAATCCTTTGTCAAGTGCCCAGTCAGCCCTTCAAACTACACTTATTCCTGGTTTATTAGAGGTAATAAAATGGAATCTAAATAGGGGTGTGTCAAGTCTAAAGATATTTGAAATAGGGCCTGTCTTTAAGCATACGGAAGAGAATAATCTACCAAAGGAAGAGATATTTTTATCAGGTGCAGCTATAGGTTACAGAGAAAAGAGAAATTGGGGAAAGGCTCAGGAAAAGGTCAATTTTTACGATCTCTCAGGGGCTATAAGTAAACTCCTTATAGATTTGGGACTGAATGGGTTTAGGCTTAGTCCAGGAACCCATCCCTCTCTTCATCCTGGAAAGACTGGTATGTTATGTGTTAAAGATAAGGTTTTAGGTTTTATAGGCGAATTACATCCAAGGGTAAGAGAGGCATTTAGATTTCCCGAAGATGTCTATATATTTGAACTTAATTGGGGAGAAATAATCTCCTTAGTAAATTTGAAAAGAACCTATAAACCACTTCCGAGATATCCTTCGATTACTCGAGATATAGCAGTTGTAATTAGAAAAGATATAGATGCGGCTTGTGTCTTAGATGTAATCAAGGATAGCGGAAGACTAATAGAGGATATTGAACTATTCGATGTTTACGAAGGAGAACAGATAAAGCCAGGATATAAAAGTTTGGCTTATTCAATTACCTATAGAAGTCCTAATACTACGTTGCAAGATGAAGAGGTTAATGAGATTCATGCGGAAATCATCAAGGCACTCGAGGAGAAACTGAATGCCAAGCTGAGAGGATAAATCGCAGATCTCATTATTTGAGTAATAAGGATTTTGATATTATGAAGAATCAGGTAATTTCAGAGATGTTCGAAAGGATGGCAGATGTATTAGAATTTAAAGGAGAAAATGTATTCAAGATAAATGCATATAGAAAGGCATCCCGTATAATCCAGAATTTAACCGAAGATATAGAGAATATCTGGAAGATGGGGCGTTTAAGAGAAATTCCAGGAGTAGGGGAGGGGATAGCGAAGAAGATTGATGAATATTTACATACTGGTAAGATGAAGAAGTATGATGAGGTAACCCATGATGTGAGTGATTCATTGATTGAACTGATGAATATACCTGGTATGGGTTCAAAGACCTTATCCTTAGTTCATAAAGAGTTAGGTGTGAAAAACTTAGAGGACTTAAAAATGGTGATTGAAGATGGCAGGTTAGCAAGATTGCCTAAGATAGGTGAAAAAAAGGTAGAGAATATAAAAAGGGGGATAGAGAGACTTTCAGTGATGCGGGAAAGATTGTTGCTTGGTCGAGTTTTGCCCTTGGTAGAATGGATAATAGAAGATTTAAAAAAGAAAACCAAAGTATCGCAAATTGCCCCTGCAGGATCCCTTCGGAGGATGAAAGAGACAATTGGAGATATTGACATTTTAACTGCTGGAAAGGATGGGAGAAGGATAATCGAACAGTTTACTCATCTTCCACAAGTTAAAGAGATTTTGGTTTCGGGTGAAACAAAAGGTTCAATAATAACCCATGGAGGAATACAGATTGACCTAAGGGTAGTTCCAGAGGAATCCTTTGGTGCAGCCCTGCAATATTTTACTGGATCAAAGGCACATAATATAAAATTGAGGGATATGGCAAAATCCCGTGGTCTAAAGATAAACGAGTATGGGATATTTAAAGGGGAGGTGCGTCTTGGAGGACAAGCCGAAGAGGAGATCTATTCCTTATTGGGTTTACCTTGGATACCACCAGAGTTAAGGGAGGATAGGGGAGAGATAGAGGCAAGTTTAGAAGGAAATCTTCCAGAACTTGTAGATTATCAAGATATATTAGGGGATTTGCATATCCATTCAAACTATTCAGATGGGACAAGTAGTATAGAAGAGATAGCTATAAAGGCTCGCGAATTAGGATATAAATTTGTAGCAATCTGCGACCATTCTCAGTCTGTGAAGTATGCTGGGGGATTATCAGAGGACCAATTGTTACATCAGATTGAGGAGATAAAGGAGATAAATGAAAGGATAGATGGAATAAAGATCTTGGCTGGGAATGAGGTGGATATAAAGCAGGATGGAACCCTTGACTACCCTGATTCTATCTTAGCCAAACTTGACATAGTAATAGCTGCAATACATCAAGGATTCCGGAAGCAGGTTACTGAACGTATGATTAAGGCAATGGAAAATCCCTATGTTAACATAATTGCTCATCCTACAGGAAGATTGATCTCGGGACGAGAGGGCTATGGGGTAAATCTTGATTTGATCTTAGAAAAGGCAGCCGAGACAAATACCTTACTTGAAATAAATGCATATTATGATAGACTTGATTTAAATGATATAAACTGCAGAAAGGCCAAAAAGTTAGGGATAAGGTTTTCGATTGGTACAGATGCCCATCACGTAGATCAATTATGGATGATACGCTTAGGAGTGGGTGTTGCAAGACGTGCCTGGATTAATAAACTGGATTTAATCAATACTTACCCACTTAATGAATTAGAAGATTTCCTTAAGATGAAGATATGGAACAATTATCGATTAATGAAATAGTAAATTCCTGTAATGGTACTTTAATAAGTGGTTCTATCGATCAAAGGATAGAGGGCATCTCAATTGATTCAAGGACTATTAAGCCTGGAGATTTATTTATAGCATTAAAAGGTGAAAATTTTGATGGTCATGATTTTATTAAGAGCTCATTCCGAAAGGGTGGAGTAGGGGCTATAGTTTCAAAAAGTGGGGATTACGAAAAGACGGACAAGGTTATTATAAAAGTAGAAGATACACTCACATGCTTACAAAGGATTGCGGAATATTATAGAAAAAGGTTTACGCTTAAGGTAATTGGAATTACTGGTTCAAGTGGAAAGACTACAACAAAAGAGATGATAGCTACCCTCCTTTCTAAGAGATATAGTGTATTAAAATCCCATAAGAATTATAATAATGAAATCGGGGTTCCATTAACACTTCTTGGTTTAGAAAAGGCTCATCAAATTGCAGTCATTGAAATGGGGATGAACGCAATTGGTGAAATAGAAGATTTGTCCAAGATCTCTCATCCAGATATAGGCTTAATCACAAACATTGGAGATGCCCACATTGGATTCCTTTCGACTCGAGAAAAGATAGCAAATGAAAAGTTCTGCTTAATAAAAAACCTGCCAAGAGATGGGATAGCTATATTAAATGCCGATGACCCATTAATAATCAAAATGAAGGATGGGATGGATTTGAAAGATATAATCACCTTTGGAATTGAAAAAAAGGCAAAGACCTTTGCCTCTAACATCGAGATGGATAAATACGGCACCAAATTCTTGCTTGATGGAAGGTATTGGGTTAGGATGAAAACCTTTGGAATTCACAATATCTATAATGCAATAGCGGCTACATCCTGTGCCAAGGCTTTTGGTATTGATTATTCGGAAATCGTGGAAGGATTGGAACACTTCAAACCTTTATCTATGAGGGGTGAAATTATCGAAATCCAAAATCTTAGGATAATAGATGATGCCTATAATGCCAATCCACAATCAATGAAAAAGGCAATAGATACCATATGCAATTTCAAGGATGGAAAATTGATCTTAATCCTTGGCGATATGTTAGAATTAGGTGAAAAAGAGAAGGTGGCTCACTTAGAGATAGGGAAATATGTTGCCTCATCCAAGGTAGATATCTTAGTTACTGTAGGCAATCTATCTAAATCAATCGCTGAAGGAGCATCTATCGCTGGATTCCCTAAAAAAGACATCTATACCTTTTTATCTAACGAAGATATAGCAGAATTTCTCCTATCCATCCAAGAACCATGTACTGTGTTAATCAAAGGTTCAAGGAAGATGAAGCTTGAGGAAATAATAACCAAAATAAAGGAGAGATGCCAAGTTAGATGTACATAGCTCAATAGGAATTTAATTCTCCCCTCATCAACTTCAAATCCTCCCATGCATATCTCTTAAGACTTGGGTTTCTGAGTAAGGCTGAAGGATGAAAAGTAGGTAGCAGCTTAATACCTTGGTAATTATAGAACCTTCCTCGAAGTCGAGTAATCCCTTCCTTTTTTCCGAGCAAGGTTTGAGTGGCAAAGTTACCCAAGGTTAAGATAAGGCGTGGTTTAATAGCCTTGATTTGATTAATCAGGTAGGGATTACAGGCAGAAATCTCTTGTAAAGTGGGATTTCTATTTTGTGGTGGACGGCATTTGACTACATTAGTAATATAAACATCCTTTCGACTGAGGTTAATAGCCTCTAACATCCGGGTCAAGAGTTGTCCTGCTTTACCAACAAAGGGTTCACCTTTTCGGTCTTCTTCATAACCTGGTGCTTCTCCAATAAGCATTAAACGGGCCTTTTCATCTCCTACACCAAACACAATATTCCTTCTTGTTGAATGAAGTTTACACCTTTTACATCCAGAGATCCATTTTCTGATTTGATCCAAGGAATCCTTTTCCATTTCATTCTATTATATTTAATTACCATCCTTTTTCAAGATAATTTTTACAAAATTTAACTACAGAGACCTTAAAGTTATAACTCCGATATAAGAATCCTGTTTACCAGTGCGGAACGTGTTCGGCAAAAAATGCAGGTTTTTTAAAAAATTATCTTGAGGAGATTAAGACTGCTGTATAGGAGAGATGAG
>JASEIO010000053.1 GCA_030017475.1 bacterium | reverse complement strand
GGTCCAAAGAAGAAAATAAATGTTTCCAATTTCAATAACTCTACTATAACTATTGATGGGGCATTAAGGGAAGACCTGAATATAATGGATGCAGGATTCAAGTATATAAATGATAATCGGCATGATCAGACAATAATTGATGCAATCGGAAATTCTACGATAACAATAAGAAGTGGAGAGTATGTATGGACATCAAAGCCATTAAAGGAATATACAGTTCAGGGATTTGTCGATGCAATTAATAAACTTAATACGGAGGAACCAACTAAGTTCGATGTAAGGATCTATTATAACCATAATGCTTCAGATGCTACTTGGACTGTGGGTGGTGAGAATAAAACAGTCAATCCAGACAAATTTGCATGGGTAGATATGGGAAAGGTTTCAGGAGATACAATCATCACCCAATCATCGGATCATGGATTCTTGACGATATCTAATATGCCAAATATAGCAGACAATTCTATTTCGATTGCAGCTGGTACCAGTATATCACCAGGTACTATAACACAGAGTGAAGCGGATGTAGCTGCATACACATCAGATGCATTAGGTAAATATAGTTCAGTCAATGAATTCGTAAAGGAGATAAATAAACGAGCAGGAACAGTTAGTATTGAGTATAAGACTAATGAAAATACTGGTACGGGTGGAAAATTTAAGGCAGATGGAACACAAGCTGATGCAGCTTTCGATGGTTCAGATATATTTGTACTAACAGAGTCAAATAATCAAAACTTCGCAATAAGTCAGTCAGATAATACTAATGGATTTTGGACTGCTGCAAATATTACACCCGCAACAAACATTCAACCAGGTACAACTGCCGCAAAAAGTAGTGTCGATGTATCATCATGGGTATCACAAACTATGGATAATTATACTGTTGACCAATTGATGAAAGAGATGAATGATAAGGCAGGGGATGCGAATATAACCTATGATCCAAAGACAGATAGGTTTACGATTAAGGATCCTAATAACAATCCAATTGGTTTATCGGATTCAGCTGCAAATGGATTCTTTGCTGCAGCGAATATACCAGATGCTGATAATGATGGAGATATAGATTCTGGTGATATTTTATCCGCTCCACGGACAAGTACTACTGATACTGCGGGATGGACAAGCCTTTCGCTTAATGTGTATAATTCAATCGATAGATTCATGCAAACAGTCAATGCAAAATCAGGTACAGCTACACTAACCTATGAACCATTGGATGACAAATTCAAGGTAGCAGAGGATAATCATAATCCATTTGGATTGGATGAATCAGATGCTATTCCAGGTGAATTTGGATTCTGGAGCGCAGCCAATATAACACCAGGTCCTATCCTACAACATCCACAGGTTTCAGAAAGTGATGTAGTTAAGGATACAGTTGAATTGACCGATACGTTTGAACGGGCAACATTCAAGAGAAGGGATTTTGATATCAATAGATATCTATACATAGATGAAGGTGTAAAGACATGGAGATCTCAGCAATTAAGCACCTACAATAGCATTCAAGATTTTATGGATGCTATCAAAAGTGGTACCAATTACAATGTAGAACTAAGGTATGAAGATGATAGATTTGTATTCGTGAATAAGGGACCAAATGTGGTAAAGATTCGGGATGATGATGGTTCGAATGAGGTGAAGGATGGATTCTTATATGCAGCCCAATTTAATACAGAAGAAGGCTCACTTATATTAGCTCCACATATAGTAAAACCAGAGATCGAGTATACACCACAGATATCACAAGATGTTGCGGAGTGGACAAGTGCTGCATTAGCTGATGCTGCATATACATCAATCGACAAGTTCTTAGAGATACTCGATGCAAAATCAGGTACGGTCACTGTGACATATGACCCAAATGTAGATAGATTCACTGTTAAAGAAGACAATGGAAATCCATTTGGATTAATGGAAGAGAATGTAAATGCGAATGAGGTTGGGTTATGGAATGCAATGAATATAACACCCAATACAAAACTTACCCATCCACAGGTTTCATCATCCGAGGTAGTAAAGAATACCGTAGAATTGACCGATACATTTGAAAGGGCAACATTTGCAAATTATAAGGACTTTAATATTACAAGACGTCTATCAATAAATGAAGGTGTTAAGGGAATAAATCCATGGGTATCCAAGCCATTAAATACCTATACATCAATCCAGGCATTCTTTGATGATATCGCAAATAATACAAACATTGAGGTGGCATATAGAAATGATAGATTCATATTGACAAATACTGGACCAAATGATGTCACACTTATGGATGTTGATGATGCAGGGAATGCAGTTAAAGATGGATTCCTTTATGTCTCAAGGTTTTCGGATGAAAACCCAGATGTAGTTGGTACCCAAGTCACTATGAAGCCGAAAGAGACCGATGCCTCAGACCCACAGGTTGCCTATGTAGAAGGTAAGATCGAATCAGGTGATGTATCAGATATAGATCTATCCGAGGAGGGTTCTGGCTATTCATTGAATGGAAGGATTAATGGAAGGATGGTAGGTAAGATGAAAGGGATACTACAATGTGAATCGAACGTAGCTGGACCATTCTCCGCAGATGTGCCATTTAACCTAACAGGTAAGATCGATACAAAGAAGGCTACATCACTTATGGAATCCCCACCTGGTGGTGAAGAAAATATCAACAACTTAGAGGCATTGGTTGATATAAAAGGACTGACCATCATCTCTGGTGTAGGGAATCTTGCAATACAGGAAAATTGCGCATCAGGTGAGATAATAGGAGAGATTCAGGGATTGGCAGGAGATGCAAATATGGCAATGGGTGGCATAGGTGGTGATATACCAATAGATCCAGTCCCAGAGAAGGATTATGCATTTAATCTTAATCCATACTCCATAGATTATGACATCCTAACCCCAGCAACCATTGAAGGAGAGGTAACAGGAATCACTGCTGGAAAGATTAGGGCATATGTAGAGGGACATGTCTGGACAGAATCAGGTGAGTATAAGGGATACCTGGAACAGCAGATAGATGGTGATTATATGGTATCTGGTTATACAAGGGGTCTGATTGAAGGTGTTGCATTAGGGAATATATCAGGGAAGGTATTAGGAGAGGTATATGCAGAGACACAAAATGCAGAGACAAATATGCCAGAGGCTATAATCAATGGAAGGATCGTTGGAGAGGTAAACGATGCAGAGGTAGTAGTAGAAGGACATGTACATTCAAGGGGTGAAGGGTACACCGATCATATCGGTGCCTATGTTGATGTAGAAGGAGAGGCAGGTGCAATATCTGATCCAACAACCGACTTCGCATTCGATGATATGTATGCATCCCTTGAAGGGACACTTGAAGGAGTCCTATACGGTAACTGCGAAGGGAATATAGAGGGATTGGTAAAACATGCCCGAATCGATTCACAAATGATGGAAGGAAAAGGATACCTGAAGCAAAATCCAGATGGCAAAAACTATGCATTGATCAAGTGGAATGGAACACTCGAAGGAAAATTGAATGACTATGGAGATATAACATTACCCGATCCTTTAACAGGTGTCAAGGCTGGTGAGGTAGCAAAAGAGATCTATTCTATGATGGATAAGTTTGAGAATCCTAATCCTGCAACTGATCCCGCAGCAAATTCAGATAATCAATTATCCATATATATAGATGGAAAGGTAGAAGGAAATGTACAACTTCGGGATTCAAATGATAGGATACATGGTGTATGTGAAGGAGAGATTGAGGCAACTGATCCAGAGGTAGATGAATTTGCAATCGAGGGGCATATAATTGGTGAAGTCAATACCGATTCAACCTGGACAGATACAGTAAAGGCTGATGGTGCTGAGTTTGTAGGAGATTACAAGGGAACGGTTGATAATATATGGGGTAAGGTTGATGGAAAGATTGATGGAACACTTTCATCAACAGATAAGAAGGCAACATTTAAAGGAGAGGCAGAAGGGGTTATTGAAGGACATATCGTAGGTTATGTTGATGGTTACTTAGAAGGTGTAGGGGATGTAGAAGGAGATCTGGATGTACATGGGAAATTGACTGGAAAGCTCATTGGATCTGTTGAATCAGATTCACTAAATCAGGCAATTGTTCAAGGGACAATGGATGGATTTGCAGAAGGACTTATAGATGGACAGGTAGATGCCAAGGTTATTGATACACCAGGACTATTAAGAAGACTAAGGATAGATGCCCAAGTAGAAAAGGCAACAAGCGGAATCATAGAATTGAATGAAGATAATCGTGTAGTCAATGCCTACCGAGATACAGATGCAAATTCACCGAATCCTGCACATCGTGCAAATAACCTGTTAGATATAACCGATGAAATCCCAACAAATGATACTATATGGGATCAAGTAACTACAGATGGAAATGCCTATTTTGAGATAAATATAAATGGAAATGATGTAGCAGTGCTTTTACCATCAGGGAATACGAGACCAGAGGAGATCACATTTGCGCCAAATACAATGGAGGAGGCAGGGGATACAATCAATGCTGACTACATGGTATCTTCGACCGCAAGATTGAATGAAGATAGGATATATGAAAAAGAGATCCATATATTCGACTCCTTAGGGAATGACCTATTGAGTAAGTTCCAATTCGAGCGCCTCGGAACAAACGAATGGCTATGGACCTTACGCAATCCAGTAGAAAAGGATAAACTTGCAGGATATGGGATAGCAAGATTCAACTCTGATGGAACCTATAACAAGGATATATCATATATAGGACAGTCTCCATCGGATCCAATGACATTTGATGCAGATGGTGGAACCATAACTGGTACGGTAACTGGTGAATCTCGTTCTATTGGTCATCAAGGTATCTACATCGATCCACCAGAACTACCCTATCCAGGCGATCAAGGTGGTTCACCACCAGCAGAATATGGAGCAGAGGCTATGAGAATTGACTTACACTTAGAGGGATTAACACAAAATGCCCAGCATGATGCAAAGATTACAGCAGAGCAGGATGGATACGGTATTGGATACCTACAGAATATACATGAGAATGTAAAGATAAATCGTCAAGGAACAATAATCGGAGAATTCTCTAATGGACAAAGGGTAGAATTAGGTAAGATTGCCTTAGCTACATTCATCAATCCTACTGGACTAAAGCGTGAAGCAGGAACCTACTTCTTAGAGACCGCAAATTCTGGTAAACCAGATATTGGAACGGCCGGAGAGAATGGAAAAGGTTCTATAGCAGTTGGAAACTTAGAGATGTCCAATGTAAACATTACAGATGAATTCGTGAACATGGTCTTGTCAGAACGTGCATACATGACAAGCTCTCGAGTAATAACCCAGGCAGACAGGATGCTGATGGATCTCATGAGAATGAGAATGTAGTTAGTATAGTAGCAATAGCCGCATAGAGCGGAGGTAAGGGTAAGGCGCCTGCTCACCCTTCCTTACCTCTTTTGGGGAGATTGACCCTTATATGGGTAAAATCTCCCCACTCCATGATTCGTAATTAAATGGCCCTTTAGAGATGTCATTACCTCAGTATTCTAAAGGGGAAGATATTTACCCACCCAAAATTAGAATACTTACGAAAACACCCCCAAAGGACCAACCTAAACACAACCCTTTATCTTCGTGTAAAAATCAAAAAATGAAGGTATCGGAAACTATAGTTTCCGATTGGGAAGGTAAGACAAAATAGGCTACAAAACCTGGCCGGGTTTTTTGTAGTACCTTTTTGTCTCTACCCCTCCCTTTCTTATTTTATCCATAATTTAAAAAATGTCAAGGTATTTTTGTTTATAGAAGGAAAGGATATTGGGAGATGTTTCAGGCATTTTATACAGGTATAACGGGTATAAAGACATACCAGAAATGGGTGGATGTTATCTCGCATAATGTAGCCAATACCCAAACTATTGGATACAAAAAAGAGAGGGTAATCTTTGAGGAGATGTTAAGCCACAGGGTTAAACATGCCTATACCCCAAGAGATGGACGTGGTGGAGAAAATGGAAAGGAGATTGGAACAGGGGTACAGAATGCCAAGATTCAGTCTCTCTATACCCAAGGATCTATTGAAGATACAGGAAAGGATACAGATTTAGCGATTATTGGAGAAGGCTTCTTCATTATGAAGGATGTAGAATGTCACTTAAAGCACTATACAAGGGCTGGTGCATTCGATTTTGATGCAGATGGAAATCTGGTCAATCCCTCGGATGGCTTCCATGTTCAAGGTTTCCTAGCAGAAAGGGATTCATATGGAAGATTAGTAATCGGAGAGGATAATAACACAATAATCAATACCACCAAAAATCTACAGAATATCAAAGTTATTGAAAAGGATAAGATGTTAGGAAAGGCAACAAGAAATATTACACTATCAAGCAATCTAAATAAGGACCAAGATATAGCTATTGACCCTATAAAGATTAAATTGACTGCACCTGCGGTATCAACCGAAGAGGTTGTCACTACAAACTTTGGTTATGATTCGGATGGTGTTTATGTCTATCAGGATGAACACAAAAATTGGAGATATAGAGATGGTAGATTGGCAGTAAAGCCAGATACAGTAAGGAATGAACTTGATACCTCTAAATCCTTTAAGGATGCTGGATGGGATAGGGTTCCTGATGGTACGGTTACAATAAATGGGGCTGTTTTTAACTTAGACGATTATGAGACAGTGGATGATTTCATCTCCGCAGTAAATGATTCAACAGAGGCGAATGTCACTATGTCTTATGATCCAATAAGGGATAAATGGACAATAAAGAATGACCTACCAGGTGTACCATTAGAATTATCGGATAATCCAAAGACCGTCTCTTTCTTTGAAGAGGCAAATATTATAACCGGTAAGATTGAACCGAAAGAGATAAGGATTGAATTCATGCACCTGTTAGATCCACAGAATCAAGATAAGAGATACTACAGATTCACCCCAGTTGATGCAAAGACTGGAGAGGCAATTACACCCCAGGTTATGTCAAAAGAAGAAATAATTACAGGAAGTGGAACCCTTGATCTATCCCAAACACCAGTTAAGGCATTCTTGGTAGACAATCCAGAGCCAACATCAACTATTACCATAAATGATTATACATCGCGCCCCTTATCAGAATATGCAAGCTTAGAGGCACTATTTACAGAGATCAATAATTCCGAAAAGGCAAATGCCATTATATCATATGATGCGAAGAAGGATAGGGTAACAATTAGATCAAAGGTCCCAGGGGTTGATCTACGTGTATCAGAGACTGAGAAACCAGAGCGGACTGGTGTTGATATCAAGGGTCAATTCTTGGATGAGGTCGATGCCTATGGTAAGATGGATGGGAAATTGGTTGGTAAGGTAGAAGGAACAGTAAGGAATAATGGTGAGGTTACAGGGGTAACAATAGGTAAGATATATGCAAAAGAGGCAAAAGGTAAAATTGAAGGACATTTCATTGGAGATGTAGATGGAAATGTAGAAGGACGAGGTATGTATTCAGGAGATGCAGTATTCTTCAAAGGGAAGATAAAAGGTGTAATTGCAGAGAAAGACATAGGTATCCGTGGGGATAAGAAAGGAAGTACCGAAGAGGTTGGCTTGAACAATTTGGATACAACCTTACCATTCAATACCTATGTAAAGGGTACAACCTCTGTAAACAATAGATTTTCAAATAATCTTGATGATGGATCTCGAATTGTGATAAATGGTGCATTGGATACACGATTGCGGATAACCGATCCGGATGCAACCGCAGCCACAAATTGGGTATCCCAAACAGGAA
>JASEIO010000052.1 GCA_030017475.1 bacterium | reverse complement strand
CGGTTATCTCTAATGTTAACTCTTGCTCCCTTTGGATAAGGCGCTTTCCTGATTCCTCAGCAAACTTCTTTAATTCATCCTCTTTTTTAGAAATAATATCCTTTTGCCTTTTAATTTTCCCTTCAATAAGTTCTGGCATCTCTTTTAATTCCTCTTTTAGTTTCTCAATCTCTTTTTGGTAGGTACGTATTTTAACATTTCTTTCCTCCATTTCCCTATTAAGGGTTTCTGTAGCCTCTTCTGTATATGGACATTGGTCAAAAACCTGATGGATGTCCACATATCCAATCTTAAGCCCCCAGGCATTAACCGCTACACCCAAAGATAAAACCCCTAAGAAAACAACCAAAAACCTTTTCATGCTTCCCTCCTTTGGTATAATATTCATTTATACCTAATTACTACACAGATGCTTTAGCGATCTTAATCGGTGTAATCTGTATTTTAAAATGAAGAACCAATAGAGAACTGGAATCTCTCCTGGTCCCCAGGTTCTTGTTTTTTATCATTCTCCAATGTATAATCTAACCTTATTGGTCCCATTGGTGTATCAAGCCTTATCCCAAATCCATAGCCCCATCTTAAGTTACTCATATCGATATAATCCAAAAAAGAATTTCCCGCATCAAAGAATAAGGCAGCGGTTACAGGTTTTGCTAAGGGAAATCTATATTCTATGTTAAATAAAACCATCGATCTTCCACCTCTCGCCTTTCCACTCTCATCCATTAAATGAATACTTCTCAATTTATACCCCCTTATGGTATATGCTCCACCTAAATAAAACCTTTCATAATCAGGAATCTCCTTGCTACTGATTGGATTTTCTATTTTGCCTAATTTTCCATGCAGACCTAACGTGAACTCCCAGAATGTCTTAATGAAATAACTCGCCTCTATAATCTGTTTGTTAAAATCAATATCTCCTCCTAAAAATCCACCAGCCAGTTCATCCTGTAAAGAGATTATATAACCTGATGTAGTATCGAATATATTATCCCTTGTATCCCTTATCAATTGAAGGGTAATAGAAGAAGTGGTTTTTGCCTCATCACTAAATCTTGGGTGACCTTTATCGATATCCTTCTCTCTTACCTCTTCAAATTTATATTTAAGATGGACCTTATTAAAGGTTTCAATCGATCTTCCTATCTTTAAACCTCCTCCTGTTCTTCTTTCATAATACCCCTCTTCTTTTCTCCTCCAGGTCTTATCATATATATCAAATCCAATAGATGTCCTTGTTCCAAAAAACCAGGGGTTAGTAAAACCTATGGTATAATCAGTTGATTCTTTACTGCGTTCAACTTTAGAATTTATCAAATATCCTCTGCCAAATAGGTTTCTTTCTGCAATCTCTAAAGTTCCAATCCAGCCTTTCTCAGAGTTCCACCCAGCTCCTAAATTAGCTGTTCCTGTTGATCTTTCTTGAACCATTATGTTTATTATTATTCTATCTTCTGAACTTCCTGGTAAAATATTCATATCCACAAACTCAAAAAAACCCAATTGCATGAGCTTTATACGGGATTTCTCCAGTTTCTCTCCATTAAATAATTCTCCTTTTTTAAATAGAATCTCACGTAATATTACCCTATCCTTTGTCTTTACGTTTCCCGAAACCATAATATCTTCTATATATGTCCTCTCTCCTTCATCTATATTTATAACAAGATCTATTTTCCCATTTTCTGAATCAACAAACGGAAATATATCAACCTCTACACCCATATATCCAGATGAGGAGTAAAGGTTATAGATATCCCCTTTTCTTTCTTGTAAAGTCGCCAAGGTATATATCTCAGAAGTCGTATCTTTAAAAGGCCTATAAAGTTCTTCATCCGAAAATATCCTATTTCCAAAAAACCGAACATTCCCTATCAAGAATTCTTGATCTTCTTTTATATCAATATCAATAACAAGACCTTTATCCTCTTCGCTGTAAGTAACCTTCTTATTCACTTCCACCAAAGGATATCCCTTTTTCCTATAGAGCGAAGCAATCCTCTCTAAATCCTCATTCAATCTTTCCTCAAAATATGGCCCCCCTCGTTTCGTTTTCATCTCCCATCTTAATCTCCAGGAAGAAAAAAGCTTATTACCATTGAATACAATTTTACTTATCTTCGCCTTCCTTCCTTCTGTAATAAAAAAGCTAATAATAATCTGTTCATTATCCTCTCCCGATTCTACATTCTCCTCTACCTTAACCTCATAAAAACCTTTCTTTTTATAATAATCAATCAATCTAAAGCAAGCCTCTTTTAACAAATTTTCCAAGAAGAAATCCTCATCCTTCAATTTAGCCACCTTTTTTAACTCATCTTCGTCAAAATTTTCATTACCAGTAAAGGTTATCTTTGAAATCCGGGGATTTTCCTCTACTATAAAGGTTAATACCCCTTCTTCGATTTTAACCTTTATATCCCTAAATCTACCCAATTTATAGATTGATGAAATATCCTCCCTTAACCTATCCTTAGAAAATTCATCTCCTACCTTTATGGTAATTACCTTTAAGATTACATCCTTTTCCACCCCTTCAACCACTATATCGGTTATCTTTTCAGCAAAGGCTAAATTAGTAGACAGTAGACCGTAGACACTAGACAGTAAAAGAATAGTGATCCTCTTTGACATAACTCTTCCTAATCCGTATAATCCGTGGTTCTAAAACTGGATTTCCTTTTCAATAGTAATCTCATGCCCCTTATGCTTTTCATCTGGTTTGTATCTATATTTAATCGTCTCTCCATTAGGTAGATAATACTGGAATCCCAATTCATGCCTCAATCCTATCCTCTCTTTTAAGGTTCCTTTGTAGATAAGATACAAATCATCTGTAATATATTTACCTAAATCGAGTTCTGTCAACTCTTCCGTTTTCTTCTCTTCCCCAACTGATTCTTTTATAACACCTTCTACAATAGGGAATTTAAGATCCACATCCAATTTTAAAAACCTACCCAATCTTCTTTCAATAGGATTTAAAAGCCTGGAGTCTAATCCTCGTCCTACTAATCTTGCTATCCCTACTCTTAAAAGCTCGTCCAATGTGGCTTCATTTAAACTTCCATAATCCCGACCATAACGCAATAATCTAACCAATTCCTCCTCAGTCTTTTCTGGGTTGTTTAAACAGGAAAGAACCGGCTTTGAAGATAGACTCCCGCTATAGGTCAATAGTATCTCTGTATCTCCAATCTTTGCTTTCCCTTGAGCATCAATATAGGGTCTTTCATTTGCTTGAAATCTTAAACTTGCCTTTATTATCTTAAATTCTGTCCCAAGATATTCAAACCTACCTCTTTTTGAGCTCACCTTACCTAAAACCGTAACATCTCCTCCTTTTCCCCTAAGTATAATGGAATCTTTTTCTTTAATGTATGCCTTAACATAATCATTATAATATTTAATGTTTTTCCAGGCAATAAGTTTAACATCAAACTCACAATCATGCAAGAATTTATACCTTCCCTTTTCTGGATATGGATAGGTAAAACTTGTGTTCCGAAACAAGATCTCTCCTGTAAAACAGGGTCTTTCATATGTACCAGAAACCGAAATCTTGAATTTCACTAATCCTTCTAAGAAATCTTTAAGATTAACCTTTATATAATCAGTAGATATTGTTAGATTAAGCCTTTCTAAGGTGAAGTCCGAAGGGCTGTCTATCCGTAGATTACCCTTTCCAATATCCGCACGGAAACTGGAAATCTTAAAAAAACCATCCTTTACCAAGATATGGGTACTAAAATCTCTAATTTCATCAGCTAAAAATGGAAGGCGCAAGTTTCCATTTACAAAAATTTCTCCATCAAGATTTGGTGAATTAAGGGGGCCAAATATGTGAAGGTAGGAATCTAAAAAACATAAAATCTCCTCTTCAGATGAAGAATAGGATAGTTTTAAATCCAAAAGCTTCACGTCCAAGTCGCAGTTCTTATCCTTTATATTAACATTACCTGAAACTTCACCCACTTTTACCCCTTCTTTCCATAACTCAAGTCCGTCTATAACTACGTTATCTTGAAACCGTATCGTTCCGATTAGTCCACTTTTTCCATCTAATGTAAATTTTAGCTCTTTTCCACTATAATTTAGATAAGTCCTTAATTCTTTAAATCTATACTTCTTCAAAAATACTATATCTTTAACTATAAATTGATTGTTTGAAAGGCGAAAATTACAAGAGAGCGAAATCTTTGTTATTTGAAAATCTTTAAAATTCCCATCCATTTTAGTTGTTTTATGTTTAAAATCTACTTCGCATCTATTAATTATGAAATAACCTTCCTTTTGAATAATATAGAACTTAGAGGTTTCGAATTTGTCATCTTCAAAAGAAAACTTAAGGTACCCTTTTTCAGCACTTACTCCTGGTATGTTGATGCGAGAGAAAGATAGATCACCAGAGATGCGTGGAGAGGAAAGAGATCCAGTTAAATCGATTATCCCACTTGTTTCATAGGTCCCTGGAAGGCAAGAAAATAGGTTTCTGACCCTATTGAGGTATAGCTTTCCAAGTAACTTGGATGTTAAGCAATCAATCTCTCCCTTTAATAAAATTCCTGACCCCAATCTGATAGATAAAAGTTTTACAACCTTTCCACTATAAGAAATATTTCCAGATAATCTATCGATTCTTTTATCCTTTATATTTAAAGAATTTGAGAAAATCGTTCCAGAAACCTTAGGATTATCTAAATCTCCTTCTATTTTCCCAGAAAACTCAAAATTACCTCCCCATTCTTTCACCAAATCGGAAAATCTACCATTCCTAACCTTAAATCTTAAATCAAGTGTTTTCCAAATACTACCTGTAAGAAAGAGATCTGTTCCTTCTAAGGATTTAATCTTTAGCTGTTTAAGAAAAAAGGGGTTATCCCTTAATTCAAATTCCGAAAGAACCTTTCCTGTAAAGGGAACATTTCCTACCTTTAACTCGTTGATATCCCCTTTCAATCTTACCTGATAATTGGCCAAGTTCAATTCTCCTTTAGTGTTTATTTCCCCTTTTTCTTTATAACGAATCAATAACCTATGTATATCTACCTTTTTTGTAGTAACAAATGTAGCATCACCAAGAATTGAATATCCATTGGAGAAGACACTTGATAAGGTTAGGTGTTTCTTTTTGAAGGATATATCTGTAATTATCCTACCTATTTTCTTCCTTTTATCAAGCGAAAAATCACGTAAGGTAAGATTTATGAAGGATGAGTCTTTCACTAATCTTCCTTGAAGAAAAAGGTTTGAACTTATATTAAAACCTGCCAAGCAAAAATCTCTCAAAAAACCTGAAAACTGAAAAGGGATTTCAGATTCTCTGTCCCGGATATTAGAGAATCTCTTGGATTTATAAAAGACCTTTCCTCGTGAGGTAAAGATCTCCTTTTCTCGCACCCCTCTTAATTCAATATCTTCCCCTTGTCCAGAAAATACAATGTGGATTTTTTTACCTGTTTGCCTTTGGTTTTGTAGAGATAAATCACCTCGATATTGAAGGCTATCTATAGGGCCTTTCATCCATAAGCTACCCGCAAGGTGGTATCCTAAATCCTCTATACCAGCTAATATAAAAAGGGGTTTTGTGGAGGCTTCGCTACAAGTCATTCGAAGGTCTAAAGCAGGTCTCTTTGTCCAATCAACTTTTCCCTGTAAAGTGCAACCTTCACCAAACCTTAAATGGTTAATTTCTAAGATACGATTACTATATCTAATATTAGCCCATAAAGATGGCAGGACCTTTTCTACCTTCTTTCGTATTGCCAATAAAGGAAATTCTATTATCCCTTGAACCGCAAAATCAGAATAGTTCATAATTCCACGGAACTTAGTTGTTAAACTCAGATCTTCTAAATTTACCCATACCTTACTCTTTGGCTGCTTATTGACAAAAAACAGCTCTTTTAAATCCTTTGCATTAAACTCATTAGTTATTAGCTCAAGATTCATCCTTTTGTTATTAAAATTGATACGTCCTTTGACATTGATTTGAATATCCTTCCAATTGAAAGAAAGATTTAATCTATTTAAATCTATATAGCCATGGATATTCCTAAAAGAGGTATCTTTGCCTCGGGGGTAATCCGAAATGTTTACCTCCCCATTTTTAACCATGATTTTTATTGGCTTAGAAAAGTGAATGTCCTTTTTTAGGTAATCAATCCATTTCCACTTCACTAACTTATCCCTATTTAATGTAAAACTTGGATTAATCAAAATTATCTTCTTTATAAATGGATCTTTTCTGATTAAATCCCATAAACTAAATTTTAACTCCAGTCTTTGAATATCAAAAAATCTGTCATCCTCTCGGCTGACTCTTACTCCTTCAAAGACAACATCCCTGAAAAATCTACCATAAACCTTCTCTATCATTACCGTAGCTCCTACCTCTTCTTTTAAACTGACTATTGTCCTTTCTTTTATCTTCTCCAATCCTATCTTCCAGCAGAGATATATACCACTCCCCAAAATAACAATAATCAATAACAATAACAAAAATTTACCCCTTCTACTCATTCCCAAACCATTTCTGACTATTTAAGTTGTATCTTAACGTCCACTATTCCCCATTGTACATTTTCTTCATCTTGTAGTTTTTCAAATCGCCAATTTCGCAACATTCTACTTGCCAGCCTATCAATTTCCGGATAACCAAAGGAATTCAAAACCTCTACATTAAAAACCTCACCGTTAGGTGTTACCAAGAACCTTAACCTTCCCTGTAAAGAAATCCCTTTTTCTTCCACCCAATTTGGCAAGGAAAACTTTTTCATATACAAGATCTTTCGGGTTGAAGTAGGGCCTGTAATCTCCATACGAAAAGGCGTACTTCTTTCCAATTCCCACCCTTCCTTTTCTGCCCCTGGGACCAAAGATTCACCAAATAGATGACTGCCTAAAGATCTTCTCACTAATCCTTCCTCTTCTTCATAGATTTTTTTACCACTCCCTTCACTTATAGATTCTTCCTTAAATATTATATCATCTCCCATTCCACTACCAATCTCCACCAAATCTTTGGTTTCAGAATAAAGCTCCAAATCCCTTTCTATCCCCCTTTTTCCTAAAATAGATCTAATCTCTTTCCCTTTCCTATACGAAACTATAGGATGTGCAGAAAGTACTTCTACTTTTTGTCCTATTCTTCCAGACTTAGTAATCATCCCCGTTTTTTCCTTCTCAAATGGAAACTTTGGAATTTTCGCCTGTTCTTTTATCCCTATTACTTCCACCTCAATAATCTCTGGAGGAGTGGGCAGCTCTCTCGATATCGCTATAAAAGATAAGATTAATGCAACTACAGAATGAATAGTAATAGATAGCATGAGCGAAATATCAAATGTCCTTTTTTGAAACATCTCCATTTGCATACAAAGGCCATACATCAGAAATCAGATGTCAGATTTTAAAGGATAATCTTTTATCCTGCTTTCTATCATCTGTTTTCTGTCTTCTGCCATCCGATTTCTGATAATATTAGTATTAGTATACTATAAAGGTACTGAACAAGTCAAGATAATTTGTCTTTATAAATCCGATATAAGATCACCATACTAATTGCCAATCCTTATCCACGCTGGTTTTTTGCAAGTGTAATTTTTTAGTTGACACAGGATAGAATTATAATAGTATCTTAGATAACCAAAATTTAGAAAGAAAGGGGGATTAAAAAATGAGAAACTTATTGGTTCTATTAATCTTACTTATCAATTCAATCCCAGCTCAAGCTGCGGAACAGGGTACTGTAACAGTGAAGGCGGCTTTACAGACCCTTTCTATACAGGTGGTAGGAAATGACATATGGGATATTGGTGTAGTGAGGCCTGGCTCAGTAATTACTATGAGTAATAACCAAAAATTTGTGGTTAAAAATGATGG
>JASEIO010000051.1 GCA_030017475.1 bacterium | reverse complement strand
GTTGGACTACCTACATATCCAATTACTATCTTTCCATCTTCTTCTTTATTAATACCTCTATTTTGTAAAAACAACTCCGGATCTATTAGGTTTGGAAGCACACATACAGAATTATTAAGTCCTTTTAGATAATCTGCAAGCTTTGAAGTAGTAGTAGTAACTATATCAACCGTCGGAATTATCTTCTTTAAAATTCCTTTATTGACAACATGATGCACAAATCCAGGATGAAAAGAAGGTGTCTCCATAAGATTATCATCTGTCTCATAAACAAAAATCTTGTTGCTTTTTTTTAAAAATTCGTAAAATAAAAGATTTGCTTCAGGGGAAAGAGATCGTTGAAAAACCACAATGTCAGATGATCTTAATTCGTCCTCAAGATAACTCAAATCTTCATTTTTGTATCCATTGCCCCAAAATAAATATGTAGTTTTAATAAGACCTTCTCTCTCCATATACTTCATTGGGCTTATCAAACGAATTATTTCACATGCTCCTTCCTGAGAGTGGGCTATAATAAAAATTGAGATTTTGTTTTTAGTCATCAGCGGCTAACTCCAGATATTCCTTTGCTTTTTTATGCTTCGGGATAGTCTTTAAGCACTCCTTGAAGTAGTGCTTTGCCTCTTTTCCTTTTTCAAGTTCTTTGTAAATACATCCCAAGTGAAATAGGTGACTTCCGTATATTTATTTGGTTCAATAAGTAACATTTTACTGCTCAGGTTTATTATTGTCTTGAAATGTTCCTCTGCTTTCCTGTAGAGTTCTTGTCTTTTATTAAATGAGCCTAATGTATAATGAATAAGCAATATTCCTTCCAGGTTGCGGTGATAAAAGCCCTTCATACTCACACAAGACATTCTCATATCTTTTTATTACCTTATCCATATACTTATGAATCGGCATTTCATAGTCTCTCTTTCTTATCATAAGAAGTTTACTAAGAAAGCTTTGGTCATTACTTTTGTTCTCGTGTAACTTCTTATTTTTATTGCCTTCTATTAAAGATTTATATAATTCATGCCATTTATAAACATAGTCGGGCAATAGGAATTTATCCAAAACTGTTTTTCTTACGTTTAATGATAATTTCTTACGAAACTCCTCATTTATTATTAAAAGCTTGATAGCCTTATACCAGACTTCACTGCTATGTTCTTTCACCAATATCCTGTTTTCTCCATCTATCACAGTCTCTTCATAAGGTGCGATATTTGACCATATACCAGGAATACTGTATATTCCGTATTACAAAAAAATTTTATATTGCTTTTACAACGGTTAAATAGATTATCCTCAAGGGGACATAATCCAATATCAAAGCTGGTCTTCCCTAAATTCTTTACATATTCAGTAGATCGCAAAAGTTTGGTTAATCTCATAATGTGGAATCAAAATGAACCCTAAATAGACTAAAATAGTTTACGATTTACCCTGATCAAAACCTAAGGCAGTCTACTAAGTCCTATTTAAGGTCAGTATTGGGATCTTTCCCTTTCATACAAGGTCAAGAGTGCGTAGAATTTCCTTCTGTATCCCACTTCTTCTGAATAGAAAGGGTATATTACCATATGAACTCATCTATGTAAAGCTATTTGTGATAGTTTTGCGATCTACTGATAATTTAAAGAGTTTGCAGAATTTAAACGATAATTTATGATGGAAGAGCAAAATTACCAAGTGATAAAAGATATAGTAAAAAAAGAAGGTATCGCGTTATTTGGTGTGGCAGATATTTCAAAGATAAGGGAAGACACTAAATTCACATCATCCTTAATTGAAGACCTCAATTATGGTATCTCCTTAGGCTATAGGTTGTCAGATAGAATAATCGATGGGATAGTAGATAAACCAAATAGAAGATACCTTCATCACTACCGCCAGGTGAATCTACTACTTGATCAAACAACCCTTAAGGTAACCTCTTTCATCCAATCTAAGGGCTTTTCTGCTTTACCGATTCCCGCCTCGATGATTACTGACTGGAAGGAGATAGAAGCCGAATTTTCACATAAACTCATTGCCTATTACGCTGGATTAGGATGGATTGGACGAAGCAGTTTGATTGTCAACCCGCACCTTGGTTCAAGAATAAGATTTGCTTCAGTATTAACCAATCTTCCATTAAAGGTGGATGAGCAAGTTGAGACAGGATGTAGTGATTGCGTGGAGTGTGTTAAAGCCTGTCCTTGCGGAGCAATCAAGGCTTCATTTGAACAGTTTGATAAAGAAACCTGTTTAGCGAAGCTAAGATCCTTTGCAAAAGCTGAAGGGTTTGGAACTCAGTATATCTGTGGGATATGTGTAAAGGTATGCAAAGGGCTGACAACAAGATAGAGGACAGAAGACAGGAATGGGGTGTAGAGATGATATTAAGAGAGGTTCTAAAATCCAAGATTCAAAAGGCAACGATTAACAAGATAGAATTAGATTATCAGGGTAGTATTGGTATTGATAAGGCAATTTTGGATAAAAGCGATATTGTCCCAGGTGAGAAGGTTCAGGTTCTTAATTTCAATAATGGCCAAAGATTTGAAACCTATGTTATAGAGGAGAAGGAGAATTCAAGAATTATCAGTCTTTATGGCCCAGCAGCAAGACAGGCACAGATTGGAGACAAGGTTTGTATTCTTTCTTATGTTCTGGTTAGTGATGAAGGGCAGCCAAAGATAAAGCCAAAACTTGTATTATTGGATAAAGAGAATAAGGTGATTTCTTAAAAAGATCGTCCAGGGAAAATCTACCCCACCAATCCTCAAGATGAATACCGCGGAAGTCCGAGTTTGACGTAAATGATACGTCCCAAAAAACACTCCGACATTACTCTGGGATAATAAAGATGTGGAAATATATCTATGGTCCTGTTTCATCCTTTCGATTGGGTAGTTCTTTAGGGATAGATCTGCTTTCTCAAGCACAAAAGATATGTACCTTTGATTGTATCTACTGCCAGCTTGGTAAAACATTAACTTATACACGTAAAAGAAGGTTATACATTCCTACTTCAAAGATTATCGAAGAGTTAGAGATGTTGCCAAAGATCCAAATAGACCATATTACCCTTTCAGGTATGGGTGAACCCATACTGGCAGAGAATCTTGGCGAGGTCATAAAGGCCATAAAGATGGTACGGAAAGAACCCGTGGCGGTTTTGACCAATTCCTCCTTAATGGATAAAGAAGATGTAAGAGAGGAGTTATCTGCGGCAGATTTCGTTGTGGCCAAACTGGATACCTATTCACAAAGGTCACTTGAATTAATAAATAGACCAATCTTAGGGATCAAGTTCAGGGAGATATTCAATGGTCTAAAGCAGTTTAGGAAGGAATATGGCGGGAAGTTAGCTCTTCAGATTATGTTTATAGCCCAGAATAGAGAGTGTATTAGTAAATTGGCAGATTTATCTCGGGAAATAGAACCAAATGAGGTACAGATAGATACACCTTTGAGGCCATGTGGAGTGAAGCCATTATCAAGGGAAGAGATTTTTAGAATAAAGGAATATTTTAAGGGAATGAAAATAGTTTCAGTCTATGATGCAGAAGGTAAAGAGGTCAGTCCTATTAGTCAAGAGGATACCTTAAAAAGAAGAGGAAAGGTCATTTGATGGATCACATCTCTTTATGGGTCGCCTTTTTGGCTGGAATTTTATCCTTCTTCTCCCCCTGTGTCTTACCATTAATTCCAGCCTATATCTCGTTTATTACTGGTTTGTCTGCTATGGAACTTCAAGAGTCTTCGGATTTAGGTAAAGGGATTAAGAATTTAAGAAAGATTCTTTTTGAGACAATTTTATTCATATTGGGTTTTTCTTTTATCTTTATACTCTTAGGGGCAGGAGCAACCTATTTTGGAGATCTTATCTTTGCCAATCGAAGATTATTAAAATTAATCGGTGGAATAATAGTTATACTGTTTGGATTGCATGTTTCGGGAGTTTTCAACATACGCCTTTTACAGTATGAGAAAAGGGTACACCTTAAGAATAAACCAGCTATTCTCTTTGGCTCATTCTTCGTAGGAGTAGCCTTTGCTATTGGCTGGACACCTTGTATTGGTCCTATTTTAGCTTGTATTCTTACATTGGCGGCTACTAAAGATACTCTAAAGCAGGGAATCTTTCTTTTGAGTTTTTACTCCGCAGGATTGGCAACCCCATTTCTTTTGACAGGTGTAGGGATCGGATGGCTTTTAGGATTATTTTCTGAGATAAAGAGGTATCTCAAGTTGATCTCGATTGTAACCGGAGGATTGCTTATCATTGTTGGAATAGGAATTATGACTTGAAGACTACATTTCTAACAATAATAATTTCTGAGGAAAGTCAGAAATTATCTGAGGAAGGAGGTATCTATTATGCCAGAATGTAAGCTCCAAGAGAATAAGTCAAGGTGTAATTGTACCTATGAACCTTGCAGTAGAAAGGGTATATGCTGCGAGTGTATTCAATACCACTTGAGGATGAAACAACTCCCTGCCTGCTTTTTCCCAAGTGATGTAGAAAAAACCTATGATCGTTCAATCAAAAGATTTATTGAAACCTATGGATAAATTACGCCTACTTGATACAGGGGTAAGGCACTCCTCTTTGGGAAAACCCCTCTATCAAAAACGCTGGTCAATGGAGATAAATATTTTCAAATAATATTTTAGCCCAGCCCTTATCATTTAAAAATAGTACATGATGGTTTATATACTCATCCTTTGAGGGAGGAGTTGTTCTTCCTTCTATCAACTTCTCGTATGGGGTTTTTGAAAGGATAAAAGATTCTAAAACTACGTTTCCTTTACCGAGTTTTTGTTCTAATTGCTTAATGTCATCTTTAAGTCTTATTTTCTCTTGATCTAACTCTTTTTCATGTTCTAACCCCTTTGGGTCGATGAAGACCATTCTCTGGTTTTTGTTATCTTTAATCCACATAATAAAATCAGGATAGAAACCGCTCAGATTGAAGAACCCTACACCAGACCTTGCGTAATTTCTTAAAAGATATATCTCAATACCTGAAAATTTATCCTTCTTCCTTTTCAAATAATCCCTTAAACCTGAAACAAATTCCTTCTCACTTTCTACAAGACCTGCAGGGGATATCCTATTTATCTCCTTACTTTGAAGTAGAACAGGTATATATAGATGTTTGTCAAAATAGATCCGTGGCAATACTCTGGTATCTTCCTTGATAAGTTTATTTAAGTCTTTTGCCAATTTTTTTATTTCTTCAATAAGCCTTTTTTCTCTCTTGTCAATCTGCAGGGTGTAACTATACCTATCTCCTGGTTTTTCAAAAGCAAAAAGTGTCAATTGCCTCCTAACGGTATCATAGCGTAAGTTTTCTGTCTCAAAACGCTTTGCATATCTCCTATAAAAAAGATCTATATATTTTTTAACAATCAGTATTGTGACATCTTCTACACGGCTTACATCATCGTAACTTTTTATCTTCATAATCTCAGGTAACGCCAGAATTTTATATCTATCCGATAAAACAAGATTTCTTAATTCCTTTATATCAAAAATCAGGTTCCAATATCCCTTTACAATTCTAAAATCGCAAATCTCTTCCCATATCCTATCCCAATCAAGTAAATCTATGATATCTTTTGGTAACCTCATCGGCTGAACTTCTGCTCTAATCTGTTCCATCTTGATGCCCTCTTCTTTTCTTTCTTTAGTTAGATACATTGTTACCTTTGGTAAAAGGTTCATTGTGAAATGAATTCTACCATCAAGTTCTAATCTTAGAATTTCCTCTTCCTCAAACCTCTTTTTCTCATCCTTAGTAAGTGTATAAAGGCTTTTCCATCTTTCCTCATGCTGTGGTGTGACAGGTATTTCAATTGTCTCAAACTCTACCTCTTCTTTACTAATCGCTTCTAAAAACTTACTTAGATAATCAGCCTTGATACCATAGATATTGAGCATCTCTAAAAATTGGACTGCACTTTTCTCATCACTTCTCTTGAGGGACATTCCTTTACCCTTCAGTCTTACTCCTCTTCCGAATAATTGAATAATCTGTGGCCCTTGTCCTCTACCAATATTTAAAAGCCCCATAGAAGAGACCCGCCAGGTGTCCCAACCTTCAATGAACTTTTTTGAACCAATCAGGATATTCACGGGTGAACCTTCCCTTTTAATAGTATCAAAAAGGGAACTAGATACAACATCCTGTCTTACAGAAATCCCCCTTTTCTCTAATTGTTTTTTAAACCCTGATACATCTCCGATATTTATAACACCGAAATAGTCATTCTCTCCAATCTTTAGCCCGAGTTCTCCTTCTGCATTCCTTAGATCATATATATTAAAGCCTCCTTTCCCCATGAAAACCTTCTTGTATAAATCATCAAATTCAATATCCCTTCTCTTTAGGTACTCAAATTTATTCTTAAAGACATCTTCATTATTTTCGTCTTTTAGTCCGGTATTGCCATTTAAAATATCATCTGCCTTTTTATGTATCCATGTCAGATCCTCCATTACTCTTCTAATGAATTCCACAATCTGAATAACGTCCGATTCTTCCTCTTTTCCCGTAACCGTTGTCCCAACAAAGATCCATAGAGGCTTTTCAAGGTTATAATCTTTTGCCAGATGTTTATTTTCTTCATATACCAAAAGTTGCTCATAAAAAGATAAAAGGCTTGCGATAAATATTGTTTCCTGAAAGTTGCGTTCGCTAATTTTTGCTTGCTTCACATTCAATACCGAGAAATCTTTACCATACCCATCCAGATAGAAGTATTTATATGAATAATCAAAGATAATTGATTTAGCATACTCTTTAAGTGTCTCTTTATTTCTCTCACTTAAAATCTGCCCAAAGGTAGCACTGTATTCAAACACAAAACCACTCTCTGCAAGTTTATCTCTTAACCTTGCCCATTTCTGTTCTTCTGACCTCTTCCCCTTATGCCCTTCATCTACAAAAACAAGATTCCTACCTTCAAATACACTAACTGGGAGAGTTACTCCACCACCTTTCTTCTCTTCTACAAATTTTGTCATTTCTATAACCATAACCTCGCGTTCATCTCTAAATGTACCGTGACTGCGCAATCCACCCTCATAGAGTCTACAAGGGATGCCGCTTTTTTGTAATTCATCAAAGTGCTGTTTTGAAAGTCCTTCATTAGGGGTAATCAAGATGATAGTGTCAGGAGAAAATAACTTGTAGTTAAAAAATTGGTAATAGTTTATATGCATAATCAAGGTCTTTCCAGAACCGGTTGCCATCCAGAAGGCAAGTTTTTTCAAGTCATCTTCACTGAATTTATCTATAATGCCGAGATCCTGTTCCTGTTTATAGGTTTCCAAAAATCCGTTTAGATCACATAGAAATTCAATCTTTCTATTTTTTAGGTTATCCAGAACAATCTCTGAGAAAAGCACCGCCAGATACTGAAAATACTTTAATTTGACTTGCTCACGCTTATAATTAATCCTTCTTACATAAGAGTGGATATTTTCATCGTATCTTAAGAGTGTATCCTCCGAAATCTTATCTTTTTGCAAATCATCAAAAGATGAACGGAGGATATTTACAAAATGGCTTCTCCCATCACTATCAATTCCAAGCGGTGTATCCTTCAATTTCTCCTGCAAATCTCTAAAATCGCTTAACCCAAAAAGAGAAAGCAGGTATTTGTCTAAAACAAGGTATTTTTTTAGGGTCATTCTTCTATCTCCTTTAAGATTTTTTCAATCATTGGTTTTACAAATCGCATAAGTCTTTTCATCGTTGTTAATAAAATCTTCATACTCCACATTGGTCACAAATTTTATAGCTTTATTCATATTGTCTATCATATCGATGATATAGTCCCTTATCTTTCGTTTTGCTTTCATATGTAAATAACCTCTTTCAGAATATATTTTCTAGGGTTTTAAAGCTCTTTTCATAACCAAATCAACCTTGACACCTAATAAATCACCTAAATAATTTTC
>JASEIO010000050.1 GCA_030017475.1 bacterium | reverse complement strand
ACAGAGGAGTTTAACATCTCTAAGATTGCAGCTTAGGCACAATCTTTGAGAGATGAGCCTTAGGAAATTTCCTTAACAGGATTTACTTGTGGAAGGATGTCTTTATCTACAGTTTTCTAAACAATATAAAAATTGGGATACTAAGCAAGGTATTATAGCAGGTCTCAAGAGGTACAACAATAAATCCAGAGGGTGTTGTAAAAAGGCACCTGATTAGATAAACGAGTAACCCATTCAGTAATGAGATAGATAGCATGATTATAATTTGAGAGATAAAATTTTCGTGTAAGATCTTTTCTTTAGACTTTCCAACTAAAAAACCACAAATCGTCTTAGAAAAGGAATTTATACCAAATACTCCAGAAGACACCAAATCTTCAAAGATACCTATAAAAAATCCCATTATTTCCCCTTTCAAAGAACCTTTTTTTAGTGAAAAGAAGACTAAGATTATTAAGAATAGATCCGGCTTTATGCCCCTAATCTCTAAGTATTTAACAAATGGTGTTATTTCAAGGATTATAGAGAAGATTATACCTACAGCATAGACCCACCATTTCATATTCACCCAGGCTTTGTTGTGTTATGGAAAATTGAACAAACTACTATAGCCACACGAAGACGGGAGATGTCTATTTGAAGTTATCTATCTATCATTAGAGGACTTTCTCTTAATCACCAATACCTCCTCTAACTTGCCAAACTCTACAAAGGGAGAAACCTCTATATCACAAAACAATTGATAATTTTTCTTTTCCACATTTGTTACCTTCCCAATAGGAATATTACCAGGGAAAATCCCACCTTCCCCTGAGGTAATCACTATATCGCCTTTTTTAACATCTGCCGAAGAATCTAAATATTTCATCTGGCAAGTCCTAAAATCCTTTCCAACCACCACGCCTTTAAACTCTGTCCTCCGCAGTTTTGCACCTACATAACTTTCTTCCGAAAGGAGCAATAGTACCGTAGCTGTATTTTGTGCAGCATCAATTACCTTTCCTACTAACCCCTCATGCCCATCTTGATAACTAATAACAGGATCATCTTTTTCTATACCCGCTCGTGTGCCTTTATCAATAGTTACTGTATTAAACCAGTTGCTTGGTGAAAAACCAATAATTCTGCAGGCTATGGTTTTATAATCAATCCTTTGTTTATAATCTAATAGCTTTTTCAATCTCTTATTTTCAGCCAATAAATCTCCCCAATACATCCTTTCTATCCTTAAATCTTGCAATTCTCTTTTAAGACGCATATTTTCAAGTTTTATACTTCTTAATTCTCTAAATCCAGAAAATAACCTTTCACAAAAGGCAAGAACTTCAGTAAATAACCTTTGAACAGGCTCTATGATGGATAAAACATACTTTTCTAAATAGTTGGTTTTAAAAGGAGGTTTTATAACCATCAACGTGGTAGATATGGAGAGAAGAACACATAATGTAAATAATTCTCTATACTTAATAATAAACGCCACCAAGATAGGCCTCTACTATCGTTCGGTAAAATCCTAAATCCAAGCAAAAACGGGAAATATTTATTTGGAGCTTATAAGGGATGTTCACTGTAACAGCGGACTTTATCTGAAGATATTTGACTTTTTACCCTTCCGGATGCTTTCCAATTCCTGAAGATATTTACCAGTACCTATGACTACACTTCTTAATGGATCTTCAGCTACTTTAACTGGCAATCCTGTCTCTTGAGAAAGCAATTTATCAAGCCCTTTGAGTAAAGAACCGCCACCAACCATAACTATTCCTTTATCTACTATATCTGAAGCCAACTCGGGGGGCGTTTCTTCTAATGTAGAAATAACTGTTCCCACAATCTGGGATACAGAATCAGATAAGGCTTCTCTAACTTCCTCTGAAGAAATAGTAAGTATTCTTGGCAAACCGGTTAAGGCATCTCTTCCTTTTACTTGCATACTCTCTTCTTTGTCAGAGGGATATGCAGAACCAATTTTCATTTTAACCTCTTCAGCAGTGTGTTCACCAATAAGTAAATTATAACTCTTTTTGACATAACGCATTACTGCCTCATCCATTTCATCTCCTGCAGTCTTGATAGAATTAGAGACCACTAATCCACCAAGAGATATTACCGCTACTTCTGTGGTTCCACCTCCTATATCCACGATCATATTTCCTGTAGGTTCATGTACCATTATATTTGCTCCAATAGCAGCAGCCATAGGCTCTTCAATAAGATAGATATCGCCTGGCTTTGCTCCTGCCTGTTCTGCTGAATCTATAACTGCCTTCTTTTCTACCTCTGTTATTCCACAAGGGACTCCAATAACAATTCTTGGTTTAATTAAAGGTTTCCTATGTTGTGCCTTATTAATGAAATATCTAATCATTTTCTCTGTGATATCAAAGTCAGTGATTACTCCATCTCTCATTGGCCGAATAGCAACGATGTTAGCTGGGGTTCTTCCAAGCATCTTTTTTGCCTCCTCTCCCACAGCCAAGATCTCCTTGCCTTCTTTTCGAATAGCCACAACAGATGGCTCACAGAGAACAATCCCCTTTCCTTTAACATGTACCAAGGTATTAGCTGTACCCAAATCGATCCCAATATCAGTAGTGAAAAATGAACGAATATAGTTCCACATACCCACTCTTTTGTATAGAAAACACCCCCTTCTCCTTCATCTTAACCTCTCAAGTTGCTGCTTGGCCTCTATATAATTAGGGTCTATCTCTAATACCTTCTTAAATTCAAGGCGAGCTAAATCCTTTTTCCCTTCTTTCTTATAGACATTCCCAAGCCAATAATGGGCTTCAATGGATCTTGGTTCTAACCTAAGTACCTCTTTATATTCCTTCGTAGCTTCCTCCAGCCTATTTTTGGTGTAATAAATTCTTCCTAAAGTAAGTCGAGTCTTAATATGAATATCGTGGTTTAGGTTTTTTTGGTTAAGTATTTCTCGGAATGAGACCTCTGCATCATCATATTTACCTTTATCTCTATCCATCCAGGCTAAGTTGAATTTAGCATTGATATCATCTGGACTTAAGGATAAAGCCTTTTTATATTCAGATCTTGCCTTATCTCTATTTCCCTCTTTGTAATAGATATGTCCTAAATAGATATGAAGTTTCTCCGAGTTAAAGCCACGGCGCGCTGCGAGTTCTAAATGTTTTTTGGCTTCGGAATAAAAGTCAATCCCTTTTTTAAAATATGCCACTCCTAAATGGTAATGGATCTCTCCGTTTAGTCTATTCCCAGATAATGCCAAGGCCTTGCGATAGAATTCTATTACCTTATTAAATAATTCTATTTCATTTTCATACCCTGCTTTTTCAAAATAGATCTTACCTAACTTGATGCAAGCTTTTATATTAGTTGGATCCTTCTGTAATCTCCTTTCATATCTATTTATTTTACGAAGAAGTCTATCTCCTTTATCTCTATGTAAAAGTATCCTATTCGCCACTAAAAAAAGAGATAGAAGGATAATTAGAACTACTCCAAAATGACTTAAAGATCGAGTTTTATGTTGTCTACGGATAGAGAGCTTTTGAGTCCGGTAAACCTTCATTTCGAAAGAAATTTACCATAAATTCGGAAATTACGCAAGTAAAATTTGCAAGTCACAAGATAATTTACAAGAAGAAAGTGTTAGCCATTAGTCACTGGTCAATTGTCATTTGTTCTCGCTCCACAACATATTATCAATTAGCCTTGTTTTACCTATTCTTACAGCCAATGCGACAAGGAGTTCCCCTTTAACCCAAGGAATCCTTTCTAAGTTTTCAGAATCTACAATCTCCACATAATCAATATTTACCAATTCCCTTTTTTCAATCATAGATCGCATCTCATGCAGAATCTTAGAACTATCCCTTTCTCCATTTTCTAACAATTCCCTTGCCTTTTGTAAACACTCGAATAAAATGGTGGCAGATCTCCGCTCCTTTTCCGAAAGATAATTATTCCGAGAACTTAATGCTAAACCATCTTTATCTCTAATAATAGGTAAAACCTGAAGCTCTATATCAAAATTAAGATCTCGGATCATCCTTTTTATAACTAACGCCTGCTGATAATCCTTTTGTCCAAAATACGTAACATCGGGCTTTACAATATTAAAGAGCTTACAAACCACTGTTGTAACCCCTTTAAAATGAGAAGGACGAGATCTCCCCTCCAAAACCGAGGTTAAATTCTCGACTTCTACAAAGGTAGAGAATTTATCTTGATACATCTCTTTATCCATAGGAGCAAAAATAATATCCACACCTACATCTTGTGCCTTTTTGGCATCAGATTCTAAATCCCTCGGATATGTTTTATAGTCTTCAAGAGGTCCAAACTGAATAGGATTGACATAAATACTGATAACTACTATATCATTATCCAGTCTTGCCCTTCTCATTAGGGATAAATGACCTTCGTGCAGAGCACCCATAGTAGGAACAAACCCAATTTTCATACCATTTAGTCGAAACTCTTTAGCTTTTTTATGCATTTCAGAAATACCTTTGATTATTTCCATCCTACCCTCTTCATTCTGATTGTGTATTCTATATAGTAAAGGGTTAGAAGTCAAGATAATTTTGCTTCACAAAATTATTTATGTCAGGAGAAGTATCCCATCCTTCTTTTCAGAATCCTCAAGGGAATAATGGAACAAGGTAAGATTCATATATAACAGATAAATCTTGCAAAATTATCGAAGTAATAAAAGGATAAGACAGATTAATAGAAGAATTAGAGGTAAAAAGAGGGTAAGACATCCCATAGGGTTTTTCGGCTCTTCTTTATAAAGCCTTCTACGCCTTCGGTCTAAAATGGTTGGGATTTGATATCCATTTTCCTTGTCGCTATGTCGATACATAATGGCACGCCACCCAATGATCTTCTTTGATTTCTCTCAGCTCTGGTTCTATTTCTCTACATCTAAATTTTGCATCCACACATCTTGGATGAAAATAACACCCATGTGGTGGAGAAATAGGTGAAGGTACATCTCCCAATAAAGGGAAGGCCTCCTTTTTAACCTCAGGATCCAAAACAGGTACAGAACGCAAAAGGGCTTTTGTATATGGATGATATGGAGAGTTATAGAGAGTCTCTGTATCTGCTAATTCCACTATTTTACCTAAATACATGACTAAGACTCGATTACTTATATGTTTTACCACCCCTAAATCATGAGCGATAAACAAATAGGTTAAAGAAAATTCCCGTTGTAAATCCATCAAAAGATTTATTATTTGCGCCTGTATAGAGACATCTAAGCTTGAAACTGGTTCATCACAAACTAAAAAACGTGGATTACAGGCCAAAGCACGGGCAATTCCAATTCTCTGTCTTTGACCACCCGAAAATTCATGTGGGTATCTATTAAAATCCGACGGTGGGATACCCACAATCTCAAGAAGTTCCTTTGCCCTTTCCTTTCTTTTCTTTCGAGCCACAATATTGTGAATAGTTAATCCCTCGCAGATGATATTTCCTATAGTCATCCTGGGATCAAGAGATGAATATGGGTCCTGAAATATGATCTGCATCTCTCGCCTTAAGGCACGCAACTCACTCCCTCTCAATCTAAAGATATCTAAACACTGAAATCGAACCTCTCCTTCGGTTGGTTCAATCAGCCTTAAGAGCAATCGCCCTATAGTTGTTTTTCCACAACCTGATTCTCCTACAAGACCCATAGTCTCTCCCTCTGCAATCTTAAAACTTACTCCGTCAACAGCCCGAACACACCTTTTTTTTCTTTGAAAAAGGGATGATGAAGTGAAAAAGTACTTTTTTAGATTACGCACTTCTACTAACAAACTGCACACCTTCCATCGATCAATTCTTGGTATAAGTCAATCAATCTCTTACCTGTTGTGAGTGATGAAAACATGCGAGCGCTAACTTTTGCGTTTTTCGAGAATTCTTCTCTTTTTCGGTCATCACGCAGTAGTTCAATTACCCTTTTTACAAAAGAAGGGACGGAAAGATCTGTTAAATACCCTGTAACACCATGGGTTATTATGTCTTTTGTACCAGAGGCATTTACTGCTACAACAGGTGTGCCTGCAGCCAAGGATTCAATAAGGATTATACCTTGAGTTTCAGTTAGGGAAGAGAAGATAAATAGGTCTGCGGCCTGATAGAATTTAATTATATCTTCCCTTTCCCTACTTCCAGTAAAAATGATATTTCGGATATCTAACCTCTTTGATAGGTTCAAGATCTCTCTATGTTGTGGGCCATAACCTACCATAAATAAAACTACCTCTTTATATTCATCTTGGACCTTTTTATAGACATGGAGTAAAAATTCAATATTCTTCTCTTTAGCGAACCTTCCCAAATAAAGAAGAATCTTTGTTTGAGGAGGTATTTTATATTCCTTCCTTATTTCTCTACCTCTATCTTTCCTGAAATCTTCTAAATTCACTCCAGTTGGAACTATCTCGATTCTTGTTTTTACACCATAACCTTGGATCAAATCCTTAACCCCTGGGGTTGGAACAATTACTAAATCGCAATTGTTGGCAAATGAGGTAGAGGAGCTTATTGCCAGTTTTTTAATCACCTTTTGATTAAATGGAATGTAGTGAGCATACTCTTCATATAAGGTATGGTGAGTGAAAACTAAAGGTATTTTTAATCTGCGGGCCCATCTCTTTGCCACTTTACCTAATAGATAGGGATGTTGAGCATGGATTATATCCAATCTTAAATCCTTGGTTTTATTGAATAGATGGAAGGAATATGGAATTGGAAGGCTGAAACCTTGGGCCTTTATAAAAGGAAAGGAGCGAAATCTAATTATATTAGAGGTAGAATCTCGGTATCCTTTATATTCTGGACAAAATACAAAAACATTATGGCCAAGTTCCGTAAACGTTTCTTTGAAGGTATCTATGGAGACGGTTAACCCACTTATCCTGGGTTTATAATTATTGGTAAAAATCCCTATGTTCATCACAATCTGTTGTTAAATGAGGCTTTCTGCAAGGAGGGTAAGTTGATTTAATAATCTTTCCAGTTCTTGACAGATATTGTTTATATCATTTGTATCATTTGGAACAGTGATCGATTTTCCGAATATGACCAGACCTTTATTAAATGGGTAAGGTAGGATATATCTATCCCACCTTCTTTTAAACACCCTTTTTCTCTTAACTGCTACACCAATTGGTAATATCTTGTATCCGGTTTTTTTGGCTAAATATATCGCTCCAGGCTTAACCTTTAATGCGGGACCTCGTGGGCCATCAACGGCAATCGCTGCATTATACCCATTTTTCATAAGCTCAATCATCTCTCGAAAACCTCTCGGGTTGCCAAACTCTGGGGATGTTCTTATTACCTTATACCCAAGTTTTTGGGCTAAGGCTGTTAAATATTCGCCTAATGGAATAAGACTTGTGAATATAGCGATGTTTTTCGAATTTCTAAAATTTGCTAATAATAGAAAACTCGTTCGGTGCCAAAAAACTGAGATAATGGGTGAAGAACTTTCAAGTTCTTCCACATTGAGAATTCAAGGCGAGTTGTTTTATGGACAAAAACCATATATAACCAGGAGATATAGGTAACCAATGGTAAAAATAAAAGTCCAGTTTTAATTAGTAGTTTGTTAATAGATGATTTCATTACGCATCTAAGATAATCTTAGCTACTCGATCGATCCCTCTTCCATCGATTAATCTCTTTCCTGACACACTCATATCTTCCCGCAAGGCTCTATTATTACATAAACTATTTACAGCATCTAAAATTTTGGAAGAGGTGACATATCTACCTATTCCCAAATCGATAGATGTCCCAAACCTTGCAAAAATCTTCGCTAATTCATTATGATAAGAGGTGGGAGATATGATTATCGTTGGAACACCCGCACAGGCTAATTCATAACAAGTTATACCAAAGGAGGTTAGGCATAGGTCAGCTTCATACATTAAAGAGGCCATATTTTTAATCCCTTCTCGTAGGACAAGGTTTCTTTTTCCATATAAGAGTCTTTCTAATTTCTCACGCCCATTGAATAATATTCCAATAACCACAGTTATCTCAAGATCAAATATTTGTTTACTTAACGCATCAATCACCTTAATAGTTAATCCACATGGATCACTTCCTCCAAATGTAACAAGGATTTTTGTAACCTTCTCTTTAATTGGTTTGTGCTTGTCATGAACCTCTACAAAATCACTATTTAAGATGATGTAATCAGGCCCTTCGTATATCTTTGGCTGTGAGCTGTCTTTATACGGTAGATGAACAATGCCGTTTATAACTATATCGGACATGTTTCTACTATCACCTACATTGTCTAAACATATTACTTTAATACCGCGACCTTTCAACAATTGAATATATCTAATATCCACCTCTCTCATGTCTATTATCATTATTTGTGGTTTAAATCTTTTAAGGATAACATCGTCTTTAGAGGTAACCTCAAATCCTCTATCTTCCACTATATCTTTCCCTTTCCCTCCATTTTTCATAAAGAATAAGACCTCTATGGATGTGGTATCTTTTAGATAAGAGGCTAAGGAGAGAGAACGGATTAAATGCCCTATTCCAATTTTACGATTAGCCGAAACACTAAATCCAACCCTTTTAATCATTAACTTTCACGTAAGTAGGATAATATAAAACTTAACAATTGTCAAGACAATTCTTGCGAGGCAAATTATCTTGACATTACATAATCGATTTGTTAAAATGGGATTGAAAGGCCAAAT
>JASEIO010000004.1 GCA_030017475.1 bacterium | reverse complement strand
CATGATAAGGGATGAAGACTAAGTCAATAGCTATATCTTGTTTCTTCTCCTTGATCTCTGGAGGTAGATGTTTTAATAGGGCCTTATTGGCTTGATCCTCTATGGCCTTGATGTCCATCAAGAGGTTTTTCTTCAACTGATATCGTACCGCATTGGATGAAGGGGCATTCTTTAACTGGTTACAGACATCTTCAATTGTATTTCCCTCGGCTGATGCCTTGACCAGGATATGAAAGATGATTTCATCTCTCCATTTGTGGCCATCAACCAAGAGGTTGAAATAGCCTTTAAGGGTTTTGGTAGTCAATTCCAATACCTCACTAGAACTGATTATTACTGGTTCTTGTGTGAAATCTATTTTAGGCATAATATCCTCCTCGTTTCCTGATTAGTTGTTTTTTAAGAGGATATTATGCCATAGGAACCCATCTATGTAAAGCTATTTGTGATAGTTTTGTGATCTACTGATTATATGAAAATCTAAAATCTTAGGGGGAGTAGGAACTTGACAAACTGATTGAATTAGTTTAGAATGTGTTTAGCGATATAGTAGGAGGGAGAAGATGAGAAATCTATTAAAAAGTTCTTTATCTTTAGGGTTAATTTTATCTATATTACTTGCCTTTTTCTTGAATATGGTATTTGCTAAAGAATGGATGAGGGTGATATCAAGAGATAAGCGTAAGATAATGAGTGCGATAGAAAAGTTAAAAGAAGACAGGATAGCGAAAATATATAGACAGAAAAGAGTACAAGACGTAACCTTAGAACATCTATTTAAAGAGGCGGATTGTGTAGTCATGGGTAAGGTTAAAGAGATAGAAGCTAAAATAATAACTGACACTGTGTATAAATTAGAACCAGAACCTGTTCAAGCGGAGATGAAGACTATTATTACCCTTGTAACAATTTCACCTACAAAGTGGTTAAAGAGCTCTCCTGAACTTGAGAAGGAGTGGCTTGGAGATTCTAAAGAGGTAATAATTAATTTTCCTGGTGGGAAAGTTGGTAATCTGAAACAGTATTTTAGTTTTGCGAGTGGCACTCCTTGGTTTGAGAAAAATCAAGAGGTTTTAGTTTTTTTAGTAAAAGATATAGAACCGCCTTATTTTGCACTCTTTTGGGATGCGAGAGGAGAATACATTATAGAAGACGGAAAAATTTATAATCTGTTTCATTTTTATCAGAGGAAGGATAAGTCTTTGGTTTCACTCAAAAGTTTCTTAGAAGAGATTGAAAAAATCAAGGGAGGAGAAAAATGAATAGGATACTTTGATAAGCAAAAAGGCGTGGAAGGCGTAACCTATGGATTTGGATTGAAATATAAGGGTTTCTTTGGAGATAGGCTTTTAGATTATGAATAAACTTCTTTTCAGTCTGTGGATATCTTTAATAATCTTTCCTGTAGGTATTATTTATACTGCGGAGATTGGAAAAGTTTTTGGTTGTGTTATTGATAGAGAAACATCAGAACCTATTCCGTATGCCCAAGTCTTAGTAGTCGATGAAAATTTAAGGGCAGTAACAGATGAAAATGGATTTTATCTCATTTATAATGTTCCATTTGGAAGACATACCTTAAAGGTAAATCAAACTGGATATGAAGAATTGATAAAAGAGATAAAGGTTAATGGCGCAGAGAAAAGGATAGATATAGGTTTAAAGAAAAGAATCATTTATCTTCCCGAGATTGAGGTTTTAGAAAAAAGATATTTACCAAGAAGTGAGGGAATAACCGTAAGTGATTATTTTTTAAAAGAAGAAGAAATAGAGAATATAGCTGGAGAGGTAGGGGACGTGACAAGGGTAATCACAATCTTACCAGGGGTAAATAAGGTAGATGATTTCACAAGTCTATTTTCATGTAGAGGCGGCGATCCATCAGAAAACCTGATCCTGGTTGACAAGATACCACTTCTTTCGCCTTACCATATGAAATATGGGGGAGGGATTTTCTCAATTGTTAATCCTTCGATGGTTAATGATCTGAAATTGATTACAGGTGGCTTTCCAGCGGAATATGGAGGGCATGTATCTTCTGTTTTAGATATAAGATATAAGGAAGGAGATAAGGATGGGTATGATGGAAAGGGAGAGGTAAATTTCATAACTTCCTGTCTTTCATTAGAGGGACCAATCTTTAGGAGATGGTCTTTTGCTACATCTTATAGAAGAAGTTTTTTCGATGTTCTCTTAAAAAAGCTATTTGAAATAGAAGAGGGTATATATATTTCCCTATTTTTATGACTTGCAAGGAAAGGCCTCTTTCAACTTAAGGAAACACCTATTTTTTATAACCAATATCTATTCTGAAGATAAAATGAAATTTGCGCATTCAAAAGAGGATAATCTTGGATTGGATGATAAGACCCTATTACAAAATATTGGTTGGAGATATTTAATCTCTGAAAGGTTCTATTATAATTTATATCTTGCAAGACAGAAGGATTCTGAAGGAACGGAGGTAAATTTCCCTGAGGTAAGGTTTCGAGATAAGTATGAAATTGAGCGGTTTGGAATAAGGAATGACTTAGGGTATGAAATAGATAAAAATCATTCAGTAGAAATTGGTGCTTTCTACACCATTGAAAAGGGTACCTATTCATTTAAAATTAGGGATATAAAAGAAGGTAGGGATATAGAAGGAAAAGAGGAGTATAACAAAAATCCTTTTGAGGTATCCTTTTATTTACAGAATAAGCTTAATCTCGGTCGGATTCATCTCTTTCCTGGATTAAGGTGGGATTATTTTAAGCTAAATGAAAGAAGGAATATATCCCCAAGGTTTAACCTTTCCTATGATCTATTGAAAGACCTAAGTCTAAATCTTTCTGCAGGCGCCTATTATGAACCTCCTGAGCTTACAGAATTTTCTAAAGTGAACGGTGAGCATTTGAAAGATATCCCCTCTAAATTGGTCAATCAGTATGTATTAGGGGTCGATCATAAATTTAGGAATGTAAATATCAAATTAGAGGGATATTATAAGGATTATAAAAGGCTCGTTCTTGATAAAAAAGGATTTGCAAAAGGGATAGACCTTCTTTTTAAATATAAAGATAGAGACATTTTAAGTTTCTTAAGCTATTCCTATCTTGTCTCTAAAAGATATAATGAAGATATAAAATGGTACTATCATGATTATGACGAGACTCACACCATACCTTTTGTCTTTAATTATAAACTAAAGAGATGGCTTGATTTAAACCTTAAATACCATTTTGGTTCAGGAAAACCTTATACTCCTTATAAAGGTACTCCGATTGAAGGAAAGTGGAATTCAGAAAGATATCCTGAGTATCAAAGGGTAGATCTAAAATTGAGTAAGGATTTTCGCTTCTCCAATTCAGAACTTACTACCTATCTTGAGATAGTAAATCTGTTCAATCACAAAAATGTATTTATGTATTATTGGGATTGGGATGAAGAAAAAGGGAGTTGTGAAAGAAAGGCAGTCTATCAACTTCCATTTTTACCCATCCTTGGGGCAATCTTTAAATTCTAAATCTTGGAACAAGAGAGATATCCCTTTATCCTGATGCAAATCGGATGGTAGAACAATAAATCAGTTTGATTCCTCCACAAAGGGCTATCTCCTAAATTGGTTTGAAAACTAAAAGCTGATTCATCTATTTTCTCAAATCTTCGATAACCTTTACCCACACACCTCTTCTCCTTGGTCCATCAAATTCACAAAAATATATACCCTGCCATCGGCCTAAGACAAGCCTTCCATTTTCAATAAATAAGGTAGCGGATTGTCCTATTATACTTGATTTTATATGGGCAGCTGCATTCCCTTCCAAATGTGAGTAATTATTGGAAAAGGGGACAATCTTATTTATCTCCATCAATATATCCTCTCCTACTGATGGATCAGCATTCTCATTAATTATAATGGCAGCGGTTGTGTGTGGCACAAACACAAAACATATCCCTTTTTCTACCCCACCTCCCTTAACCACCCTTTCCACATCCCGGGTTATATCCACTAAACATGTCTTCCGAGAAGTAGAGATCTCAATCCTTTCCATCACACACCCCCTTCAGATAATCCTTTATAGCATTTATCAAAAGATCCATTTCACCTTTTTTGCCAATGGTTATCCTTAATTTATCCTTTAATCTCCTTTGATTGAAGTATCTGACTAAGATCTTTTTATCTTTTAGATATTTATATAAGTTGTAAGCATGGCGTGTCTTTATTAAGATAAAATTTGCCTCAGATGGATAAACCTGAAATTCCAATTTCTTCAGACAATTTGTAAGATAGGACCTTAAATTAATAATCCTTTTGATGTTTGCTTCAGCATACAGAATATCATCTAACGCCGCCTCAGCCGCTACTAAGCTTATACGATTAACATTATAGGAGTCCTTTACCTTGTATAAAAATGGAATCAGGGACCCAAAGCCTATTCCGATTCTTGCCCCTGCTAAAGAAAATGACTTTGAAAGGGTTCTTAGGACAATCAGATTTTCATATCCTTTTATCAATTCAAGACAATTCCCCCGAGCAAAGTCAACATAGGCCTCATCCACAACAACCACTCCTTTTACATTGTCACAAAGTTTTCTTATTGCTGAGATATCCGTAAATATACCGGTTGGTGTATTTGGATTGCATAAAAATGTAACGTGGCCATTTGCATCTATCAATTTATCAATCGGAATTTGGAAATCCTCATTCGATTCAATTTCAACCAGGTTTGCTTCATACACTGAGGAAAGGACCTTGTATAGATTATAGGTAGGGTAGGTACAAACAACCTTATCCTTTTTCCCCACAAAAGCCTTCATAATCATATCCAACAACTCATCAGAGCCATTTCCAATGATTATTTGGTTATAGTCAATCTTATATATATTGGAAATCCTTTTCCTTAAGTTTTTAAAGATTGGATCTGGGTAAAGCCTTAGGTCACGATTTACAGCCTGTTTAATCTTAGAGATAACTCGCTTAGAAGGGGGATAAGGGTTTTCATTGGTGTTTAGCTTGATAAAGCTCGAATCTCTCGGCTGTTCACCTGGCACATAAGCCGATAGCCCCTTAATGTTCGTCCTTAAATATTTATAGGTATCTTTCATAATCCCTTTTTAAAAACTCTACCACCTTTTTCACATCCTGGGTCCTTTTTTTGTTACAGATAAATGTTACATCCTTTGTATTAACCACTACTAAATCCTTAACTCCTAAAGTAACCACAAGATTTTCGGATAATACGATTACGTCCTTTGTCTCAAATAAGGCACACTCTCCTCTGTGTATGTTTCCATCTCTATCTTTATCATATATCCTTTCTAAGGCCGAAAAATCTCCCACGTCATCCCAACCGAAATCTGCCTTGATAACTAAGATATTCTTTGCATGCTCCATTATCCCATAATCGAAGGATTCGGATTCTATCTGTGTGTAGAATCTATTTAGTGCGCCTTTCCAGGTTCTCTTTCCGAGATGTACCTTTAATTCCATTAAATTTTCGTAAAGTTTGGGTCTATGTTCCTGGATGGCGCGAATGAGCGTAGAAACCTTAAAGATAAACATCCCTGAGTTCCAAAAATAATTACCCTTACGGATAAAACTCCGAGCGGTTTCCTGCTCTGGCTTTTCTCGGAAGGCATTCACTCTATTTACAGAAATATCATCCTCTTTTCCTGCTTCATGTCCAGCTTCAATATAGCCATAACCTGTTTCTGGACGAGTAGGGGTAATCCCCATAGTAATTAAACAATCAAGTTTCTCTGCATATTTAACCCCTGCTTTAAGGGTTTTCAAGAATCTATCTTTGTCTTTTATAAAATGATCTGAAGGTAAGACTACCAGTATCCCATCTTTATTCTCTTTTTCTACCCATAAAGAAGCTAAGGAAATAGCAGGGAGGGTATTCCTTCCTGTGGGTTCGGCTAAGATCTTGGCATGCGGGAAAATGGCTCGAATTGAAGGGGCGATATCAAGGGATGTTACGATCAGTATACGGGTCTTTGGAATTAATGGTTCTATCCTCTCGATTGTCTCCTCTAACATGGTTTTATCACCTGTTATCCTTAATAGTTGCTTAGGTCTCTTCTTACGAGAGGCAGGCCAAAACCTTTCCCCTCGACCACCTGCTAAGATAATTCCCCAAATCATTTTTTTCAATCCTAACATCTTCTATTCACCCTTTCAATCAGACTTTTGGAATTGGCTAATAAACTCGTAAAATCATGTTCCTCTAATCCTGCACCAAGCATAATCTTTTTAGCCATAGAGCAATCTATAAGGTCATCCATAGAATGGGCATCTGTATTTAGGATCAATTTTGCACCTACCTTTTTAGCCATATTCACCACATGACCATTGGTTAAACAATGCCCAGACCTTGAGGTAATCTCTAAAAAGATGTCATTTTCAAAGGCCAATCGTGCATCCTCAATGGTTATTAAACCAGGATGGGCTAAGATGTCAATATCACAGTTTAAAGAGGTATAATTTGTTCCAGGGGCTACTGGCTCAACGATTGTCTCTCCATGAACAATTATCAATCTTATCCCTAAATCCCTTGCCTGCCGCACAAGGCGTGGAATGATTTTTGGTGGGACATGGGTTAATTCAACACCTGGGATTACCTGGATATCTAAAACAGCATTCAAATCATTGCATACCTCTATAATCCTTGGGATAATAAAGGTGATATTGGATGAATCAATGTGATCTGTTATAGCGATAGCTTGATAGCCAATCTTTTCTGCCCGTATTGCCATTTCAGTAGGAAGCAGTATCCCATCCGATAATAACGAATGGGTATGCAAATCTATCATCATCCCTTATTCACACCTTCTCCATTCACTTCTTTCATTTAGGTAAAGAGGATAGGTCCTCTAACCATCCATTCTATATTCCTATCTCTAACCTAAAGATCAAAAAATCTGGCAGCTTGTATTCTCTCATTAATCTTTGTGTTTTCGAAATATCATATGGAACTCTTTTAATCTCAATCTCTTTCTTTTCAGTATCAAAGATTGCAAAGCTCGCCCGATTATCCACATCCCTTGGTTGACCAACAGAACCAACATTAATAATCCTCTTTATTCCATCTATCTTAATTATATCTCCATTTCGTAGCCTCTCGCCATAAACCCTATCACCTTTTTGAAAATAATAAGGGGCATGGGTATGACCAATAAACAAGATTTCATGTTCTAATAATTCAAAACTTCCCAAGGCATCATAGACTGAAAGGATATACTCATCAGTAAAGTCTCTTAAAGATCCATGTACTACTACAGCGTTCTCAAAATTTGCCTTATAAGGCAAATCTCTTAAGTATCTCTTGTTCTCCTCATTCAACCTCGTAGTAGTCCATAAAATTGCCTCTTTGGCATGCGGATTAAAAAGCTCGATATCCTTTTCTCCCAAACTAGCTAAGTCATGATTTCCTACAATAACAATCCCATTTAATCCTCTAATTATCTCCACACACTCATTCGGTTCTGGTCCATACCCAATAATGTCTCCTAAACATATTATCTTATCCACATCTTTCAACTGGACCAAGACTGCATCTAACGCCTGTTTATTTGAATGGATATCAGAGATAATTCCATAAAGCATAATTATATTCCAGGAGAAGAACCAATGGTTCTATCTATCCTTTGACAAACTACCTTATTTTCCATTTATAAATCCTCATTTAACAGTAATCAAATGTGAGATCTTTGCAAAGGTCTTCTCCCCAATTCCCTTAACCTCTATTATTTCCTCCCGTGTCTGAAAATTGCCATTTTTCTTTCGATGATCTATAATCCTTTTAGCCAGATGTTTCGAAATTCCAGGAAGGGTTTGTAGTTCTATATCATTTGCTTCATTGATATTTACAAATCTGCATGATCTATTTTTGCGAAACATCCCATTTATTCCCTCTCTTTTTATAAATAGCCCTGCATTAATTCCCACTAATATAACAATTAAGAAAAGGGTAACTACTTGCTCTTCTCTTCTAAACCAAAATCTATTTAGCATCTTTCACCGTAACTAAAGGGCGGATTCGCTCTAAGGTCTTCTTCCCAATTCCTTTCACCTCAATCAATTGATCTACGCTTTTAAACACTCCGTGCTCCTTCCTGTATGATATAATCCGGCCGGCTTTAACCTTCCCAATCCCTGGTAATCTTACTAAATCCTCTTCCGTAGCAGTATTTACATTGATCTTAGTAACTGGTGGAGGAGAAGATGGCCTTTTTTCTTCCTTGGCAATAGCTACATCCCTTTTTGATGTAGATAGACTCGAAACCTTCTCTTTTTTACACCCAGAAAGGATTGAAATAGTTAAAGGTATGAGCAAAAAAGGCAGAACAGTCAATTTTCCCATTTTCTTTCCCCTCTCCAAGCACTTCTTACAAAAGGAATTTGGGCTAAAAACCCCATTTTAACTCCAAAACGTCATTAATATATCACCTTTTTAATCTATCCGTCAAGAAAAATCTAACCACAGAGAACGCAAGATGATCTTATTCATTGACAAATCAAAGAAAGTTTTATATAATCAGAATGAGAGAGTTTTGGAGCGGTAAAGAAATGTGTGGAATCTTTGGGATTTATGGGGCGGAAAATGCAGCGAAATTAACCTACTTAGGACTTTTTGCCTTGCAGCATAGAGGGCAAGAATCAGCCGGGATTGTAACATCTGATGGCGAAAACATGGAAGTTTATAAACAAATGGGTTTAGTGCAGGATGTATTCTCGGACGAGGTCTTAGAAAGGTTAAAAGGAGAGATCTCCATTGGACATGTTAGATATTCCACCTTTGGCGAATCAAGTATTGTTAATGCTCAACCACTTGTTGTTGGATGCAGTAAAGGCAAGATTGCTATTGCCCATAATGGGAATTTGGTGAATGGAAACTTTTTAAGGAAAGAACTTGAAGCTGAGGGCGCCATTTTCCAAACAACAGTCGATTCAGAGGTAATTGTACATCTATTAGCCAGGTCTCGCAAACGGGAATTTCTTCCTGCCTTAACTGAAGCCCTATCCTTTATTAAAGGATCATATTCATTAATCATTATGACTCCTAAAGAACTGATTGGGATAAGAGATCCGTTTGGATTTCATCCTTTATGTCTTGGAAGGTTAATCCATTCCTATATATTGGCCTCTGAATCATGTGCCTTAGATTTAGTCAATGCCAAGTTTTTAAGAGAGGTTATGCCGGGAGAGATGGTGGTTATTAACGAGAGTGGTATAACTTCAAAGAAGATTCACCAATCAGAAAGAAATGCCCTTTGTATATTTGAGGCAGTCTATTTCGCTCGACCAGATTCAGATATATTTGGTGAAAATATGCATAAGGTAAGGATGGAGATGGGTAGACAATTGGCACGAGAGAAACCGGCTTCAGCGGATTTGGTAGTCCCAATTCCTGATTCTGGGGTATCAGCAGCTATTGGATATGCTGAAGAATCAGGAATCCACTATAATTTGGGATTGGTCAGAAATAGATATGTGGGCAGAACATTCATTTCCCCGACCCAAACAATTAGAAACATGGGGGTTCAAATTAAACTAAATCCTATTGATGATGTGCTATCTGAGAAAAGGGTAGTAGTAATTGATGACTCAATTGTTAGAGGAACAACTTCAAGAAAGATATTGAGATTAATTAGGGAAGCTGGGGCAAAGGAGATACATTTAAGAATAAGTTCACCCCCAATTAAACACCCTTGTTTCTATGGAATCGATACTCCAACAAGGGAAGAACTACTTGCCTCAAATCACACCATAGAGGAAATAAGGGAATATATGGGAGTGGATTCCCTTGGCTATTTAAGTATCTCTGGACTGTTAAACTCTGTTTCTAAAGACAATAAAGGTTTTTGCACTGCCTGCTTTGATGGAAATTATCCTATAAGATAGAAGTGATATATGGGTGGTATTACTTATAAGGATGCAGGTGTTGATATAGCAAAAGGGTGGGAGTTAATAAAGGGGATTCGCCCATTAGTTAAAACTACAAATAGGGCGGAAGTTTTAACTGATATTGGCGGATTTTCTGGATTATTTGAGGCTAAATTTGAAAGGTATAAAGAGCCAGTTTTGGTCTCAAGTTGTGATGGAGTAGGAACAAAGCTTAAAATAGCCAGTTTATTAAGAAAACATGATACAATTGGAATTGATTTAGTAGCTATGGGAGTGAATGATTTGGTAACTGCGGGCGCAGAGCCATTATTTTTCCTTGATTATTTAGGTATGGGTAAGTTGGAAATAGATATAGCGGAGGATATAATAAAGGGGATTGTGGCTGGATGTAAAGAGGCAAATTGTTCCCTACTTGGTGGGGAAACTGCAGAGATGCCTGGATTTTATAGGGAAGGGGAGTATGAATTGGTGGGGTTTTCGGTTGGTGTAGTGGATAAGGATAAAATAATCGATGGACAAAAAATAAAACCAGGGGATAAGGTAATTGGTTTATCCTCATCTGGGCTGCATTCAAATGGTTATTCATTAGTTAGAAAGATATTAGATGAAGAATTGGCGCACTTTAAAGAGGAATTATTAACCCCTACAAAAATTTATGTAAGGCCAATACTTTCCGCAAAAAAGAAATTTGATATAAAAGGTATTGCCCATATCACAGGGGGCGGATTTGATAATATAAAAAGGATATTGCCACAAGGTTTATCTTGTGAAATTAAAGAGAAAGATTTCCCTACCCCATCAATCTTCCATATTATTCAGAAAAGGGGTAATATCTGTAAAGATGAGATGTACAGGACCTTTAACATGGGTATTGGTATGGTGGTTGTCTTAAGTGAAAAAGATGCCCCTTTCGCTATGGAAGATTTAAAAAATTTTGTAAGCACATACCTAATTGGAGAAATAAAGGAAGGGAAACAAGAGGTAAGGATTATCTAGACAATTAATGATGTTCTTCTTTATAGGTTCTTCTGTCGATTACGTAAATTGATCCTTCATGTCTCTTCCCATAGCGCTTCAATTCAGCTACAATATCACTTATCTGTAAATGGGTGGTTAATTTTGTCTGTTGATTGGTAGCTACAGAAATGGTAATAGTGAATGATGTAGGAAACCGTCTCATATTTCCTTGCCTATCTTGGATTTCAATATAACCCTTCTTTCTATCCTCTTCTCTAAAAAGTCCTGGGGATTCTTGCTCAAGCTTATTAATGATATTTTCACAAATAGATTTGACCTTATCTGGGGTAGTAACAATTATAAAGTCATCTCCTCCAATATGTCCTACAAAATCTGAAGAAAACGATCCGCACTGCTCCATTGTAGAAAGGATAATTTTACATAAGGTCCTAATCACCTCGTCTCCTCTCGAATATCCATAATAGTCATTGTAAGGCTTGAAGTCATCTAAATCCGCATAGAGGACAGCAAACAATTCCCCTGACGAAATACGTTCTTTTATCTTTCGCTCAATTGTAATATTTCCTGGAAGGCCAGTTAAGGGATTAGAATCTCTATCTAAATGTGTTCTCCTTAAAATTGCCCCGATTCTGGCAATGAGCTCTTGATAATCATAAGGCTTGTTTATATAATCATCTGCCCCTAAATCTAATCCTTTTACCTTATCATTGATATGATCCCTTACTGTAAGCATTATAATGGGAATGTGAGCAGTGAAGAAATTATCCTTTAACCTTTGGCAAACCTCAAACCCATCCATATCTGGCATTATAATGTCCAGCAAGATAAGATCTGGCACTTCCTTTCTGGCTATTTCTAAGGCCTTATGGCCATCTTCGGCAGTATAAACTACAAATGCCTCATTCTTAAGAACCTCGCTTAGACTTTCCACCACACTCTCATCATTATCCACCACTAATATCCTTTCTCCAGCCATCTTTTCACCCTCAGGTGTTGATCAAACCAAATTTTTGCCTAATCTTTTCTTCAATCTCAAGCGAAAGCTTAGGATTACACCTAAGATATTGCTTAGCATTCTCTCTTCCTTGGCCAAGTTTATTATCTCCATAGAAGTAAAAGGCGCCTGATTTATTAATGAATCCATTTTCTACCCCTACATCCAACAGGCTCCCTTCCCTTGAAATTCCTTCCCCATATATTATATCAAAGGTTGCCTCACGGAATGGTGGTGCCACCTTATTTTTAACCACCTTTACCTTTACCAAGTTCCCTATTACTTCATCCCCTTTTTTAATCGGCTGAATTCTTCTCATATCTAAACGAAGAGAGGCATAGAATTTCAAAGCGTGACCTCCAGGGGTTGTCTCTGGACTACCGAACATAACCCCAATCTTCATTCGGATTTGATTGATAAAGATGGCACATGTTTTAGATTTACTTATAGAGGATGTAAGCTTACGCAATGCCTGACTCATTAGGCGAGCTTGCAATCCCACATGAACATCACCCATCTCCCCCTCAATCTCCGCTCGAGGAACAAGGGCAGCCACAGAATCAATTACAACAACATCAATTGCCCCTGATCTAACTAAGGTCTCTGCAATCTCTAATGCCTGTTCTCCAGTATCAGGCTGAGAGATAAGGAGATTATCCACATCTACACCCAACCTTTTAGCATACGTTGGATCTAAGGCATGCTCAGCATCAATAAAGGCAGCTACTCCACCTTGCTTTTGGGCATTAGCTACAACATGTAAAGTTAAGGTAGTTTTCCCTGATCCTTCTTGGCCAAAGACCTCTACCACCCTCCCTCTTGGAAATCCTCCTATTCCAATGGCTAAGTCAAGAGATAAGGCACTTGTAGGAATAGCCTCTATCTTTCCTATCGCTTTTTGCTCTCCTAAGCGCATAATTGAACCCTTCCCAAATTGCTTTTCAATATGCGCTAAAGCCAATTCCAGTACCTTTTCTCTTTCACCCATTCTATCCTCCACCATCCATTATACAAACCTTTTTTACAAATGTCAACCTTTTTCAAAAGAGGTAGGTCTCTTTCAATATAGTATAGATTGGGCCCGCAGGGGTTAATTCACTCCTCATCACTTCTACCTTACCCACCTCCATCTCCCCAATAAAAACCTCTTTTCGCTTCGATATGAGACGAACCAATCTATCTCTATTTTGACCATCTTTTACCCTTCCTAATGTTAAGTGAGGAGAAAATGTCTTCTCTTCTTCGAATCCAATAGACTGTAGCCTCAGTGAAAGATTCGTAGCCAATTTTATAAGGTGAGTCCGCCCACTCTCTACGCCAACCCAAATCACTCGAGGAGAGGCTGGCCTTGGAAAACATCCAATCTTAGAAAAGGATACCTTGAATGGATGATAATCTTTTACCACCTTCGTTGTTTGTTCGAAGACCCTCTCTAATCTATCCTTCTCTACATTTCCCAGGAAGCGTAAAGTGAGATGTAACTTCTTCGGATCTACCCATGTAACGCGTGCACCTGCTCCTTTCAACTCATCTTGAATCTCTCTCACTCGCTCTTTAATCTCATCTATTATAGGTATAGCAATAAACGCCCTTATTAACTCCATTTGACCCTTTGAACATTTTCATAAATTAATATAATCCAAACTTAAGTCTGTGTCAACCAATTTTGCACGAAAGTATAAATAACTGAAAGGAGGTTTGGGAATAAAGGCATAGAGATTTATAAATAGTAGGGTTTCATTTTGAAGGTTCTCAATTAACCTTTCATCCGTGGCAATCTTCGCTTAATCCAACCCTTACCTTTGAAATCTCTTCGCTATAACGTTAATCGCATTATTTTGATAAAAAAAGACTTACATAATAAGAAAAACAAAAACCTTTCCATTATTCTGAGTACCTTTTCCATCCGGTGGACAAAGGTATGCTGTGTTAGTATCCTTCTTTGGGCTCGTTTTGCTATCTCTTCCCTTTCCTTATCATTTCTTAAATAATAATCTACCTTTTCCTTTAAATCCTTTTTATCTCTAAAATAGACTACCTCATCCCCTTCTCTGAATAATCTTACCAAATCCTCTCTGAAATTTGATAACATAAAAGAAGAACAGGCTGGTATATTAAAGGAGCTAATATTTAAAGCGTCTTTCATTGAAGATACGGATAAATTTAGGTTTATCTTGGTGGCATTATAAAGCCTTGGTAAATCCTGTCTGTTATCTATCCATCCTCTATATTTAACCTTTGGATGTCTAATCTCCCTCCATCCAGAATCTCCATATAGGTTTATTCCAAAATTAGAGATAGTATCAATGACCTCTCTTCTATATCTTACCATTGCTTCATATTCTAAAGCTGCAATAATTGCTTCTAAATTTGGGACATACTTCTCTATTGCAGAAATACCCTTTTGAAAATTAAACTTATCCTTAAGAGCTTCTGCAAATACATTCCTTATCTGTTCATTAGGATTTTCACTTTGTCTTTTTATTATATCCTGGACGAACGAAGGGGTTAAGAACTTATTATAAAAATCCCTATTCTCTCTAAATCCAATTGATCTATTATAGGTACCTACAAATGAGATGTCGCATCTATATCTTTCCAATTCGCCATTTTCTAAGTTTAATTTTTTAAATATCTTAGGATTGGTACATAATGGAAGATAAAATGTATTTTTAAAACCTTGGGCCTTCAATTCAGAAACTGCTTCTTTACTGCATACAAAAATGTAATAGTATTCAGAAAGAGAATTAGGACGTAACCAAAGTTTTGGATCTGTTGTAAACCAAGATAGATAGGGGATTTTATATTTGATATATAGTTCAGAATATAGGACAATAGTGGCAAGGGTAAATATAAAATCTGGTTTATATTTAATAATCGCCTCTTCTATGGATGAAAATATTCTCAATTGATCTTCATGAAAATCCTTTAGATCAAGTACCAAAACTTGTTGATTAAGCTCCTGAAGAGCAGAGATTACATCTTTAGCAATATAGGGTAAAGCCACTCCTGTAGCAGGAATAAAGGTTAATATCTTAAAAGAAGGTAAATTTTTCATTAAATTACCGCCCTTTCAGAATCCTTACAATCTCCTATCTATGTGAACCATCATCCAATTTCAAATTGTAATCATTTTGGTAACGGATTATTATTAAAGAGTTAATTCTATTGACAAAATTACCCTTTGTGCTAATATAAAAATATGGTATATTTTACAAAAAGACAACGAGAAAATCTACTAAAGGCATTATTTGACATTTGTAATAGCAACAATTGTTGACAAATAATGGGGGTACCAAAATGTCTGATACTACATTAGGTATGTTAATAATTTTAATAGGTGTTGCCATAGTTGTCATCCCTATTGGAATTATAGCTATCTACCAAGACTACAAAGAGAAACATAATAAACCAAAGGTTTAGTAGTTGTCCTTATCAATATTTGGTATTCTAATGTCAATATAACCAAGTAGTCTAATGCTATCTTTTGAGGTATCGGAACTTCAAAAAACAAATAGGACTGTTTAGTCTAAGGTGTTAGAAAGTCCAGTTTAATGAGCGAGGGAATATATCGAGAGGCAACTAAGTCTCTTTTTATCAACGATTCTCTTGCTAAAGGTCCTGTATTGATCTTATTATCTAATATATACAAGATTACCTCAGCTATAGTCTTGAAATCATCAGGTTGAACTAAAAAACCAGTTTTTCCATTTTCTATAAAATTTCTATTTTCTAAGGTATCCGATGTAATTATTGTTCGAGCACAAGCCATGGCCTCAAACATTCCTGAACGAGCTGTACACTGAGCTTTTATACTACCACCAAAGGATGATAAATATATCCGAGCGGAATTAAGATATCCAACTATTTCAGGAATCCAAACAGGTTCTATATATTTAACCTGAGGAATTCCTTCACTTAGCCTTTTACATTGTTCACCAATATCATTTATCCTACCACTTTCTGGGTCTATATCTTTTCTTTTACTGTAACCAATTAGATAAAATAAGGCACTCGGATACTTCTTTAAGACCTCAATAAATGCTCTAATAGCAAGTTGTATCTGTGTGCAATACGTAAAACTACCATGGTATATAAAAATAGGACCGCTGTTTTTAATCTTTGGTGGAACCTCAGGGGTAAATGTAGAACAATCAGGGACACAATAAATTGGTATAATATCCGATCTTGAGATCAAATCCCCTAAACGCAATGCCTCTGATTTGGAGTGTGTTATTACTTTAGTAGCTAACTTAGCTGCCTCCAAATATTCCTTAATGTAAAGCCCTACATAAAAATCATAGATTGTTGGTTTCTTCATATTATTGGCGTATTCCATAAATTTTAAATCAAGCTTAGGATCTGTCATTCTATAAAATATTATATCTACATCAAAATTATTAAAGAGAATATCGTGACCTAATAACTTAAAGGCATTATAAAGATTGATATATCTCGGGTACCTTATCTTAGTAATTAGTGGTAAAACATTAAATAGTCCAATCTTCATTTTAGCTCTTTAGATTCAGGTTATTTTTAATTATCTTAAGCATATCTTTTACTGTATCGATATATCTATAATTTTCATAGGCATACTTATGTCCTTTTGTGGCTATTTCCTCCCTTTCACTTTCGTTTTTTAAATAATAAGATATCTTATAGATTAAGTCATGGAAATCATTCCTTTTCCAATTGACGAGATGCTCGCCATCTTTATATAGGTCAGGCATTGACAACTCTTCTGTTAACATAAAGGTACCAGCTCCTAAACATTCGTGAATCCTTGCTTCAGTATTTAAGATGTTTGTAAAATGAATGTTTAAAAATATCTTGCACTGATTGATTAATCTATTTGTTTTAAAAGGATCGTAGCATGTAACAAATAGGCAATTCAAGTTAGTTACCTTTTTAATCGCTCTACAAATCTCTAATCTTCTTTTACTCGGAATTCCTATAAATCCAATATCATACTCTTTATTAATATTAAGTTTCTTAAACACCTTTGGATTAACTGCCATTAGATGGACCCATATCACTTTTTTTGAGGTAATCTTCCTAATGGTATCCAAGGCTGTATAATCATGATGTAGTATTAAATCAAAATAATCAATATTATATTTTAATCTATTTAGTCTAAGTAAGGAAATCTCATCCTTTTCTTCTTCATTTTGATGGATTATTTCTGCATGCCATAGTATCTTTGGCTTTTTAACCTTTTTTAATATCTGAGGGGGTAGACTCTCCCCCCTTAGGGCTAAGAGTATATCATAGTCCTTCTCCAACAATGAAGACGGAACTGAGCCGGGGTCATTTCTGTAATCAGTTATTATAATATCGTGTTTTAGTTCAATGAGCGCATCCTTAACTGGCGTACTCGCCCCCCATTCATAAATTGGAGTTGCTAAGTTAATCTTCATAATATCTTCTCCATCACACGATCTTTAAAGAGACCAATTTTTACCTTAAGGATTCATAAAGATTAAGCATCCTTTGCCCAAAGATTTTTCCACTGAATCTTTCTCTGGAAATCTGTAGATTCTCTAATCCTATCCTTTCTCTCTTTTCCTTATTTGTGATAAGGTCAATAGTTGCTGCAAATAGCGCCCTTATATCCTGAAATGGCACTATTATATTTCCAGGACCTACAGTATCCTTATTTGCCCAATGGTCATAAGTTATAATTGGCTTTCCCATAAACATGGCCTCTACAAATGATAGACCAAAGGATTCACATGATGTAGGATAGAGGAAGATATCGAATGAATTTATAAGTTTGAGCTTTTCCTCCCCTGTATATGTCTTAAAGAGAAGTTTTGTATTGGGTCTCGAGAGACGTGCTAACTCAAATGCATAATTAAGACCGCCAGAGACAAATCCTGCAACAATAAATTCTACATCCTGAAATACCCCACACTCATACACAATGTTTGCTACCTTAATTGTATCATGAGGAATTTTTATTGGTTCAACCCTTCCAAGCCTCCCAATCTGTAATTTGCTATTTTTGAACTTAAGGTGATCTTTGTAAACCCTGTCATATTCACTATAATCAAAGCCAAATGGAATTACTACTGACTTACTCTTCTTTTGTTGTATACTATAGGTATAATTTGAGCTGCAGACAATAGCATCTATCATATCATCTGGAAAATCATTTGGTCTAGCACAGTGAGGTGTCTCGACAAATTTTACTCCGAGGTCTTTTATCTTGGGGACAAATCTATAACAGAATCTATTATATTGACCCCCACCACCATGCCAATGCACAATATCTATTCTTTCGCTCTTTATTATCTCACATAATTTGTCTGGAAAATCATCTTCTTCAAATTGAAGCTTTATTACCTTAACTCCAAGCCTTTTTAAATCCTCACACATATCATCACATTCACTATATACAATTACATTTGTGCATTTTGTCTCTTTGACAAGTGACAATAGTGCCAGTTGGGCACCTCCTATCCTTAACGTACTTGTTAGCTGTAATACCCTTATGTTCTTCATCAAATCCACCTCTTAGATGGTTTTGGCGATAATCCAAGGTTTAAAAAACCTAATTAGATCCTCCCTGAAATCAGATAAGACAATGGTGTAAGTTTTTCCATAGTTAAATAAAATCTTCCATTACATCAAGTATCCTTTTCATTCGATGGACAAAGGTGTGCTCATTTAATATCCTCTCTCTTGCTCGGTTAGCTATCTCCTTCCTCTCCCTTTCGTGTCTGAGATAATAATCTATCTTATCTTTCAATTCATTCCTATTTCTAAAACAAACCACTTCCTCTCCTTCTTTAAACAATCTTGTTAAATCAGCTCTAAAACTTGATAACATAAAGGCACCACATGCTGGTATATCAAAGGTACTCATAGTCACTGCCTCTTTGGTAGATACAGGAAGACTTAGGTTTATCTTGGTAGCATTGTATAACCTTGGCAATTCGGTCCTGTTATCTATTCTATCATGAAAAAAGGCCTTTGGATGTTTAATATCCTTCCATCCATCATCTCCATATAGATGTATCTCAAAATTAGAGGTTGACATAATCACTAACTTTCTAAATAGATTCATGGCCTCAAATTCTATAAATTTGAGATATATAAATAGAAGCCCTTTATCCTTATCCTTAAGAAAATCCTTATTATCTTTAATTAATTGTTTAAATATATCTATTATTGGTCTTGTTGGAAAATCAATCTTAAGTTCTAATAAGGAGTTTACCAAATCTTCCCCAAGAAATTGATAGATCTCCTGCCTTCTTTGCCTAAAGCCAATGGATCGACTACAGGTACCTGCAAAACTTAGATCGCATCCATATCTATATAGATCTCCTTCTGATAGATATAATGGTTTGAATATCTTTGGATTGGTAGCTAAGGGGAGGTAATAGACCTGCTCAAACCCTCTTCTTTTTAATTCTGGTATAAGGGAGCGATCAAATACAAAAATGTGATGGTAAGATGAGACATCCTTAGGTTTTAAAAGAAAGGTTGGATCAGCCGTAAACCATGTACAAAATGGAATCTTTAGCTTATCCAAAAGAGGCGATGGAAGACCACAACCATTCATATTGAACACGAAATCTGGTTTGAATTCCGAAATCTTATCCTCCCCCATGGAGACTAACGTCTTTGGTGAATCGATATTGTGTATATCGAGGACATATACAATCTGATTCAATTCCTGTAATGCCGATACCACATCCTCCATAAGGTATTTAAGCATACTCTTATTACTAGCGGTATAGATAAATATTCTAAACTGTTTCATTAGTGAACCCTCCTTGTATCTTCGATAATTCCTTTCTTGTCTTTTTTAACCTCGGAATCATCCTATTACTGATCTTAAGGATCCCTTTAAAGAAATTTTTATGGATTTCAGCAACCTTCAATTGGGTATTAGCTTCATCCTGTTCTATTCCCTTTAACCCCATCTCCATTTTCATAAATGTATCTTCCACCTCATCCAGATTGAGCATAAAATATCTTTCTTCATTAATTATCTGTTTCTGAAGTCCATTTAGCTCTTGAAATAATTGGTTCTTCACCATATCCCTCTTTAAGGAAGATATCAACTCTTTTGAAACCCTAACCCCTTTTCTTCCAAATTCCTTAATCCTGTTCCATCCCTCTATTCCATCTTCCAACTCATTGGTTAATCCATTTAATTCTGGAACCTTATATGATTCCCTTACATCTCTTAAGATATTATCTATCTCGATTGGTTTCTGGCAATAGGTGCTAATGGCCTGCTTTAAGGTCAAAATCTCTGTCCCATTTATCCTTGCCCCTCCCTCTGTGGCATCAATATATCTCTTATTTGGCGAAAGTTTTATAGCCACCTCAAACCATTCCAAGAAGTTATAGAATAATCGAGTTGTCATCACCTTCTCTCCGCAAACACCATCCACCCAAAGTATCTCTTGATTCTTCATTCTTTTTCTCTCCTCAAGCCTCTTTTTTAAACAAATCCCTTTCGCTCCATAGGTTTTTTTATCTGGGAATGACAAATCAAGCCCAACGAATATAACTGGATTATTTTCTAATAATTCAGTTACTGAAAAGGCAACATGGGTTACAGACCCTCCACCTCGAGCAGTAAATGAGCGGAAATCGACAAACCTCCCTAACCAATTAACAGTCCTATTCCCACAACTACATACAAATATAGGTCCAGAAAATGTAGTTAGTACCTTTGGAAATACCGACAAATCAGCAACCAATGTTACATCAGGTGTATCTATTCCCTTAAAAAAATAATCATAATTCTTTTTACTCCAATCAGCAGCGACCACTAAGTCTGGTCTTATTCCATATCTTAAAAGTGGTCGTAAAGCAGTATCTACGGATATAATCAAGGCACGTCCTTTTGCATTTTTAAGCTCTCCTATGTTTTTATTTAAAGAAGGACCTGGCGCAATAATAAGGGCTGGGATATCTCTAAATCTCCCAAACGCTCTATCCAATCCTGGACATTTAACCATAAATGGAAGATTTTTTAACAGATTACCTTGGGCATATTTAGAGATCTTGAATGAGGTTACCAAACACCCAAGGGCAAGGTTGGCAGCAACTTTTAGACTTTTTTCTACATCTTTATAGTATGCTGGAGCACGTCTTAAAAACCATTGATGGGTAATTATCTTTATCTTCCAATCCCCTTTCAAATTCTGATAGTATCTCTCAAGTTTTATAATAGTAGCAAAATGTGGCTCCTCACCTATGCTTAAAACCACCCTATCCTGGATTAGGATAGAGGTTAAATCTACTGAAGACAAAGCGTATTTAAAGGCTTTTAAATCAGGATCCACCACTAAAATAAAGGTTGTATCTTCAGTCTTATCTATCAATTCCTTGATATGACGTCCCAATCCAAATCCCAAGACTGCAATAATTTCATAGTCACAAATACTACTATCTATATTTATCTCTGGTTGAATGATAGATGGAATAGGCGAAACCTCTTCTATTCTTTTTACTAAAGCAGGATCCCTCTTTTTTAACAATCGTAGATTAGATCGATAATAATCCATTGCATCCTCTATCCCTATATATCATTCCAGGTAATTACCTCATCACTCCTTATATATCTTTTTGCCTTTCTACCAATAACAAGATCGATATACTTTGGGGATAATCCAAAACCAGGTCTTTTTATTGCTAACATATCCTGAGTAATCGTCATCCCATTCTGGATATCTGTCTTAGCCACAATGCTACGTCTTGCAGTTTTTCTTACCTTTAGCTCTGAGGATACAGGTCTTTTTAAACCAGAACCCATAGCCTTTTCTATTGCCCTAATGCCTTCTACCATTTGCTTTAATTCAAATGGTTCAAGGGATGTCTTATGATCAGGACCTGGTAAATTTTTATCCAATGTGAAGTGTTTCTCTAAGACCTTGGCTCCTCTTGACACTGAAGCTAAAGCTATTTCAATCCCTAATGTATGGTCAGAATATCCTATTTGTAAATTAAAGGCCTGTCTTAACGTATCCATAGCTTTTAGATTTACATCCTCGGGTTTTGCTGGATAATTTGATGTGCAGTGTAATAAAATTATATCTTCATTTCCTTCAGATTTTATTGTATCTACTGCCTCTTCTATCTCCCCAAGTGTAGACATACCAGTTGAAAGGATTATGGACAATCCTTTTTTGGCTATATACCTAAGGAAGGGTAAATTTGTTATCTCCCCTGATGCAACCTTTATTGCAGGTACCTCTAAATCTACCAGTAAATCTACACCCTCTTCATCAAACGGGCTGGACAGAAATTTCACTCCTTTATCCTTTGCATATCCTGACAAGAGGATAAAATCGTCTTTCTTTAACTCTAATCTCTGTAACATTTCATACTGAGGTTCTGATTTGATACTCAATTTATCTACCTGAAAGCTCTGGAATTTTACTGCATCTACCTCGGCCTCTTTTGCCACATCGATCAATCTCCTGGCTAATTCAACATCCCCATTATGATTAACCCCAGCTTCAGCAATAATAAACGTAGGCTCCCCTTCTCCAATTAATCGATCACCAATTCTAATCTTCTTCATCCTCTCCTCTATGAAATAACTATACCAGTATACCTTTTATTAGCACGTCACTACTCATTCCTTTTTTCTATGATCAAGTGGTGTAGGTTTGGGATGGTTGCCCTATGTTCACCACAGAAATAGAAACTTTCACCACCATCTGAAACAGTTCGAACCAACAACGTCTTCCATGGTCTATAGTAGTACATAGGGTCAGATTTAGAGGGCTCTGTGTAATAATCACCTGGAATCTTGAATAGGTCAAATACAGCCGTTGTGAAATGAGATATCACTTCACCCCTTTGATGTGCCACATTCCGTGCCATTGCTAATGCCTTGAGGAATACCTCTGGTCCCATAACCTGTGTACCAAGACATAGTAACACACCACCTTCAAGACCCTGAACCGATCGGGCAAATATCAGAAAGTCCCTGTACGAAGTCTCCCCTATAGCTGCTCCATCACAATTCGGATGTTCATGGATTATGTCATACCCTATACCAACATGGACTGTAACAGGAATCCTCAATCGATATCCAGCGGCAAGAATACTAAATCCCTTATAAGGGTAGTTACTTTCTTCAATGAATCTACCAACACCCTCTCCAAGACCAAGTCCTCCTTTGTAGGAAGATATGATTATGTCATTTAACTCTGATGTCTCTTTCCATAACCCAAATTCCCCTCTCTTTATGTAATGGGCAACATCCTCGGTGGTCTTCCCAATTCGGGAAAGCTCGAATTCATGAATAGGACAAGCACCATTCATGGCAATATGGGTGATAAATCCCTTCTCCATAAGATCAATAATGTGCTTTGAGACACCCGAACGAATCACATGAGCCCCCATCATAATGATCACCTGACTATCATCTCTACTGGAAGATACTATCCTATCAGCCAATGTATCCAAATCGGGATTTTCATACCGTAACGCCACCTCACCCTCATGAAGAAAGGAATTAATCGACAGTTCAGACCGTCGCTCTGATAGTGGACGAATATATAAAGCTGATCTATCGAATATCTTATACATTTTAGTAAACAGTAAGCTGTTTCTTTACTGCTTACTTCTAACTCCTAACCTCCTCAATAAAGTAATAAGCAATCATATGGCAGATAGCGGTGTGGATATCTTCAACATGTCCATAGTGCCTTGAAGGGACTATAATTACGTGATCTACCATATTAATAAGGATTCCATTTTTGTCACCGACTATCGCAGATGTTTTAAGTCCGAGTGACTTTGCTCTATCTACTGCCTTTACTAAATTTGGTGAACTACCACTTACGCTTATTGCCAAAAGAAGGTCTCCTGGCGAGGCAAAATTTTCGATCTGCTCACTAAATATATCCTCATAGCTCAAATCATTTGCAATCGCAGTCAACCAAGATACATTATCAACAGGGGAGAAGACACGAAAACGCTTCTCTTTGCCAAAAGAAGCTCCTTTTCCAAGGTCAACCGCAAGATGTCCACTACAGGCAGCACTTCCCCCATTTCCTATTACGAAAATCTGATGATCTTCACTACGAACATCCTTAACCATCTCGATTAAACTAACAACTGCATCCTGATCCAAAGACTGAATCACCCTTGTATGCTCCGCAATGTAATTACTTAACCATTCTCTCATACTAAAACCTCCACTCTTCACTCCTTACTCATTTCATCAAGACCTCAATCAATTTTGTCAGGCTTGCTGGATCAACGCTCTCCTTATTTCCAAGATATTGAACTGCTAATGCCCCAGCGCAGTTACCAATAAAGGCAATCAATTCTGGATCCAAATTCAAGTAGGTCAATGGTGAAGTTATAGCCAAAACAGCGTCCCCTGCACCGATTGTGTCAACGACCTTCCAGGATGCAACAGGAATTCGATAGAAGGTCCCATTATTACAATAAAGTGTCCCTTCACGACCGAGGGTCACATTTATCCGATGACAGTTGAGGCTACGAGATATCTGTTTTATCATTGGCTCGAGCTCGCCATGTTGGTCATGACATGCCAATTTTATCTCCTGGTGATCAATTACCACATAATCTGCACGAGGGTATTTGGTCACGAGATTGAATCCAAAGTTTGCGCTGTTTGACTGGGCCATTACAACTAAATATGGAGCCTCTCTCCCAAGTAAATCAATGATCCTTTTGGTGAAAAAACCATGACCAAAATCTGCACAGATTACCATATCGTACCTCGGTAGAAACTCCTTGAGCAAATTGATAACCTTCTCTTCGGTTCCACCATTTATTGGATAATCATTAAAATGACACACCTCAAACATCTTCTGCATACTACCTTCTTCAAGGAATCGACGCTTTATTACTGTTGGTCCATCCTCACGGAAACAAGGAAATAGTGTAACATTTGGCTTGAGATGCCCTCTTATAAATTCCTCTCGGGAATCCTCCCTGCCAAGAAGTGCTACCATCCCTACCTCGTCAACAAAACCTGCCAGGTGATTAGCAACAGCCAAGGCTCCACCAGCATAGGATTCCGAAGCAAACAATCTTGTCGCAACTATAGGGGCCTTGGATACCCGCTGAAGTACATGGCAAAAGTTATATTCATCGATAATTGCCTCTCCTATAACAAGAGTCTTAACCTTTTGCATTTGGTTAAGTACATCTACTACCTTATCAATATTAAATCTCTTTGTGAAACGGACTAAAAATTTATCAAGCTCCTTTGGAAGAACACCAAAGTAGTCCTTTAGAAGTTTAGATGAGGAAAAGACCTCTTCATTCGAGAACACCAATTCACCGCCAACTTCACGGATCGCTTCCTGCTCCTTAGCCAAATATCCTGTCAGGTCATTCTCTACCCTCTCAAAGTCAGCTCCTTTGACATAAAGATGTGGTTTTAAGAGATGGATAGTTTCAACAGCCGTAGTCCAACGATTGATAGAGACATAATCAACGCAGTCAAGGGCAGCAACCGATTCCGATCTTAGTACTTCGTTGAAAACTGGCCGTCCAGGTCCCCGTACTACATAGCGATCCGGAGTCACTGTTACAATCAGAATATCTCCCATTCTCTTTGCCGATTGAAAATACTTGATATGCCCAATATGCATCAGATCAAAGCAACCATGACAGTGAACGATTTTCTTCCCTTTTTCTCGAAATTTGGCAGTTATTTTAGCTAACGTGTCAATATCCACAACCTTTTTTGAACCCATTGTTCTTTCTCCTTTCAGGACACAAACTGCATCCTTTTAATCCCAATTGAGCAAATATGGCCTATGAACATACCACACACTCCTCACTCTTAATAAATCCCTAAAAGTACATGGGGTTGAATAAAGGCTTTCTCTATAGTCCACCACACATTGGGGGGTTCAATTCCCAACATCGACCTAAGGCGATCAATATTTAACGTAGTATGGAGCGGAACCGGCTCTGTATACTTGTTCGATTGATGAGCTTTAACCGGCTGTACAAGCCGTAAATCAGCCCCTAACAATGAGGCTCCACGGTAAGCTGCTTCCGCATAGGAGACATCAACTCCACCAGACACCTGCAAGATATTTGGAAGACGCTGATCCACAACCAGATGTAAAACCGATACAGCACAAGATAATGGCACTGGAGCTATATACATATCAACAAAGGGATGAATATTCTTACCTTTTTTTAAAGCCTCTGTCCATTCAGAAAAAGGGGAGATACCTAAACCCAAAATCTTTGTGAAACGGACAATAGCAACAGAATCGTTCCACTGACTGATCCTGCGCTCAGTCTCTGCCTTTTGTCGGCCATATTCTGTAATTGGTGAAAGCGGATCATTAGGCAAGCGGTATGGTACTGAACCGTCAAACACTTGATTTGTCGATAGATAGATCACAAATGCGCCTCCTGCCACGAGATTCTTTACTAATGTAGATACTCCTTGTACATTCACATGGGCACTTGTTACTGGATCACGACTACAGACATCGAGCTTTGTCACACCTGCACACACCACAGCCACCGAAACGGGCCAGGGACACTGCCATGTCTCTACATCTTCAGACAGGTCGAGGTAAAGGTGGAATTTATCTACAGCCTCGTGTCGTCTTGTCGTCCCCACCACTCGCTTCCCAGCCCGTTGCAGATGCGCCATCAACGCCTTACCGATAAAACTGTCTGAGCCAACAATTAGGTTAATTGGTTGTGAACGCATAGTTATAAAGTAAGGTTTCTTATATACTATACAAACCCTAAATGCTCTCTATCTGCATTCAGATAATCCAAAATAAGTTTATTCTTTGCATTCGCCACACAATGATGATTACAATGCACAGAAGGATTAATTTTAAAAAACCTATTCTTATCTGAAAACCAAAAATCCTTGAATCGACAATTTTTAATAGAACCAATGAGTCCTTCATCAAGATTATATGCCTTATCCTGACATGGGTATATATTAAGGTCTGCTCCGATGACAGGAAGGACCTGGAGATAAGGACACCAGGTGTAATCTTTCTCAAAAGTCTCCAACTGTCCGTGATAGGAATCGAATATCTCAAATCCTTCCTCAGCAAGCTCACTGAACGCTCGCGCAATTTGTTCTCTCACCTTGTCAAATATCGGTTTGTGATACTCATTATTTTCCCTTCCGTTGTTACTCACAATACAAGGTGCAATCTTTACGCTATTAACACCACTATCCTTTAATCTCTTCATCAACTCCCACACATAAGAGGCATTCTTTCTATCAACGATAATGCAAACCCCCAAGAAACATCTCCCATCATACTTCTTGAAGTTTTTGATATTTGTCACTATTTTGGTAAACTCACCATCTGGTACACCTCTATACTCGGAATAACTTTTATCATCCCATCCATCCATGGAAATCCTTATCCATTGGGCATTATGTGCAAAGGTTTCTGCCAATTCTCCATGAAGCAGTGAACCATTTGTTAAAGCTGCAAACTTAACAGGAGATTGAGATAATTTCTTAACAGTTTCTAATAAATAAGGGTAACAAAACGGCTCCCCACCACCACTGAATGTAACCGCCTTTACTCCCATCTCTTCTATATCATCAATTATTTCCATCATTTTCTCTTTAGGAATATAATCTCTTGGTATCATATCTTTTCCTAACTGTAAATCCTCCACCCTATATGCACAATAGTAACAATTATGATTACAAACATTGGTCGGTTTTATTCTTATATGAATAGGGGACATTATCTTATCGGTAGTATAAGGGAGTGAATCTATTTTCTCCTTGAAGTGAAACACCTTCATTTTCGTATATAAAAGCCCCATCTTTTCTCCTATTACAATTACTCAAAATAAATAAACTCCCAGTCTCCTGTATATCCAAACTCATTAAATAACCATACCCATTCTTCCGGCCTGAAAAATGATTCACAGGTCAATGCCCAGCATTGTAGGTTAAACAATTCCTCTTCATTTCGATAACTTTCCATCGTTATGTATTTATTCTTGCCAACCCTTTCTATCTCTTGCAATGCCAATTTTAAATCATATATACAAAGATTATGAAGTGTTGTTATTGATACCACAAGATCAAATTCTTTATCTTCAAAAGGATACGGTTCCTGGGCTTTATGGATAAAGACATCCTTCTTGATTTCCTCTTTTGCGTTCTCTATTGCATACTGCGATATATCAAACCCTTTCACCGTTGCATCAGACAAAAGCTTCTTAAACTCATAAAGCAAAAATCCTTTTCCGCATCCTACATCTAATATTCGAGCATTTTTTGCAAGTTGATAGTTCTCAATGAGATTCCTCGCAACAATTTCCCAGCGCCCATCGTACATATATCCACCGTACCCGTATCTTCTTTCTCCATCCCAGTAGTCTTTGTTATACCTTCTTGCTATCTTTGAACACATCACCTTCTCATCCATCATTCTACCAATATAGTCCCTTTTTGTTTTCCGGTGTAAAGCTGTTGTTATGTTCAACAATTTCCCCATAAGACCCTTTTTCCTAATCTATAATAACATCTGATTTCGCGGATAATAAAAAACCTTTCATTATACTCTCAAGAAAGAAAGACTCCCCCCACTATTCCATTTTATCCTTCTTCCACCCACATAGAAAGTTTACCTTAAGACAACAATTCCTTCGCTACTTTTGAAATGTTTTTTTTAGATACACCATACCTTTCTTGCAAAACAGGATAATCTGCATGAAATCGACAAAATGTATCTTCGATACCTATCCTTCTGAATGGGATACCAAAACCTATCTCTTCAGCTAAGACCTCTGCTACAGCACTTCCCAATCCCCCTATGATATTGTGCTCCTCTACGGTGACGATTGCTCCTGTTTCTTCTGCACACCGTAATATCATCTCATGATCAATCGGTTTGATTGTATGCATATTTACAACCCTGGCATTTATATTATCTTTAGCAAGTTCTTCAGATGCCTCAAGCACATTTCTTACAACCAAGCCACAACTGATAAGTGTAATATCTTCCCCTTCTCGCATGATTACAGCTTTACCTATCTTGAAATCATAGTCCTTCTTGTATATACTTGGTTCATTGTTTCGTCCTATACGGATATACGTGGGTCTCTCTAAGTCCATAGTTGCATACGTCGCCTTCTCTGTTTCAATGGGGTCCGCAGGACAAATAATTACAATCTCAGGAAGGGTGCGGAGAATACCTAAATCTTCTATTGCATGGTGTGTGGTCCCCTGGGCACCGTACACAAAACCTCCACCTACACTGACTATCTTTACAGGGAGAACCTGATAACAAATATCGATCCGGATCTGTTCAAGGCATCGCATTGTCACAAAAGGTGCAATCCCAAAGGTGAATGGTATCTTTCCACTTAATGCAAGACCTGCCGCAATGCTCATCATATTCGCTTCTGCTACACCAAGATTGTAGAATCTATCAGGAAAATCTTCCTTAATTCTATTAAAGGCAAAGATACCTATATCCGCAGTCAAGATAAAAATTCTATTATCTTTGGATGCTATATCATAAAGTGCTCGTACATATGCATTTCTCATTTTTCATATACCTCCGAATTATCCCTTTTTCCAAGTTCAAGCATAGCCTGTTTGAATTCCTCATCAGAAGGTACTTTAGCATGCCAAATCTCTTTATTTTCCATAAATGACACCCCTTTACCTTTAACAGTGTGGGCAATAATTACACTCGGTAACCCTTTTTTGAAAGGGATCTGGTTTAAGGTATCTAAAAGTTCCTCATAGTTATGTCCATTAACTTCCCTGGTGCTCCAGCCGAATGCCTCCCACTTTTCACGAAAAGGTTCAATCGAAACAATATCTTCAGTACGACCAATCGCCTGGAATCCATTTCTATCAACAATAGCGGTTAAGTTGTCAAGCTTATGCATCCTTGCGAACATGGCCCCTTCCCAAGTAGATCCTTCTTGACACTCACCGTCACTCAAAATTACTATAACTCGATAATCTTTGTGGTCAACCTTAGCTGCCAAGGCCATTCCTGCACCTAATGAAAGTCCATGACCCAATGATCCAGTTGAAACCTCCACTCCATAGACCATCCCCCTATCAGGATGACCACCAAAAATAGTACCTGTTTTTCCATAAGTACTTAATTCCTCTACGGGGAAAAAGCCTCTCCTTGCCAAAACAGAATACAAGGCAGTGCACCCATGACCCTTACTTAAGATAACTCTATCTCGTTCCTCCCAATTAGGCTGATTCGGATCTACCCTTAATATCTCAAAATAGAGAACACATAGGATATCCACACAAGAGAGTGCTGGTCCTATATGCCCCTCTCCTGCACGAGTGATTATCCTTACAATATCACGACGTACATTTCTTGCCTCCTTCTCCAATCGAGCTAATAATCTGTTTTGTTTTGACATCTTATGTCACTCCATTTTCCTTACACCAATAAATAACTTGAAATCACTTTAGGTGAATGGCCTTCATCATCTTAATATTATAATATCGGATATCACCCATTGGATTAGGAATTCTACCTTCCTGAAAGGCCTTGGAGAGGTCTCTTACAGCATCCTCAATGGTATGCTTTGGTTCAAAACCCAATTCTTGCTTGATCTTTTCAGAAGAAATATGATATGAGCGTAGATCATCCGTTTTGGCAGTAATAATCTTTACACCGTCCTTACCCACTACCTCTCGAACCATCTCTGCAAGCTGTGAGATTTTGTAATTTTCATACCCTGCATTGAATATCTTACCTTTAATCATATCATCAGGGAATTCTAATAGCTTCACATATAGATCCGTAATATCCTCTATATGGATATTTGGTCTTTTCTGTTCTCCTCCAAAGACGGTTATACGACCAGTATTGATAGCTAAATTGGTTAGGATATTTACTGTCAAATCAAGCCGCATACGAGGAGAATAGCCACAAACTGTTGCCGGACGTATAACAACTGGTGTAAAGTCAGGTGATTGCTCCTTTAGTAACCTCTCTTCACATAATGCCTTATACTTAGAGTAATCTGTAAGTGGTTCAAGTGGTAATTCTTCCGTTACATTCTTCTCTTCTTTAATGCCGTAAACACTTGATGAAGATGCATAAATAAACCGTCTCACACTGCCCTTTTTGGATATATCCACAAGGTCTAAGAATGCATCATAATTAATAGATTTACCCAATTGTGGGTCTAATTCAAAACTTGGATCATTTGAGATACATGCTAAATGGATTACTACATCAGTATTATGGATAACCTTCTCTAAAAGCGGTAGATCTCTGATATCACCTTTTATCTGTTCAAGATTAGGATGACCTTTTACCCCATCGAGGACATCTTCTCCATAAATATAGAGATCAAGCACCTTTACATAATATTCCTTAGCTAATAGTTTAGGTACTAAGACACTACCGACATATCCTGCACCACCAGTCACTAATACGGTATTCATCATTTTACCCTATTTAATGTAGCTACTCAAAATCTTGGGGAACACCCACAGTCCTGAATAAATCCTAAATCCTAAATTCTAAACAAACTCAAAACACAAAATCCAAAACATTATTTTGATTTTTCAACTATGGAGCCAAAAATCTTCATAAGTTCTGTTGCTTCTTGTACCAAATCTTCCCTTTCCTTTTCATTCTCACTATTGCTACCTATGTCTATTAATCTTAACCAATATCGGCTCTCTCTCGCTTCTTTACGGGAGATTTTGATTCTCATAACAAAGTCTTTCTTGCTTAATGACTCATTGGCCTCAATATAGTTTGCTCCTACTGATCCAGACGCCTTGACAACCTGTTTTCCATCTTCAATGTTTCCTATTGTCTTAGGTAATTTCTTTACAAGGGCTCTAACCCTTCTTGCAAATTCAATGGTGCGATCTTCCAAATCATACTGTTTTGAACTTTGAGTTTTGGTCATTTGGATTTGTTTAGAACTTCGAGTTTAGGGTTTAGAGTTTTAATCATTCGAGCTTTGGTATCTTTTTTCACTATCTGTGATCATCTGTGGTTCTCCCCAATCAGTAATTAGTATCTAATCTATCTCTAATGTCTTGAATTATAGATTCTGCACGTCTTTTATAGGTATGTTCCTTTAGAATCTTCTCTCTACCACTTTCTGATATCTTCTTCCTTTCAGTTTCATTATTTAGGTAAAATCTAACCTTTTCTTGAAAATCCTTTTTAGAATCATACAAGATTATATCCCTTTCTATCGTCAAATAATTGCTTATCTCCTCAAGTTTAAGTGGACGAAACATCAATATGAATCCACCTGATGCAATACACTCCAATACCCTACTGTGGAAAGCACCCTCTACCTCGGAGATATGAAGGTGTATTTTTGCTGAATGGTAAACTGATTTGAGAACTTCCCCAGGAGTAACTGGACCCATTGCATACCTCCTAAGCCTTGGTATCTCTTCCCATCCCTTTCCATATAGCTTTATCTTAATCCCCAACTCCTCTGCCCAAAGGATTGGTTTTATTCTATTTACGTATCTATTTACACAAAAATCTATATATCTGAGTATCTCAGGAATCTTATCTTCTGAAATATCCATAGAGAGTTCTCTTTCTGCCCTTTTTATACAATCAAGCCAATAATCAAGATCTCCATAGGTAATCCTTTCACTACTTGACATCCTTATCTCGGTGATACGTTCAATTAGTCCAGGATACTCAGGATTGGGCTGTGGGGGAGAGCAATGACTTACAAAGGCCAGGTCACACTCATATTCCTTTTTAGTTTCCACATCCAAGTTGTATATCTTTGGGTTACAAGCTGACGGAAGCATCTTAATTTCTTTATATCCGCTTTCATAGCACTTAGGTGCAAAGCTTGAGAATAAGAGGTATATAAAATCTCTATCGGATAATCGTTTGACATACTCTTTGTTAAATAGGTTAGGCATATCATCCTGAATCCAGGTTACAAATGGGATACCTTTTGGAAAAAGGTCCTCTTGCCTCTCTGTTCGCAAATGGTCAATATTGAAGATCATATCCGGTTTGAATTCTGCCAAGGATTTCTGCAAGAAATCGTGGGTTATGCGGCTGATATCATCCTGTTCGATTGATATGCAGGTCTTGTGACCCAATTCTTGAAAGCCACTACTTATATCACGTGTACAATACTGAAGAAAGGTTGTAAATCGAGAGGTTAGAAACAATATCCTTAATGGTCTTCCACCTTTATTGGAGAATATCCGTTTCAAATCCTCTTCCTTTAGATTATTGTAATATTCGTCCCGATTTTGGATAAACACATGATATTTGCGTTCTCTTTCATTTGCAATAGATTTCACTAAGCCTTCCACCTCAGAGGCTAAAGGGCTTATGTTTTTTAGGATATACCTATTTGGTATGGGTCTTTGTAGATCTGAAAAGAACCTTCTAAAATCATCCTTCCATTCCTTACCAACAAAAAAGACGACCCTTTTCAATTCCTCAGAAATCTTTTGGAAATCATGGATCTTAAGATTTGCACGAAAGACATCAAGTGAATCCTCAACTACATAAAGAGGGATCTTGTACCCCAAAGATAGAGGTATCGGGGCTAGTATAGGCAGTTTAAGGAATGTATGGAGATAGTACCCTGTATTTAACCCTATTAATATGATAGCCTTGTCTACAACATCTTTATTCTCGTTTGCCGAGGCATTATCTTCATAGATTAACCTTCGGGTCGTAGTATCAAAGAAACAAAATGTGCCACTTTTTAATCTGAATATCCTTATTACCCCATTATCATCCGAAGAGATAAGGAGGTTTGCTAACTCTGGATAGCGTTCTTTAAGAAATAGCAAGTTCTTTTGGTAATTGGCTTCAAAGAACTCGTTCAGTTCTGATTGTAATCTACATCTTTCATTTATTTCCGTTAATCTATGAAGATCTTTGTATTCAATCTGTTCATATTCTTGTGATGCCAATTCATATAGTCCTGCTTCAAGATATGCCTCTGCCAACTTGCGTGAAATATGGAAAGAATTGTTATCCGTCTTCGCCCATAGATACATCCTTGCAGCATCACAGAAATAGCCCATTTTAAACAAGATATCACCTATCGATTCACTGAATCTTTTTGAATAGTAAGGTGAGAGCTCAGTCATCATTTTAAAGGCCCGTCTTGCCTCTTTGTACTCTTTAAGCTCAAAGGCACTTACACCAGTCTTATACAATTTAGTCACTATCTCATCTTGTTTTCCACTTTCCATTCATCCCTCCTCAGACATCCTGATTATAGGATGTCTTAATTATCCAATAGGCAGCATCAAGCAAATCACGTGTAATATAATGCGGATGGATCTCCCAAGCCTTCCTATTTTTTAATTCCTCCTTCCCTTTCCCGGTTAATACAAGGATTGATTTGCAACCTGCCTTTATTCCTGCTTCAACATCCAGAATTTTATCTCCTACCATGAAACATCTTTTTAGGTCTAACTGGAAATCATTCGCTGCCTGTAAGATTAGACCAGGGTTTGGTTTTCTACATAAACAATCAATCGCATATTCTTTAACCTTCCCATTTTTATAATGGGGACAAAAATATATCCCATCGACCTCTATTCCCCCCTTTTTCAATTCATCCCTCATTTTGCGATGGAAATTATCTACCTGATGGATTGTGAAATAACCTCTTGAGACACCTGATTGATTGGATATTACAATTATCTTAAAATAATTTTGTTGTAACAATCTCATCCCATCAAGGACCTTATCTAATAATTTGAAATGAGAGGGATCGATTACATAATCCAGATCCTCATTGATTGTCCCATCTCTATCTAAGAAAACAGCCCTTTTATTTCTTATCATTGCCCTCACTTTGAATTCTAAAAAAGGAGTTCTGCCTTCTCTCTTTCTACGCTCTATCTATTGTATTTGCTCTTACAAAGGAGGAATAGTATCTTTTGCTATTTTAAGGCGTAGATAAGGGGATCATATCACATTGTCCATATTTTTAAAGGTTATATATCTCGGGTTTATAAAGAGATAGGTTCTCCTTAAACCATATCACAGTCTTCTCAAGTCCTTCATCTAAGGTGTACTTCGGTTCCCATCCAATGAGTTCCTTTGCCTTTTTATTCTCTGCTAATAGACGTTCGACCTCGCTATTTTTTGGTCGGATTCTTTCATCTTTAATGCTTAAAGAGGGTTTCCTTCCCAAAATCTCACAAATCCTTTTTGCCAAATCTTTGATAGAGATCTCAGATTTAGAACCTATGTTAATCACCTCTCCTATAGAATTAGGTGATTCGGCAATCTTAATAAAACCATCTACCGTATCCTCCACATAAGTCAAGTCTCTTGTAGGATGTAATGATCCCAATTCTACTACATCTCTATTTAAGGCTTGAGTTATTATGGTAGGGATTATAGCCCTTGCAGATTGACGAGGACCATAGGTATTGAAAGGCCTTATTATAGCTATTGGTAATCCAAATGATCGATAAAAGCTTTCTGCCAACATATCTCCTGAAATCTTACTAGCGGAATAGGGTGATTGGGGCTGCAAGGGATGCCTTTCATCGATTGGAACATACTTTGCTGTTCCATATACCTCGCTTGTTGATGTATGGATAAGCCTCTCTAAATCATTATCTAATGCAGCCTGTAAAATATTCAAGGTGCCCTCTACATTAGTCCTTACAAAAGAGCTTGGAGAGATATAAGAATAGGGAATAGCGACTAAAGCTGCTAAATGGAAAACCACATCTATCCCCTTCATAGCCTTATCCACGGATCTAGCCTCTCTAATATCACCACAAAATATCTCTATTTTATCTTTCCTTTCTTTTGGAAAGGTATCTATCCATCCCCAGTTATTCATAGAATTATATCTTACAAAGGCCCGAACCCTTCCCCCTAATTCAACCAGTCTTTCTACTAAATGACTTCCAATAAATCCACCAGCTCCAGTAACAAGAATCCTTTTATTTACCAAATCCATTCCTATTCTCCATGAGTGTTATTAAAGTATTTATCATATTCGTGGTTAGCCCTTTTGAAATCCTCTATTTCTCCAACATCTAACCAATACTCCCGAATTGGAAAACTCCCTATAATCTCTTTATTTTCGATAACCTTATTGATCAAATCAGGCATATCAAAGTATTCATTCTCAGGAATAAACTTAGTAAGTTCTGGATTTATTACATAAATACCAGCGTTAATAAAAAAGGCAAGAGATGGTTTTTCTGAAATACCTTTTACCTTAGTATCCTCTAAATCCACCACTCCATAAGGAATTTGAAACCTATATCTATTTATCGCCATTGTTAAACTATATCCATTCTGTAAATGGTAGTCTAATAGGCTATCAAAATTTACCTTGGTTAACAGATCCCCATTCATAACTAAGAAAGGTTTTTCTATCCACTCTTTAGCTAATCTAATAGAGCCGGCAGTCCCTAATTGCTTATCTTCTTTTAAATAACGTATCTTTACTCCATACTGCCTACCATCTTGGAAATAGTTTTCAATTAGATCTGGCTTATAATTCACTGAAATAAAGATATCCCTTAACCCATAAGACTCTAATTGCTCAATTATAATCTCTAATAATGGTTTTTTACCCACCTTTAATAGGGGTTTAGGAATGGAATTGGTCAAAGGTTTCAATCTATTTCCTAAACCACCAGCCATAATGATCACTATATTCTCCTTTCCCTTTTCCTTGATCAAATCTTTTAACAATTTGATGCCAATGACCCTATGTTCTTCATCTACAATAGGTATCTGTCTCAGGGAGGTTGATTTCATTAAATGCAGTAGATCCTCTTTTAGGGTACTAACTCTTGCTGTAACAGGATTTGGGTGCATCACATTTTTAATCTTCTCCTCTAACCCAATATCCTTTAAGATAGCACGCCTTATATCACCATCTGTTACTGTTCCCAATAGTCTATTTTCTTCATTCACAACCAAGGCAATCTCCATCACCCCTTCATCAATTACCTTCATAGTTTCTCTAATAGAGGTATCTGGAGAAACCAAGATATCTCTAAAATCTTTATCCATTTTTACCCCTTTTTCAAGATCTTAGCAGGAGATCCAACTACTGTAACCCTATCCGGGACATTTCTTATTACTACTGAACCAGCTCCAACCACTACATCCTCTCCAATAGTTTTATTCTGTATAATAGTTGCACCAATCCCAATATGGGTATCCTTGCCAATCCTTACCCCTCCTCCTATCTTTACCCCTGGCGAGATATGAACATTATCCTCAATAACACAATCATGTTCTATTATTGCCCCTGTATTTATAATAACATTATCACCTATTTTAACCCCTATATTGATAATTGCTCCAGCCATTATAGAAATTCCACACCCTAACACTACCTCATCCGAGATAATGGCAGATTTATGGACAATATTAATCATCCGAAATCCTATTTGGAGTGTTTTTCTAAAGAGATAAGTTCTAAGGCTTGGATCCCTAACCGAGCCTACTCCAATAAAGGCATATCCTACACCTGATTCAAATAGTCTTGGAAGTTCTTCATCACTTCCGATTATTGGAATACCAAAAATCTCTGAACCGAAAAGCTCCTGTTTTACATCAGTAATTCCTACAATTTCATATGTATCCTCTTTCTTTAAAATGTCTATCAAGACCTTAGCATGACCACCTGCTCCAACTCCAACTACCTTTTTCACTAAAAACCTCCCTTTTTTCACCAAGAAATGGTAAATCTATTTCGTGATAAGAATCTCTCCCCCCATACCAACTAATCACTAAATCTCTTCTTAAGAAGCCTATCATCAATCTCTATTGATTTCAAAACATCTACAATCCTCTTACTGGAATCTCCATTTCCATAGGGATTTTTCAAACCCTTCAAGCTCCTTTTAAACCCCTTATCTAAGGCTCTATCAATCCCCTTTATTATCTCCTCTTTGGTATAACCAACATCAATAACATTTCTTGCCCTTATTCTTCCCTTTTGCCTATTTCCGATGTTTACAACTGGTAATTCAAACGAAGGTGCCTCTATTATCCCTGAAGAAGAATTACCTATCATTACATCAACATATTTTAGTAAACTTAAATATCTCCTTTGTCCAAGATTAATAAATATCTTTGCCTTAGGATAATTAAGTACAAATCCCTTTATCTTTTTGATTATCTCCCTGCTCTTTACCTCAGCATTTGGATAGGTGAAGATTATTCTTGCTCCTGTCTCTTCTAAGGCTCTTAATAATTCATCAACTTGCCTATCTGTATCTTCAGATTCTAATGTTACAGGATGATAAGTGACTAACAAGGTTGGCTTTTCAATCTTTATATCTAACACTCTTTCTATTTCATCTTTTGTCATCAAATCAAGCCTTTTTATATGATCAAGCCCTGTCCCACCTACAACAAAAACCCTCCAGTCTTCTTCGCCCATCCTCCTAATCCTTTTTGCATAGAATTCTATAGAAGGAAAATGGATGTGACTCATCTTGGTAATGGCATGCCTTATCTGTTCATCAATTACACCCTCTGTTGACTCTCCACCTGCTATATGAGCTATAGGGATATTTAAAGCCATAGCTGCAGTACAAGCAGCAAATATCTCAAACCTGTCACCCAATACCAATAAAATATCTGGGTCTAATCTCTCTAAGACATCTGCAAACCCTATTACTCCTAATCCTATGGACTTTGCTATGCCAACACCTGTATCAGAGGATAGGAGCATCTCAACCTTTTCATCTATCTTAAATCCATCCTTTTCAATCTCTTTAATAGTTAAACCAAATTCTTGCGATAGATGCATACCAGTGACTATTAACCTTAGTTCTAAATCCGTATCCTCATCAATCTCTTTTAATATCCAATGCAATAAACCATAATCAGCCCTTGTCCCTGTTATAACAGCAATCTTTTTCATTCGTTAAATCCATGCCTTTTTCGATGTAACTTGAATGCCCTTCCTTGACTTTGGATTAGACCCTTTAGATATAATCTTGGGCCATATAGCCTACATCCCTGAAATGCCTCTTTCAAGAAATTTGGCTTATTATAAGACTCCATTACCTCTTCAACCATTGATCTTTGAAAATGGATCAATTCCTGGTCACTGAAATTGGTCAGATTTATAGTGAACCTCAATGCATCGCCCAATCCCATGATAAACCCTTCCTCATCCTTTATTAACCCATTTTCCTTTATCTCTTCATATAAAGGGGTACCGGGATAGGGTGTAGTAAACATAATAGATTGCAGGGGAAGGTTTAGAGATTTACAGAAATCTATGGTTTCTTGAATAGTCTCTTTTGTCTCACCAGGGGTTCCAAGCATAAAGGATGTTGGTGCCCTTAATCCAATCTTTCGAGTGAGCCTAATTGCACGATAGGCCTGTTCAACCTTAACCCCCTTTTTCATCCTATCTAAAATCTCTTGACTTCCAGATTCTATTCCATATGAGACAGAAACACACCCTGCCTGTTTCATCTTTTTTAACATATCTTCTGTTACAAGATTTACCCTCCCAGTACAAGACCACTTGATCTTTAGCCTTTGCCTAAGTAATTCCTCACAAAACCGATAAACCCTTTCTTTATTCACCACAAAACAATCCTCTTGAAAGGATACGAAATCGATTCTGTATCTCTTTTTTAATAATTTGATTAGCTCGATCATATATTCTACAGAATGATACCGATAGGTCCTTCCAAATATCTGATAACAATATATACACCTATGCGGACAACCACGACTCGTAATCAGGTCTATATCCCTTCCAATCCCTACTACTGGATTCTTAAGGTATACCTCCATAGGAAATAGGTCAAAGCATGGAAAGGGAATCCTATCCAAGTCCTTGATGGGTTCACGAGGCGCGGTTTTTGAAATCCTCCCATCATCCCTAAACCAAATCCCATTGACATCCTTTAAATCTCCTCCAGCTTCTAAAGTAGTTATTAGTTCCTTAATGGTCTCTTCCCCTTCCCCAATTACTACAATATCTGCCTCTGTTTTTTTAAGAATAAGCTCTGGGATTGAGGAACCAACACTTCCTCCTATTATAACAGGAGCCTTTGGATTCCTTTTCTTAAGGATTGGTATTAGCCATTTTGTATAGTTATATACCGTAATCAGACCTCCAATACCAGCTATATCATAGCTTGCGTTCTTTATCCTTCTTTCTACCTCTTCCCTTCTCCATCTATTGCCATTAATATCCAAGACCCTTACATTGTGACCTTGATCTATTAAGACCTGGGCAATTATACCTAAGCCAGTAGGGAAATTTCGTGGTAGATCATCTTCTCTGATTGGAGGAAATATAAGTAAAATATCCATATCTTAATCTCCTTAATTAATCATCCACCATCAAATTTCTATTATTTAGTAGGACCTTGGCGAGCTCAAAATCAAGTAAGGAGTCAATATCAACTGTATATCCATCTTGAATAATCCCCCTTATATCCTCCCCCATAAAGGAATATAGACCAGATTTTCCTTCAGTTTGCATCAGTACATCCTTTCTAATAACCGTAACTGCTCCATCATGGATATATAAAGGGGATAGATCCTGTCTTCTAAATATATTGGATCTCATAAATGGGATGGCCCTTTTCTCCTTATCCAATCTAAACATCCATTCTGGATGAAACTTGCCTACATTTTTAAAACTCAAGACTGAATCTGCCTTGGTTTCAATCAGATAATTGACCGCCTTTTCTATTATCCCCTTATCCCTGACTGGTACATTGGCATACAATAATACTATAAGATCAGCAAGGTATCCATTATGCTCCAAATACCTAACTGCATGTCTTAATGATAACTCTATAGGGGCATTGTCTGTCGCTAAGTCTTTTGGCCTTTTGATAACCTGAACACCATACCCCTCAACGATTTTAGCAATCTTCGCATCCTCTGTTGAGACAACTACCTTATCAATCACCTCAGAATTTAGGGCGTGTTTAATGGTATAGTAGATAACGGGTTTCCCTAAAAGGGATCGAATATTCTTATCCCTTAACCCCTTACTTCCACCCCTTGCAGGAATTATCCCTAAAACCTTCAATCTTATCCTCCCATATATCCATATATTTCATTTACGTTTCTTAGTCTCTTTTCTACCCCCTCAAGATGCCAAATTGTAGAATGGGAAAACCGTAAGACCTTATTAAAATAGCTCCTATATGCCTTCATCTTGTGGAATTCTAAGTTATCTCTTTTCTTATATCCTTCAATCTTTTCCAATCTCCTCTTTAGTTTATATTCAAAAGGATTTAGAGAAGTAGTAGTCTCTTTGAATAACCTATGGTCTTCTATCTGTTTATGTAAAGATTTGAGTCTTTCAAGTCCATCTATCCTTTCCTTTCCCTGTTTCGCAATCTTCACTATCTCTCCCCAGGCATCTCTCAATTGGACAATTGCATCAACCAATCTATCTAAGGTGGGTGGTTTATATCCTTCTTCAGCCTTTTTTATTATCCCTTCGATCTCGACCCCTTTCCTACAATAATTATTTATTGCCTCTTTTAATGACATAATGTGTGTCCCTTTTATCTTTGCCCCTCCTTCAGTCGAATCGATATATGTGGTCTTGTGTTTTGTAAATCTGATTACAATCTCAAACCAGCGCAAGAAATCAGAAAGGACCTGAGAGGTCAAAACAGGGTTGCCATCTATACCCTCAACCCATACAGTCCCTTTTTCAGCAATCTCCCGCTGGATATCCTCTTTCTTTTGATCTGGAACGAACTCTGTATAGGTCTTTTTACCATCAAATGCCAGATCTTGCCCAACAAATATAACCGGATCGCATCCTAGGCATCTAACCAAATTGAAGGTAAAATGGGCTACTGATCCACCACCTTTAGGGACAAGACCATTAAAGGATATGGTATCTCCTAAAAATCTTACTAAGCCATTCTCTGGATTAGCCAGAAATATTGTACCTTTATGGCGAGAGATTATCTTTGGATATGTGGTCATACTTGCTACTAAGTTTACGCCAGATAGATCTATATCCTTAAAATAATAATCATAATTCTTCTTAGATGGATCAAGGGTAACCACCAAATCTGGTTTAATTCCATGATGTAAAAGGGTAGAAATGGAGGTATCAAGACAGGCTATTAGGGCATGCCCTTTAGCTCCATACAAATCCCTTACATTCTTATCTAAGGATGGACCGGATGCCACAATTATTCCTGGAATACCACTAAAGCATCCAAATAAGGAATCTACCCCTGGCCTCCTAACCATATGCACAAGATTTTTCAAGACATTCCTTTGAACAATAGATGCCAATTTTATTGATGTAGAAAGTGATTTAGAGGCGAAAATAGATGCCTGATGTAATGCATCTCTTACAGCTCGATAATATTCTGGAAAACGCCTTTCAAGAAGTTTGTTTCTAATTATCATTATCCTTAAATCCTTTTTTATCAATCTAGTATAGGCACTGAACTTGTCAAGTCTCACTATGGTTGCAAAAGTTGGATCTTCAGAAATGGCTAATCCAACCCTTCTCTCTTGAAAGATAGGGGTTAAATCCCGATAGATCATAGCAGTCTTAAAGGTGCTTATATCAGGATCAACCACCAAAATAAAGGTCTCTTTATCTGTCCTACGTATTATCTCCTTCACATGGTCTCCTAATCCAAATCCTAAAATGGCCACAATACCAGTATCCTTTAGAGCTGAGTCTTCCAAAAGGGAATTCTTAGGAAGTGTAACATGTAGTGCAGGAGAAACACCTTCCAACCTTTCTGCCAATTCAGGCTCAATCTCTCTTAGATATTGTAGATTAGTACTGTAGTAGTCCACTATTCCTCCTCCCAATTTAATGAATAGTTACGACCTACTTAGTCTATCCCTTGCATCTTCAAGGTCTAAAGCAATACCATCACAGAGTTTTTGAATCTCTTCAAAAAAGGTTTTGTATTCTTTAGCCAAATCAAAGAATATATCTTTACCCTTTTTTATCCTTCTGAGATTTCTCTTCATCTCGTATAGTAAGCTTTGTACATTAAATTGATTGAAACTTGAGAAGTTTTCCTTCTCAATTATCCTCTGAGTTATCCCATCTAATCGTTGTAGTGATTGGTCAATCTCTTCAAGTCCGTAAGTTTTTTTGGATAAGATACTATCAACCTTTCGTTTCCCTTCTTCTGAAAGAAACTTCACTGTCTTATATTCATCTATCAGCTCATCTAATCCACGGATTAGACCTTCTGTGGATGGAGGTTTATAATATGACAGGGCATCAAATAGGATTCTTTTAATCCAAATCTTAGATCTGCAGAATTCTTTAATAGCCTCCTTTAAAGTCATAATCCTTGTCCCTTCTATTTTTGCCCCACCTTCAGTAGCATCAATATAAGTTGTCAAATTACAGGTTTCTTTTATCTTTGCATTAAACCAAAGCAAGAAGGTATAAAATAGATGAGAGGTTGGAACCCTTCCTCCATATATATCCTCTACCCAAACCTTGTCTTTAAATTCAATCTCTTGCGCCTTCTTTATCCTCTCCTTTGGAATCCCCTCAGCATAGAATCTCCCATCTGGATAGGCTAAATCTAACCCTACAAGTATAATAGGATCGCATCCAAAATGACGGGCCAAATTAAATGCATATTGAGAGACCGAACCTGCTGCCTTATCAATGTAACCTTTAAATCCAATAAAACCTCCAAGGAATTTCACTATGGGTCTTTCCATATCGGATATAAAGACACGCTCACCGAATTTAGTGATGATATCTGGATAGACAATCGGATTTGTTATTAGAATAAGTCCATCTACATCTATCCCTTTTAGATAATAGGTATAATTTTCACAGGATGCATCAACGGACACTACCAAATCAGGTCTTATCCCTTGCCCCAATAAACTCCTTAAGGCAGTATCCACACAAATGACCAATGACCTATCCTTTGCCAGAGATATGTCTTTTATATTTTTATCTAAGGATGGACCTGCAGATACAATAAGGGCTGGTTTTTTTAAGAATTTGTTGAAGAGTCTGTCTACACCTGGATGTATAACCATTGCCTCCAAATTTCTTAACACATTCCTTTTCCATGTAATATGCAGTCTTCTTACAGTAACCACATGATGACTCATTATGGAGAATGCCTCTTTTAGATACCTTTTGGCTTCAAGATAATAACTCTTTGCGGGATTAAAAAATGTACCATTTTCCACAATCCAGAGTTCAAAGATCCCTTCTAAATTTTCGGAATATTCATTCAATCTACCTAAAGTGGCAGAAATTGGTGTCTCTCCTATAGCTAAACTCACCTTCTTGGATTTAAGGATTTCGGATAGATCCCTTAAGGCGAGGGCTGACTTAAACATTGGCATACTTGGTTCAATCACCAAGATGAGGATATCCTCATCTGTCCTTTTTATCAACTCTTTAATAAGATCCCCTAACCCAAATCCTAAAACGACAATAACATCGGTTTTATCTAAATCGATATCCTTGGGTACCACCTTTTCTTTAAAAATGTGGATATCTTTTAATGTAGATACCTTATCTAAACGCCTAACCAACAAAGGCTCCTTTTCTTTTAATAACCGTAAATTAGATTGATAATAGCCCATTTCATCCCCTGGATAGGTTTAACCTATTTCTTGCATTCACTATATGAGGCAATGTACCATTAGAGATATCATAGATCTTATCAAAGAATACCTTGTATTCGTCAGCTAAATCTATAAGGATATCTTTACTATGCCTTATCTTACGGATTCCATCCTTCATCTCATACAGAAACTCTTCTACATTTGGACGATTAAGCTCTAAAAAGTACTGCCTTTCAGTTATTCGCTGACTTATTTCTTCTAATTCATCAAATAGGCCATCAATCTCATCCAATCCTTTAGATGGAATATCTTCAGCCTTTTTCCTTCCCTCCTTTGAGAGATTTATCACCAACTCATATTCATCTATGAGGCTGCCCAGTCTATTGATCAGATTCTCTACACCTGGAGGTTCATAGTTTTTAACTGCCTCCTCTAAGATCCCTTTTACATCAATCTTCCGCTTGCAGAAGTCCTTAATTGCCTGACGTAAGGGCATAATGTGCGTCCCTTGAATCTTTGCCCCACCTTCTGTGGCATCAATATAGGTTATTCCCAATGGATCATTCCTTATCTCAGTTCTAAACCAGAGTAAAAAGTTGTATAGGTGTCGAGGTGTTATTATCTCTTTTCCATATATGTCTTCTATCAAAACATGCTCCTCCTCTTTAGAATCCCTTCTTGCCTCATCCATCCTTACCCTTGGAACACCATTTGTATAGGTTTTATCTCCATCAAAACATAGGTCCAATCCCACAAAGATAATAGGGTCGCACCCAAAATACTTAGCTAAATTGAAGGCATAATGAGAAACTGACCCCCCTCCTGCTGGAACATCGCCTTTAGAGCCAATAAGATCTAAGAAGAGGTTTACAAATGAGTCCTTTTCTTTTACCCCTCGGATAAATACATGTCCATTGAACTCAAGGATAGTTTTTGGATAAACAATAGGGTCAGTTATTAGGGTCAAGTTACGGATATCCACTCCACTAATGTAATAATCATAGTTCTTCCGGGACCCATCACAAGAGACTACCAGATCAGGTCTTATTCCTCGCCGCAATAAGGTCCTTAACGCAGTATCTACACAAATGACCAATGCCTTATCCTTTGCCAAACACAGATCCCCTACATTCTTATCCAGGGATGGACCTGCAGATACGATGATAGCAGGAACTTCTAAAAATTTATTAAACAGTCTACCTACCCCTGGACTCCTGACTATTGCCTCCAGATTGTCCAACACATTCCTTATCCACATAGGAAGTAATAATCTTATGGTATTAGCGGCATAAAAGGATAGTGAAAAGGCGTGCCTTAAACACATTACAACCGCTTCAAAATATTGAGAAGAGGTCCTAAAAAAACCTCCATTTTCCAATAGTAATAGGCGAGAGACCCCTTTAAAATCCTCATATCGCTCGTGTATTCGAAGAAGGATATCTGTTGGTTTTTCAGCAATAGCCAAACTCAGTTTTTTAGAACTAAATACCTCTTTTAGGTCGTGGTCATGTAAGGCTGATTTAAACATCCGTAGCTTAGGTTCGATTGCCAAGATAAGGATATCTTCATCAGTCCGGTTTATCAATTCCTTGACAAGCCTCCCAAATCCAAAACCTAAAACAGCAATAACATTCCATTCATCTAAATCAATCCTTGGATCCAGGACAGCTTCTTTAAGAAGCGCAATATCTTTATCCATAGATACCTTGTTTAGCCGCTCGATTAGTTCAGGCTGTTTAGTCTTTAAGACCTGGAGATTTGAATTATAATAGTCCATTTTCTTATACAGAAATTTGAATTTGCAATTTGGAATTTTGATCTGTCCTCTGATTATAATAAAAAAGGGCGATGTGTCATAAAGACTACAATCGCCCCGTTATCTTAAAACCTATTATTTTCCCCTTCCATGGCTTTTTGAACCACAAGAAACTCCATTTATATACTTTTCCTATTATATTTATCGGCAAAACCTAAATAAAACTTTAGAGTTTTTCTAATACTTGATTTAAAAGAGCCTGTATTTTCTTGGATACCTTATTTATCCCTTGGAAGAGTGAGATATTTCCTTCTAATCTCTTATCTATATCTTGCCCATCCTCTATTTTATTCAATCTCCATAAGATTCCTTGGATGCCACCAGTGATAAATCTTGCGGAAGGTAACTTACTGATCCATCCCTTTAATCCTTCAAATTTATCTAAGTCTTTCAGTTTAATAGCCTTTTGGGATATCTCCTCTATCCCTTTCAATTCAATAATCAGGTTTTTTATATCCCTTTTTAGTCTTTTTATATCTACCTTTGGTTTATAGTTTAATGACTCCCTTAACAACCCCTGGATATCGATTGACTCTTTACAGTACTTATCAATTGCAGATGATAGATCCATTATCTTGACTCCTTCTTTTAAAATCCCACCTTCTGTTGCATTGATACATAAACCCTCAGTTTTTTTCATCTCATTCGTAAACCAGTCCCGATATATGAGTAGATTTTCATGCGTAGGTACCTTTTTGCCAAAAATATCAGTTGCAAATACTACTCCTTTATTCCTTATTGCCTCTCTATTCATCATCTCTAAGGTATTGAATCTACTCACTGAATCAATCAAACGAGAAGGAACCCCCTTTGAATAGATCCTTTCTCCAGGATACGATAAATCTTGCCCAACAAATACAATTGGATTTGCTTCCGCCTTTCTTGCTAAATCAAAAGCTACTGTAGCAACTGAACCCCCTGTTTCCAAGGGAGTAGTTTTAAGCAAATCCCCATATCTTTCTATATAGGATTGGATCCATTCCATGACTGGGTGTCCATGAGATGAGATCAATTTAATCCCTTTAAAATTTTCAAAGATCAATGGATAGCAAATAGAATCAGCCACAAGTACTATATCCTCTACCTCTATACCTTTAACATAGATGTAATTTTCCTCTTGTGCATCACATGAGACTACTATATCTGGTCTTATACCTCTAAAAAGGAGCGGTTTTAAAACTGTGTCTACTGCGATTAATAAGGCCCGATCCTTTGCCCTTTTTAATTCCTCTACATTCTTATCAAGGGATGGTCCAGCAGAGATAATTATGGCTGGCATATTCTTAAAGCGCCCGAATAATGAATCAACTGGTGGATTATTGATTATCTCCGGTAGATTCTTCAGTATATTTTCCTGCCAGATCTGTCCATACTCCGTAAGCGAGCCTAAGTTTAAGTGTTGCTGGCGGATAATGGTCTCTATAATATTGACTACATTACTATAATAATCTTTGTAAATAGAAGTGGAAGGAGGATGTTTAAAGACCCTTACTCGATCTATCCTATCAAGGGTAATAACCTCTCTCAATCTATCATATATCCCTATATCTTTATCCCCTATAATCAATCCTACATCAGGATGGGATAAAACCTCATGCAAATCCTGAACCTCCATACTTACTTTAAAGATAGCCAGATCCTTTTCAATTATCACCAATATATTTTCTGGGTTAAGTTTTGTCAAAATTTGCTTTACATGATAACCCAATCCAAGACCTAAAACAATAACCACCTCTTTCCTTTTCAAATCCCCCAATCTTGAAACAAGCCTTTTTGCCTCAAGAACAGGGTCATAGCTACTGTGCAAAAAACGGCCAAAGACCTTTAGTGTAGGAATCCCTGCATTTGTAGAATGGATTGATATGTGATTGGTAGAGATATTATCCAATCGCATTCTTAAGGCAGGATCTATGAATCTTAGATTATGATGATAGTTGTCCATTTGTAATCTTCCATCTATACCCTATCTCTCTCCGCTACTACCAAGATTATTTAAACGTAGCTTTTCCAAATTATAATATCGGGTTCATTAACTCGACTTAGAGCCTATCCGAAAAGTCCAGCAGCTCGGAAGGTAATCCAGGCACAAGCGAAATGGATCATCGCCAGTAGTTCTCGACTTTCTTCTCCCAGCGAATTAGCAACCGGCGGAACCGATTTATCCATCCCTTACCCTTTTAATCAATTTATTATATAAAGATTCTATCTTTCCCATATTTCTATAATAATCTGCTTTTTTAGATACAATCTCCCAATTTCTTTTCACAAATTGTCTTCTTATATCTTCATTTTCAATTAACTTTAGAATACTATCAAGTAGGGTATTTTTTTCTAAACGATAGGCACTGTATACAGTACCATCTTTTCTATAATGACCTAAGATTGTAATTGGAACAAGGTAACCATTAAAGCCATCTTTAATCCACTCCCTATTTGGGGGAAGATCAGTTACTATTGGAGCTACCCCACATGCCATAGCCTCTAATAGAGATACAGATATTGCATCTGTTACAGGAACTGCTACAAAGATATCTGATGCAGAAAGATATTTTGGAATATCGCTATGAGGTACCTTTCCAATCCAACGAACAGCCTCCGTAACTTTTAATTCTTGAATCCTATCTCTTAATTGATTTTCTAAATTACCACTACCCAAAAATATGAATTTTGCTTCAGGAAACTTTTCTAAAACATGAGGGATAGAATCAATTATTGATTTGATGTTATATTTATACTCAAAATTTCTAACGCTAATAATAACAGGCGAATTGTTCAATTTCAATCTATCCCTTATATTCGAGTCTATATTCAAATGGAACCTATTCAAATCAACCCCTATCCCTCCAGGAATCACCTTGACCTTATCCCTTTTTGCTCCATATTGAATCGCCTTTTTACCTAAGTCCTCACATTCTACAATTATTAAATCTGCCTTTTCTAATGTATATTTAGTCAATAAATGATCTTGATCCGATCTTATTGGGTTCAGATAGATATCTGATCCCATAAGTGTAATTATGAAAGGGTGAAATCCAGATATAGCTCCCCAATATCCAAAATTTGTAATATAACATGAATGAAGGATATCTGGATTAATCTCTCTTAAGGTATTATTAATCTCCTCTTTAGCATTTAATATCCTTTTATCTTTTGTCAAAATTCCCGACCATGCGAATAGATCAAATCCCATCTTATGGACAATCACCCCTTCTAATTCCTCATCTGTCCATGAGATAAGATGAATCTCATGACCTTGATTAACAAAATATTTAATCTCTCTTTTGGTATGGATACTACTCCCTTCACTTAAGTAACAAATTCTCATAACCATTTCCAATCTATTGCATAAGATTTTCCATTATTTGGAGAATCTTTTTCATCCGGCGGATTAAATGTATGTTCCTTCAACACCTTTACATCCCAATGATCACCAGAATCACCAGTTGTTGAGATTATCTCTACCTTGAGAGCGGTTCAAGGTTAGAGAATAACAACATGAGTGTCGTTTTTATTGTCTCCTCCCCAAAATTATTTAGATGGATTATAACCTTTTATCTTTACCTCCTCGGCTTCATTCACAAAGGTTACTTGCTCAATTGGATCATTCTTTATCATCAAGCTGGCAGATTTAATCAAGATTGATACTCCAGGGAAACAGATTTCTGCTACATTTACCCTTCCTCCGGTTGAACATAGGATTTGGGTGTTTAAGATCTCTTGCCTTTCAGAATAGGATCTTAATTTCATGGATAATATGTCTCTAAGCTTTATCAATTTATCAAATCTCCTTTTTTCCTCATCAGTTAGTCCCCTTTCTTGACCTATCCTCTCCAGTGTCTTTATATCCAATCTTATTCTTTCAAGATGCCTAATTTCACTAGAAAGTACCTTCTCCAATCTTTGAATCTCCTGTCTTGTCTTTGGATCTGCTCCAACCTTTATCTTGGTTTTTGTAAAGGCTGAGGAGCCAATCCGCCTTGACGTAACCTCTTCTCCAGCAGTAATATGCCCTCCAATGATCGAACCCCTCTTTCCAAAAACGGTAATTGATTTTCCCGCATTTAACTCTGAGTGTAAAACCTCCTCTCCAATAATTATATTCTCTTTAGCACCCAACTCAGATCCATCAACAAATTTGGCAATAATATCACCCCCTGAAAATACTCTCCCACCCTGAACACCTACACCAATTGTTATATTCCCTTTAGCAAATAGAGTTGCTCGTCCTACACTATCCCTAATCTTTATATCTCCCTCGGCCTCTACCTTAAAGCCATCAAAAACAGAACCCTCTATAATTACTGTTCCCAAAAAGTGTATATTCCCTGTCCCCATATTAACATCTCCCTTAATCTCATAAACCGGCTCAACTGATACCCTATCTCCTACCAATATAGGTTGACCAGAGATATTGGAATAAAGCTTCTGCTTATCATTGGATAACATAGTATTCTTTCCACCTATAAGCCTTGCCTCCTTGCCTAAAGGGACAGGAATTACCTCTCCTGTTACTAAAAGCCCCTCTTTTCCTCCATCAAGGCTAGGGGGAAACTTTACTGCCAAGAGTTGTCCTGCCTTTACATTTTCCAATTTATTCAATTCCCTGAAGTCAATCCTTCCTTGTTCATCCTCTAATAATCTTATCTTCTCTTGATCTGTCTTAAATCTATAATCTATATAACCATCCTTACCAGGAATTGGTTCAATGGCTTCAGCAACTAATATAGATGTATTAAATTGTTTTTTATCTATTGCCTCCTTGATCACATCCTCTTTGATTCCCACTGAAACCTTATTCTTCCTTAATATTTCGATTACCTCTTGAAAGGTAACCTCTAAACCCTCTGGTTTTGGAGGGGTAATTGTAATGTTTGCCTTTTTTTTATCGCTTGAGATCTCTACCACTACCTGACTATCAATCCCTGGGATAAACTGTCTTGGTCCAATCAATATCTCCTTACCTGAACACTCATCCACTACATCCTTTAGTTTTTTATAATCTATCTCCTCGAATTTCATATCTTCAATCTCTTTCAATACCTCCTCTTCCTTTACCCTTTCTCCCTTTCCTTTGGGTGGTAAGACTTGTAAAAACAGACCTTCCCTGGTATTAACAAACTTAAAGCTCCCTTTTTCATCCCATGGTCCAGGGAGATCCGAAGGAACAATCCTTATTTTCCCTTCTTCCATCTCTCGATAATCCACCTTTTCTATTGGTAGACCTAAAAGATGAGCACCTTCTTTCTTTCCTTCCTCAATCGAGGAATAGGGAATTACAACAGATGGGGGATCCTTCTTTGGATCAAATTCCCTCCCAATCTCCCCTACTACACTTACCTTATTCTCCTCCCAAGATACCCAGCCATCTACACAGGAATAGGCACGCAATCCATCCTCAGATAGAAACACATTTTTATCTACCTTGATTTCAAAATCCTCTCCTAATTCTGCAGGGATCTCCTCCCCTTTTACATTCACTCCAGGTTTACCCAAGGAAGGAGGCTCTTTTACTGCTAACAATTGTGAAACAATGGCCTTCCCTTCATATCTATAAGAGAATCTTGCATCTTCTCCTTTGGTAGGAAGGGAGGCTTTGGCTACCATTATAGTTATAGGAGAGGTAATCTCTACCTTTTCAGAAATCGAGGTTAGTGCATCTTTATCAATCCCAGCTACTATCCCCTCTTTATCTAATGCCTTCATTAGGTGAGTAAGATTCAGTAATCTTCCACCTTTTTTGGGGGGAGCGATAGTCATTGTTGCTGAAGTCAAGTCTTTGGATAACTCAATAGAGATAGAAGAATCAATCCTATGATCATATTGCCTTTCTGCGACCTTCATCTTCTCTCCATTAGATTTATTTACCACTTCCGCCACCCTTTTATCATCCACTCCAACAAAATCTCTCCTTTTTATCTCCTCTCTGACCTTTTCAAGACTTACCCTTTCACCTTTGCCAATTGGAGGAGAAACTATTAGATATAACCCATCTTGTGTGTTTTGGAATTCAAAATGTCCATCCTTTGGTTCTTCTACTATTATATCTACAGTTACCTCTTCTTCCCATGGAAAAGACTTCGCTGAGGAAGGGAAAACCCTTATCTTATCACCCTCTTCTTTTATCTTTACCTCCTCATTTACCCCTAAAAGCAACTTTGCCTTTTCTATGGAAAGATCTGAAGATATAACTATAGAGGGTGGGGATTTCGTAAAATCAATCCTACTTCTTTCTATAGGGATCCCTTCTTCGAGGGTAATCTCTTCATACTCCTTCCCTTTTATCTTTCCATCCTCAATATGGAAGGTAATATTATCCTTTTTATCCTTTATCAAAAGCCTTTCTTTATATATTTCAATCCTTACTCCTTTGTGGATTGTAGAGGCAGAGATCTTATCTTTTACTGAAATGTGGGTCTCCACTCCTTCTCTTCCACCAATGGTTCTTGCTTGGATACTGTTTGCAAAGACCTTTCCACCTACAAGGTCATCTTTTATTAAGACATTACCTTCTGCGGTTAGCTCAGAATCCTTACAAGATTTAACCACAATATCTTCTTTGGCCTTTAGCTTGGCATTAACAACCCCTTTTTTAACCTCGATAGAATTGGCATTAATATTGATATCTGAAACATCTCCCTCAATCGAAACCTTGCCCGCAAATTCAATATCACCCAATTTCCTATTTGCCGAACCCATAACCTTATAACATCGCTCAACATTTACTTTATCCTTTACCCAGTTAACCCTTCCAAAATCTGTAGCATAGGCCCTTACCCCATCCCTTGATAAAGATACATTCCTACCTGGAATGAGTTGGAAATCATCCCCTGTTTTTCCAGGAATCTCATCCCCAGTTACAGAGATTCCAGGTTTGCCACATGTTGCAGGGACTTTAACTGCCAAGATTTGTCCTGGCACTACCTTCTCTCCCTGAAGTTTGTAAGAAAGGTAGGCATCTTCTCCTATACCTGGTGGTATCCCTTCAGCAATCAAAAATTTCTTATCAAACTCTTTATTCTCTACAATATGCCGAATCCGGGCTTCATCCACTTCAACTAATCCTGCTAATTCTTCTTTAACCTCTTTTAAACTCGCTTCTTTCCCACCGATTTTTGGTGATGTAACAGTTAGATATGCCTTTAGTTGATCCTCTGATATTTCCACTTCAGCCTTTCCATCAATTGTAGGAACATACTGGGTCTTTATTCCTCTTAATGAGTCTTCAAATGCCTTTATCTTTTCATCAATATCCAAAGAATCTCCGTTATCTTCCAGCTCCCTTTCCAATCTACTCAGTTCATCTTCCATATCCTCTAAGGCCTTAAGTCTTTCATCCATGGTAACCCCACTAATTTTAGTTTGGATAATATGTCCCTCAGCTTGTATTCCTAAAAGATACTATCTCTTCTCCAGTCGGTAGTTTACCCCAACTGAGGATTGCACCGAGAGACAGGTTTATAGGATAGACTGATGAACAGAGGAAGCGACACTTACACCTGGTAATAAATAACACACGATTTCTTATCTTGCCCTGGGTGAGATCAAAGAATCTTGGACCAAAATTACTTGGTATGGTTACTAAAAGGGTTGCATACGATTGGGAAAATGTTATGGATACAACCCTGTCCTGATAGAGACCTTTTTGTTTAATCCCTTCGTTTCCGTTGTACCTGCTACAAGGCAGCTAACTTGATTTACGTGGGACAGACTCAAAAGGACGAGGTAAACTTGATGTTAAACATCTTACAAACTACTTAGCCATTCTTATATTGGAATTATAATACATATCAATTGTTTTGTCAATTAAAATTTTTAGGTCAAAAACATATTAAAAAGGCTGGCTATTTTATTGCCAGCACTTTTATCACAAAGGGATCTCAATTTTACGGTTCATTTTTAATTGTTTGAGACCTTAGATACAATGACCTTTGTTATATCCTGGAAGGAACTAAGTAGTGGATTTAGCCTATATTCAAGTAAGTCAGAAAGTAGTACAAGGTCTTTTTGCTCTAAGGCAGCAATTATCTGAAGAAGATTCTCCTTTAAATCCTGTATCATCTTATCAACATTTCTATCTCCATGGGCGATATGCGAATAATCCAATCCAAAGAGGTCCCTTGTTTGACCGATCAAATAGACCATATCATCAATACTATCATCAATACTATTACATATCCCTTGTAATAGCAACATTGCCCTTCCCTCATTCCCTACCTGCAAATCAATAGAGACCTCTTGTATAACATCTTTTATCTTCCCTAATCTAAAGGACATACTATTCAGATCATCAAGCAATGTCTCTTTCATCATTCACCTCTTTATTTCCATCTCAGGCTGATGTTAGGGGTAAGAAGAGAGGTAAGATAACCAGAAATTGATGTAGAGAGGGCCTGCATCTTGCCTATTGCCTCTTCCATAAGAATAAATTGAGACCGTAGATATTCCTCCTTCATCACTAACCTTGCCTCAAAATCCTTCATATCCTTATCAATATCCGTTACCAAACCCTGTAATGCATTGATTTTATTTCCAACAACCCCAGTACTTTTTGTTAAGGAGCTTAGATATTCATATAACTCATAAGCCAGTCCATAATCCTCATCTCCCCGCTTATCCATATCTATAGCAAATAACTTCCTTACATCTTCTGGTCTATCCCTTAATGCCGCTTCTAATTTAGCGGAATCAATCACCAATTGATTCTTTTGATCCGACTTATACTTCCCTGTTGTTATCCCAATATCAGCCAATTTGTTCATATCGTTCTTTAAGGTTTCATAAGTACCAGGGGTTATATTTACCTCTGTAAAGAATCCTACATTTGTATAATCCTTTTCTATTAAAACCAGATCTTCACCATAATCCTCATTTCTTATGGTAAACCTATCCGATGTTGAATCATACGTTATAGAGACATTTGCCTTGGATTTTACATCATTCATAAAATCCTGTACGGTCTTTGAACCACCAGTATAAATCGCTAAATCAAATTCCACCCTATTAATTACAACCTTACCTGTAGGGGTTTGATCAAAACCTGCCTGATCAAATGGCTTACTAACATCAATGGATGTCTCCCCTGATAGGGTTACTGGGAATTGGCTTGTGATAGTTGCACGTTTGTTATATCTATCAGTAGTCAACCTCCTTATTCGGCTATTTATAGACATTGCGGTTATATCTGCATTCAGGTCCTCTGCCTTTTTTGTATCTGGATCATAGGCTATCTTCTTTTCTATAAACGATTGTGTTGAATTATATTGGGTAACAAATTGTTCAATGGCATCCTTTGCTTGGGATATATCAAGTGTCACTTGGATGGTGGTAGGATTGGCATCAGAATAGTTGGTCCAGGGGTCCTTTGATACATTCTTCAGGGTGAATGTAATCCCATTCATAGTAAAGGTATTAGAACCCTTGGTTATCTCATCGTCCGAATTAGTAGAATTGATAGTAAACGCAGCATCTGTTCCTAAGTCTTCGGATGGGGTTTTTTCAGGCAGCTTTAATGTAGTCAAGGCAAAGGTACCTGATACATCCGAAACCATTATAGGATTACTCCCATAATCCTTAGAGGTTAGGCTTATCTTATCCATTGATTCATCAAAGAATGCAGTCACTTGAGCCCCAGATGCATTGATTCTACCTATAATCCCATTCAATGTATCTTGATCAGCATCCCATGTTATCTCCACATTATTTATCTTGAATACACCTTCGTCCTTAACCCCCACTGGATTGTCAAACCCAGCCAAATAAAGGGCAAGTGAAGGATTAACCCCTGTTACATTAGTTGTATACTCCCTTTCTGTATCGATCTCTTTAAATATATTGATCTCTTTAAAGAATGGGTTTGTACCTGACTGCCATAACTTCAAAGTAGCTCCTGGATCATCGTGTTCGATAGAAAACTTATCCGTTGTCGGGTCATATCTTATAGTTGCACCTGAATGAAAGGTATTGATCTTCACCTCGTTAAAGAATAGATTTTCCCCTTGTCCTGGGGTACCTGATTGCGATAGATTCAGATCCTGCCCAGGCGTATTCCTCGAAATAGTAAACTTATCTATTGCAGAATCATAGGTTATAGTGACATCTGCATCTAAAACAGAGATTTTAGCCGCGGTAAAGAATGGATTTTCTCCAGTTTGAGAAAGATTTAAATCCGTACCAGGTGTATCCCTCCTGATAGTAAATAACATCTTTTCATTATCATAACTTAAAGTAGCATCTGCAAAATAGCTATTATTAACCGCAGTGATTAATGAATCCACTGTCTTATAATTTGATATGGTGAATGTGGTATTGTTGATGGTAATAGTACCATCAACCGATGTCCCAAAAAATCTATCGATAGGATCATTTGTATTACCACTTCCTGTTTGAGCAGAACTGACCTTTGAGAAGTCATTTATCTCATCCATAAATTCCTTTACAGTGGAATAATCCGATAAATCGAATACAACATCATTTATGGTAACCGTACCTACAGGTACGTTTTCAAAACCAGCACTTTCCCAGGGTTTTTCTATATCTATCTTTTTTCCGGGAGCAGCTACTTTTGATAAGCTAGTCTTTGAATAATCATTTATGTCATCCATAAGCTGCCGCACACTGGAATAATCCGCTATATTATATGTATAGCCATTTACCTTAATCGACCCATCGATTGCATTATCAAAGTTTGTGGTGGAAAAGTCTGAATCAAGATTTACTACTGGGGACCCAGCCCTTACCTCATGCGTACTCTTTGCCCCCTTTTTGGTATTCAACTCATTTGTTGATTTTGATATAGATTGGGTAGCCAATTGCCTTACCCTTACATCATACTTACCCTCTGTTGCATCTGTACCCGAAGTAGCAACAACAATATCTGTGTTAGAGGAGGTAGACCTTTTTGTCTTCCAGATAGAGGCACTCATCAGATCATTTGCCCTTGATTGGAGGTTTTTAAGTCTCATGTTCACATCACGCCAGGCGTTTATCTCGTATTCATAATTACTTTGACGAACCCTCCAATTCCTTACAGGCTGCCTCTCAAAATAGATCAATTGCTGGATTATGGCTTCCCAATCTATTCCAGATATAGCCCCTGAACCTAACCCTGCTAACCTTGAAACTACCATTTAAAACACCCCCATCCTTCTGTGTTTCAGTGATACAAAAAAGGCTGGCTAAGATTGCCAGCATCTTTCTCTACCCCTATATTTCATAAACCCTCCTTGATATCGCTCCTATTCTCTATTATATATATCGACATTTTATTGGATAAACTTTAATAAAAAGGAGTAGATACCGAAAGTGGGATCCAAGGGAACCCCTTTAGCTCCCTTGAACCCGTCCCTCCCTGTTAAAATAATCTAAAAGTCCCTCCCTGGCTTCTCAAGATCAGATGTCAGAAGTCAGAGAACTTTTTAAATCTGTCCTCTGTTCAGGCTGTCTCGTCTACGTTTCCACCTAATCCCACCATCAAGGCTACATTTAGTTTTGTCATATCTTCGACTAAATCTTGCTGGGGTCCCGAAGCGATCAGGTTTAAGAGATCTTCCTGTGCCTCTTGAACCAAAGAGAGTTCATTTGCTATATTCAACTGAATCCCCTTCATGATATCGATACGCATCTTTTCTTCTCTTATGCAGTGCTATCTATCTTATGTGCTGCTTCGGATAGTCTTATCGTACTTTTTAATGGAATCTGTCTTATAACCCTATTTCTTTGCTTATCTACTACTAAGGTTACAATATCTCCACCATGCCGAACTAAAAACTTAAGACTTATGTCATAAACAACACCTATACCTCCTTCCATCTTAATCACCACCTAAATTGGAAATTAGGAGATTAGAGACTAAATGTCATTCTCTATTTTCCTAATTTCCATTTTCTCGTGATATGCCACAAGATACGAAGATTAATCAACAGATTATAAATCCTGACCTCTTGTTTTCTTTGTACCTTTGTGTCTCTTCGTGGTGAATCCTCTCAAGTTCATCTGTTGTAGTAGATTTGGGGGAGGAAATCCCTCCCCCAATCTATTGTTTGCTTCGATTATCTCAATATCGCTAATACATTCTGTGGCTGCATATTTGCCTGGGCAAGCATTGCCAATCCTGTCTGCTGTAGTATCTGGTTCCTTGCAAATCTCATCATCTCTCGGGCATAATCTGTATCCCTTATTCTTCCTAAGGATGCTGTTTCCTGCTCCTCCATTGTTCCAGTATAATTCAATGCATGTTCGAGTTTATTTTGAACTGCCCCTAATTTTCCTCTCTCACCTGATATAAAGTCGATTGCATTATCTGCTAATTCAATCGCATTGTTTGCCTCTTCCCGAGACATTATGGAAAGTTTTGCCTTATCTCCTGCCTCCGAAGTCAATCCGATTGTCTTTGTATTTATCTCTTGAATAGCTGTCTCTATTACCTCATCCTTATCTGGTCCTATATGGAATTTTAGTTTTAGTGGTCCTGCCTTTCCATAGATTCCTTCTACAACTATACTCATTGTTCCAGCGGCTGTTCTTTCATACCTATCTATGTGGGTTGTTGGGATGTTCAGTGCGGTAAAGAAA
>JASEIO010000049.1 GCA_030017475.1 bacterium | reverse complement strand
TGGTAATAGCCAGTATTATTATTATACTTATAATAATAATACTGGCTATTACCAATGGTACAAAACTTAGGTATTTCTTTAAAAATAAAACACTTGAATTATTCAGATCCATCGTCTTATCCCTATTTATCATTTTTCTTATTATCCCCTAAAAAAGATGCCTAAACCTAACCATCTCTTTACCAAAAGTATATCTGATTCAGTGATCATATCTAATCTGTTTAAGAGAAGGATATATGTTGGAATATAAATTAGTGCTGCCAAAACAAGGACTAAAAAACTCGGTATTTGAAGAAGGGTTAATGGATAGATTAGACAACTACTTAACCCAGAGACAGATAAAATTTTTAACATATCCATCCATGGAAAGAGTTCCAATAAAGAGAGATGAAGCATTCCTTTGGTCTTAATCAGAAAGAAACCATTGAGAATATATGATGCTATTATTGTAGCAAGGGCTGGTCCTAAAAATCCGATTAGGTGAATAAAGAATATATTTAATAAGAGATTTGATAGAATGAATATTATCGAACCTATTAGAATAAATTTTGAATAACCCATAGCCATTAAGATATATCCAAAGTTTGTAACCCTGTAGGGTATAGAGAATAGATAGATTCGAAATGGACCCGTGCTTTCGAGATAATCATTGGTATATAAAAAGGTTATAAACTGCTCCGCAGTCACAAACAAAAAGGCAAATATCGGTAATACTATGATTGCTGTTTTACGTATCGATTCATGCCATAGCTTAATAAATCCTTTTGTCTTTTCCTGGTCATACAATTCTACAAGTTTTGGCAATAAAACAGAGCCTATTGAAGACCTAAGGGTAGTCACCAAAGGGATTTGAATTGCACCAATAGAGTATATCGCAAATCTATCGGATAGATAAAAGAATGAAATCACAAACTTGTCGAGTTCCCTCGATATCTTTTCTAATATCCCTGAAAGACCTAGCGGGATTGAATACCCAATCTGGGGTCTTAATGTACTAAAAATCCCATCAAATCTCAGTTTGCCAAAAAGGATGGTAAAGGTATACAATAAAACTATAATCAGTGTGAGAAAGGAAAAGATTAATACACTTATAAAAACAGTAACTAATGGGTAACCTAATATTGCAGGAACTAAAACAAAGATAAGGAATATGACCTCTTTAAGTAATGGAAAGATTGCTGCCATTTTGTGTTTATCTAAAGAGATGAGCAAGTTTCTCAAATATTGTATAGGTATTGAAAACATTGGATATAAACTAAATATCTTCAATAATTTTACTAAAGAAGGATTGTTAAACCTGGAGCCAATAAAACTCGAAAATAGATAGAGAATTAAGGTAAGAATTGATCCAATCAAAAATAGCAAGATTATCGTTTGTAAGATAAACCCCTTCCTTTTTTGATCATCTAATTTAGGTATAAAATAAAAAACGCTTTTTGGAATGCCCATTAAAGATATCATTGAAAACGTTCCCACTACTAACCATACCTGTCTATAAGATCCATAATCTGACTTGGTGAATACTCTTACCAAGATTATCCCTATCAGAATTGCCATCATTTTTTCAATAAACTCTCCTAAGAATATGATTACTGCTTTATCTGAAAGACTCAACTTAGGCATTTATATCCCCTTTCTCAAACCTATCCTAAATCTTTGGGTATACCAAATCCTTTTATCCCTCACCAATTGATTCAAGCTTCCTTTATTTTGTATACATGTATCTCAAAGGGTTTGAAATTATCTCTAAATTCACCATCCTTTATTGGTAATGTCCGATCTTCAAAAAGTACCTCTACCTTACCTTTTTTCAATCTAGGTAGTTTGAACTTAACTTGCCTAATTGGAAGGGTAGCATTATTCTCAGTTAATAGATATATACATCCATCCTTACACCTTTTAGAAAGAAGCCATATACCCAGGCGAAAAGGGAAATCTCCTTTCTCCAAAACATTTACATCGAGTGATCGATCATACTCAATTGAGATATCTTTAACTCCCTCACGAGATGTAAGGACATGATATATACTATTAAGTTCCTCGGTCACCTTAGTTATATACCTCCAAAGGGGATGGGCTTTATTAAGAGAGTGAGTGTAATAATAGATAATTCCAGTTGCCCCATGGATGATTGCATCATAAGCCATAAATCTTGTCTGGTGAAAGTCTGGATAGATACCTTTATCTTTTTCATATCCCTGTAAGATACACCATATAGGCTTAGTTTGTATTCCTTTCTCTATCAAGGTACTTTTAAGTATCTCTACAAGCTCACCGACTTGAGCTATTGTCTTAAGGTTCTTAGTGGTTACTTCCCTTCCTACTGGATAACAATGCATTGATAAAACATCTGCATGTCTATGCCTTGCTTTAAGTGATGACCAATTCCATACATCCTTTCGATTAGTGAATTGGTCCCCACAGCCTGCATAGTTTTGCCAGATTACATGATTAGGGTCTTTTTGCTTTACATACCTATACCCTTTCAGTAACCCTGAAATTGGAGCACCATCCTTATCATTTGACTCATCCCTTCCATACCAACACAAAAGGCCAGGGTGACCAAGGATTTCTTTCATTTTAGCATCGATGTCACTCTTCGGATACCTATCTTGGTCCATTCTTCTACCTATGTAAACTCCTCCCTTCATACCTAAACGATGTACTATCTCTATCTCTTTCGGATCCCAACAAGACACCCCTGTAAAATTGAATCCCGCATTCTTTAGATCCTCAAAACTCACCCCTTTGGGTAAACCCCACCAATTTCCAATGACAAAAAATGGTTCCCCTTCCGAGATTACATAATCTAAATCAATTATAGAATGTGGTTGTACTTCGGTGTAAAAACCAGATAAAACCAAGATTGTTATTATAATGTTAATCAATCCTTTCACCATCTCCACAATTTACAGCTCGTTTATATATATCAAAAATCTGCTTAGCAGCACTAGACCATGAAAATTGCTCAGTGTATTCCACGAGCCTCAATCTATTCCAATCTTTGGATAATCCTTTATTAAGAGCCGCACTCATCTCTTTAATATCACCAGGGGTTACAAGTAGTCCATAATCTTCATTCTTAACTATTTCTTGAACCCCGCCTACCTTTGTAGCGACAACTGGTTTTCCACAGGCTAAAGCCTCTATGATTACGTTTGGCCTACCTTCACTTAAACTAAACAGACAGAAAAGATCGCAAGCATTCAACCATAGAGGTATTTCTTCATGACCTTTTTGACCAACAAATTTTATGTTTTTTTCTAAATGATTACGATTGACCATCTTAGTTAATTTTCCCTTCTCAGGCCCATCGCCGACAATTACTAACAGCACATCCTTTCTCATACTCATCAAATCCTTTACCGCCAGTAATAGGTGGGGTAATGCCTTCCCTGCGATAAGACGACCTACGAAGAGCAAGATTGGTCTATCTTTTGGAAGTCCTAACCTATTCCTAACCTCTTCGGTATCCATCAACTTAAATCGAGTAGCATCAACTCCATTAGGAATCAACTTGATTTTACCCTGATCCATCTTGAGTTGACATAGTTTATCTCTCAGATCATCGCTCACTGTATGAATCTGATTGGCATTCTTTAGAGTAAACATAATCATTTTTCGAAGTAAGAACTTATTAAAAGAGATATTTATATCACCTCCTCGGACTGATAAGACTACAGGTTTCTTAAAAATTTTCCCAAGTAAAACACCCACAAATCCATCAGGATATGCAAAATGGACATGTAACAGATCAAAGTCATAATCCTTCTTTATCCTTTTGATTAACCAAAAGACAGAAAAAAGGTAAAAGAATCCATCAAACCACCTAATCCGAGGGAGTGCAAGGAATTTAGGATGAAATATTGTGATATCTTCCCATTTCTCTACCTTTGGAACTCGGGAATACATATACCATTTTTTAAAATAAGGTATCGGCGGAAACCAAACACTCGGAGAAACGATATATTTGATTTCACAATATTCTTTTAGCCAACGAAGCTGTTCTTTTATAAAAATCCCTTTTATTGATTCCACTTGATTAGGAAATAAGGTTGTAAGAATAAGGACTTTCATTATTCCCCTTCTTGTCTTTAAAGGTTATTACCTAAGAGCCATGATCCTTCCCTGTTTTATCTACAAGATTGATTTAGACCAAGATGAATTCTAAAAGTCTCTTTGTAGAAAATGAAATAGGAGATCTTTTAAAAAAGAGATAATTCTATTGTTTTCAACCCTCTTTTGTGAATATTTTAGGTTAATCTTGTTTATTAAAAATAACGGAAGGAATATCTTCAAAAATTGTTCATCGATATTTAATTCACTACAGTATTGAACCAAGTGTTCTTTCATCCTATCTTCAAACCAATAGCGGTTCTTTTTAGATAGCTCATTCGAAAGAAATCCATAGCTTACCAAAAAGTTGATTAAATCAAAAAAAGGTAAGCCATCTCTTTGGAAGAACTCCCAATCAATTACACAAAGATTATCCCTATTAATCAATATCTGATTAGGGGTAAAATCCCCATGAATAGGTACTAATGGGAGGTATCTATTGTGCAAAATTTTTGCTTGGTCAGAAAATTTTGTTAAATAGTTATGTTTTTCCCTGGTTAGTGGTATAATTTTTCTCAAATAGTTGATTGGTTGGTTTACATGTTTATCCATCTCTTTAGACCCAAATTTTATCTGGTTGATCCCTATTCCTCTATAAAAACATAATAACCAATTAAGGGCTAGGGTGAAGTGTCTTTGAATAATCTTCCTTCTAAAGAGATATCCCTTTGTGTTTAGCATTGGTGTCCCCACAAATGCAGTTTCTAATGATATCGAATGACCTTTTAGATTTATATAGCGAATAGGTTTTGGAATTGTCTTTGATAGGATTTTTGAATTTAGGGAATTTAGGAAGACCAAATTTTTATACTCACATTCAATGAAATCAAATTCACTTTTTGAGATACTATTTCGTGAAACCTTTCCACAAAATAATGGCATTCTATCACCTTCTGCAAAGATTAATAAAAGTATTTTACCAAAATCTACATGCCTTCCACTTATCTGAATAGAAGATAGGGATGAAGGTCTCTTTCTATCGATCGGTAGGTCATACCAATCTTTAAGAATAAGAGAATTTAACTCCTGAATCATTATCTTCTCCTATATTTTTAGGTTTAATAATGTTATTTCACTCAAGAGAACTGTAATTACCTCATCACTTCCTTCGTTTGAAAGATGGGTAATTTCTTCGAAGGAAGGAGGGTGTTTCCTTTCTAATTTATATCTTTGGCTCATCCTATTTTATAATCTTGTAGACTGTTTTGTCCACAACCGATTGTAAATCTTCACCTGGTTTAATTCCCAATTCATAGCATCGGACTTTATTCAGCAATGCTTCCAAACTTTCTAATCTACTTTTTAAGAGTCCTTCTTTAGCCCATAGAAGATTCAGAACTGCAGCATATCTCGAATATCCTTGAATCTCAAGAGCAAGTTCATTAAATGCCAAAATCCTTTCTAAGCACTCAGATTTTGATATCGTTTTAATGTGAGTTTCTTTAGAAAATTTAGGGATAAATAAGGCTACTGGTTCAGCTTCAGCAATTGTAAATGAAGGCAGCTCCATGCATAAGAAATATATTTCTTCTATATTCCAGATACCAAAAGATCGGGTAATAGATTAAATAATACATCAAGGAATAATAGATCTCATTTGCAACCCAGGAAATTCAGGCACTGTTCTCCTAATGATTTGATCAGACCCAATCAGGATTCTCCTACTAATTTTATCCAAATCAATTATATCATCAAATCTGTTTAGGTTTCCTTTTGATGATGTTTTATTAATCCATTCAAACGACATGATTATATCATAATCGTCTAATTCCTGCTTGATTAACTCACCAAAATGATTCTTAACATATTCAATGACCTTAGAACAGTTAGAATCAAACCTTAGCTTAACACCTTGAGATTCAATTGAAACAGTTTCCTTCAATTAATCACCCCAACCTGTCTCTCTTTGAAAATCCGATGCCTTAAAATACTCAAGTTCTGAGATCATTGCCTTCCTAAACCATAAGAAGATTTTTTGGCAATTATGATAAAATAAGGAGTAATATAAGGATAAATACCTATTGATGCCCCTACTCGGGCTAAAAAAACCATAATTTTCCATTTAATCGATTGTCTGCTTAGGATATACTTAAAAAAGTAGGTAGAGATATTTCTTTTGTCTAAAGGAATAATAAAAATAGGACTACTATAACTTGGGATAGGTGCATAGAATTGAATGTTTTTAAAACCAGCCTCCCTTAATAGTCTTCGATATCCAAAATAGGAGTGAACATATGCTCTATAGGGTTCACCTTTAATAATCTTGGTATACAAATTTGCTATTGTTCTAGGCATTAAGTTTATAAATTGTAGCCCACTTGAATCTTTTCCCCTTAAAATAAAATCTATTTTATATCTATTCTCCATTCTCAAGTATAGATAACCTTCCTCTTTCAACAAATCAAAAATCTGGCGCAAAAGATTTTTTTGTACCTCTAATGGATCATTTTCTACATCTAAAGTGCCAATCTGTTTCAATCCACCATCCATTACAATTAGGTTAAATGAAGAAGGTGAAAAAGGAAGATTAAGAATATCTCCCATAATGGGTGAGAGATTTAAGACCTTTTCATGCCTTATTCGAAGATTTATAAACTTAATCCTTTCAAATACGGTATCAATAGAAAAGACAGATTTACAAACCCTTGCTAAAAGAAAAGACAGAGAATTCCATCCACTCTCTAAATTTAAAACAGTGTCCATCTCAGATATTGGAAGAAGATAAAGCCAATCTGCCTTAAAGGGATCAAATATTTTTTTATATATTTCTGGAAATTCTAATAAAAGAAATTGTTTACTTTCATCCCATCCTTTTGACTCAATGAGGTCAAGGATTTGATTTATCCTTTTTTGAAAAGCTTCCTCTGATAAGATCCTTTTTTTATTCACGATTATCTACCCATCTTAGATTCTATTCTTTAGCTTAAATTTGGCACCTATCAACTTTTTCAAAATATAGCACAAAAATAAATCTTGATATTTTACTTATCTATTTTACAAGGATCTTTCTTATTACCTTCTCCTCCCGTGCTTCAATCTTACAGATATACCCCCCGGCTGAAACCCAATTTCCTTCTTCATTCTTGCCATTCCAAGAAACTCTATTTAATCCTTTCCTTCCACCCTCTTCTCCAGCTTTAGCTTCATACGCCCAGACAAGTTTTCCAATCAGATCATAGATTTTTATCACTACATCACTCGCTTCTTTTAGCCCATAGCATATCTTTGTTACTTCACGATTAGCAATAAATGGATTTGGGTAATTACTGACTCCATAGATTACTTTGGCTGAATCAGGGATTAAAGAACCTTTAAACATGTCCAAACTATCAATGGTGTTACCATTGATGTCCTTTGCCTCCATATGTAAGCTATTACTGGAAACTGTAACAAGAACAAAATGATGGATTTCCAAAGCCTTCTCTATTCCATTCTCTCGCAACTCATCGGGTGGTAGTATAGGGTAAGTCTCCGCACCACCTCCTCCAGTAATTATATAACAACGACCTTCATCGTAACTTTCTTTAATAAAAAAATTCTTTCTATCATTCTCATCGCACTCTATTGGATATGATCTCCCATAAGCGTGGGCATGAGAGTTAAAGACTATATCCACTTTATGTTTATCAAATAGCGTACCCCAATGTATTCTTAAGTAAGTGTTTGGCACCTTGTTCTTACAGATATTAAAAAATAGGCCATGAGTATAGACAAACTTCCACCTTTTTTTTGTCCCATTTAAATCTTTATCTAGCCATTCCCTTTCTTTTGTTGCGTAATCTTGCTCCATAAATGGATTTAGGCCTATAAAATGGGCATCTCCATAATCAAAGGAATACCATTCTCCATTATCAGGAAGTAGAAACTGACTTTGATAACAGATAGATCCTCTTCCTTCTGAGCTTTTATCATGCTCTCCTACAATAGGCATTATGGGAAACTTACTAAATAAAGGCTCCCCTTTTTCGAACCATAGATCCCACTCCTCCTGAGTGTTGGCTTTATTAACCAGATCGCCATTCACGATAAAAAAGGCTATATCATGATTACTTATCTTCTCAGCAATTTTACCCCATCTTTCATATTGCCTATTTCCAGATCCAGCTCGAGTATCTCCCACTACGCAAAAGGTAAAAGTAGCTCCCTCTTCAGGTGTAGTAATAAATGTTCGATCACCGCTCCATCCATCACTACTATTTCCACACCTATAATGATATCTCTGACCAGATATTAATCCAGTAAGGCGAGCATCATGGATAGTATGTATTTTATTTTTATCATCTTGATAGGTGTGAGTTGTACTTCTTACCGATGAACCATAGGATGAAGTGAGCCCATATTCTACAATTCCAGTTTTAACAGAAGAATCAGTTTGCCATGTTACAACCACAGTATTTCTTGGGTCTTTTGCCAAGGTTACATGAATATTCCTGGGTTTACTCTCTACTTCTACTACTAAAGATAGAAAGATTAATCCTATTAGAATCATTCTTTTATCCTTTATCATCTTTACCTCACCTTTTTAATATCATACTACCAAATTCTATTGAAATAGAGATTCTGTGACTTAAACCCAAATCTTGATCTATAACTGCATAATCGATCTGGAAATCTTTTAATCTTACCCCGATTCCAAAGGTAAGATTAGATTGGTCATATCCAATCCTTAATGCAAACCTTTCCTCTGAGATCCAAAATTCCAAACCACCATGGAATTTAAATGAGCGATCTTCTGATTTATCTACATCTAATAATAGGATGATGAAATCATTCATCTTATAGGCTAAACCAAATTTCACATTTAGAGGAGTGGCATCTGTCAACTCCTCTCTTTTTAATCTTACAGGGATTACATTCTGAAGATTCAATCCAAAACTTAATGAATAATTTAATCCATAAAGGAAAGAGAGGGTAAGACCATAACTCGAAGTGTTGATATCATCACATCTTTTGTTAATTACCTTACCAGTAGTCCCTAAAGAAAATCCTTCAGAAAGTCGATAGCTAATTGAAAGAAGAAAGGCATTATTTTGATCTGAGATGGTTCCGCCTGGAAGGTTAAAGATATCCCTTTCTTCATATCCTGATGAAGCAAGTTGGATTAATCCTAAACCAAAATTTAAGGGGCTATATGTAGGATGGGCATAACCAATGAAATTGTATCTTGTATCCTCAAAAAGGATAGCGTGCATGAAGGATGCCCCCTTTCTCGTCAATTGTGACAGTCCTGCTGGATTCCAATAGATAGCCGATACATCATCTGACAAAGCTACAAATGCCCTTCCAGTTCCTAAAGCTCTTGCCCCTGCACCTAAATTTAAGAAATAACAAGGTAAACCACCATCTCCTTTAGTCGCAAATGAAGCCCTTCCAGCCAGAAGGAATATAATCGATAAATAGAGAAATAAACTTTTTTTCATAACTTTATTTATGTTATATATTTGACACATATTTTACTATATGATATTTAAAAATGTCAACCAATTTAGAGAAGTTTCTTGGCTGGCATAGGCACATGGTATCCAGTCTTGTAATAATTGTCAAACAATATTT
>JASEIO010000048.1 GCA_030017475.1 bacterium | reverse complement strand
AGAAAATAAAACTTCATTAAAGCCAAATGGAGCGCCTTTACCTAACTCCCGAAATAATAGTATCAAAGAAATTACAAAGCATCTTCAAATCATCCCTTTAACCTTTTTGATAAATTTTTGAGCGTCTTCTATGACACATTCTGCTTCATCTGATGAACCTATATAAAATGGTTCATAATCACCATTTTCTCGTAAGTCCTTATCACGAGCAATCATGGAGTAATATTCTTCTTCCATCGCGCCACTCTTTACAAAATGTAAGCTAAGCATTGTTAACAGACCAGAATGTGTTTTGGCAGTTAAATCTTTTGTTAATAATAGAGCGGTAGCAGCATGATACATAGCATAATAGCCCCGTGAGATAGCATCTTCATACATTTCGGATTCGTATAGCTTGTGGGCTGCTTTGAGTTTACGCTCGGCTTTCTCAATAAGTTTTGTTACCTTTTCCTTTGTTTTCTCTTCCATAAGATCTCCCCTTCTCTCTCTATATTCTTCATAAAAGGTGTTTCTAAGCGCTTTAAATATTCATATTGGTCTAAGTCATATACCTTTGTTGAAATTGGTCGTCCGTATTCCAATACCATTCGTGTAGCAACCCTTGTTATTTTTTTTAGTAAATCCAATCTCTTAGCGTTATGTGTAACTATTAGAAAGTCAATATCTGATTCTTCTGTTAGATCACCACGACTAGCCGAACCAAAAAGGATAATTGTAGAGATTACCTCTTTATACCTATTTAATACTTCTTGAACAAATCTATCTATCTCTTCTTTTACTTGAGTCATTTCTAATTTCATATGTTTTTAGGGTACTGTAAAAAATTTTACTTAGGACCACAAAATGAACCAGGAGGATGGTCTTTGTCTTAGAGGCAACAACTTCATCTATTTCGGGTTGTTCGATCATTGGGCTGCCAAAGACTAAAAGATCCTTTCTCATTTTAACTCCAAAATCCCTTGCTTTCTTTTTCTAATTTTCTTTTAAGAGGTTCCCACCACCATCTATTCTCTTTAAACCAGGTTATGGTCTCCCTTAGTCCATCTTCGAAAGATAAAGAAGGTTGCCATTTCAATTCTTCCTTTATCTTAGAGATATCTAAGGCGTAGCGGAAGTCGTGGCCGGGTCTGTCAGAAACAAATTTGATGTATGTCTCGTCTTTATTCAGTACATTTATCAGTTTTTTGGCTATATCTATATTTCTATATTCGCTTTGACCTCCAATGTTATATATCTCTCCTATGCGGCCTTTGTGCAGAATCAGATTTATTGCTTGACAACAATCCTCTACATATAGCCAGTCCCTGATATTTTTACCTCTGCCATAAACAGGTATAGGTCTATCCTCAAAAAGGTTTGTTATCATTAAAGGTATAAACTTTTCTGGATATTGATACGGTCCATAGTTGTTTGAGGGTCTGGCTATGATAACCGGCATTCCATAAGTATGATAATATGCCATAACCAATAGGTCAGTAGAGGCTTTACTGGCTGAATATGGAGAGTTTGGTCTTAGAGGTGTGTCTTCCTTAAATTTGCCATCTACACCCAGTTGCCCATAAACCTCATCAGTGCTTATATGGATAAATCTTTCGATCTTTGACTCTCGTGCTACATCTAATAGGGTTTGGGTTCCCAAAACATTTGTAATAATAAAGGGCTGTGCATTCAGAATAGATCTATCTACGTGACTTTCAGCAGCAAAATGGACAACCGCATCCACCCCTTTCATGGCTTGCTTTACTGTATCAACATCTTCGATCCTTCCATGAATGAAATGATAGCGGTTATTGGATGTTAAATCCTTCAGGTTATTAGGATTCCCTGCGTAAGTTAGGGCATCCAGGTTTACCATCTCATAACTATATTTTCCAAGTATGTATCTTATAAAATTAGAGCCAATAAAACCACATCCACCTGTAACTAATATCCTTTTCATGTGTTTCTACCAAACGGCATGGGATTTTCCATCAAGCTCCTAACTATTCTCTTAAGCCGCTTTATCCCTTAGGTATGATTTGCCTCCTCCCTCATTCGTTTGAAGTATTCAGATGCAAAGGCCAAAAAGATAGAGAAGAATAGAGAAATAAACCCAGAGAGCATCACCATCTGCCTCCTTTTTGGTTTGAATCTCTTCTCTGGAGGTTTGGCCCTATCCAATATCTGGATTGTTGGTGTATCCTTTGCCTCCTGTATCTTGGTCAGTTCATATTCCTTGGTCAATAGCTCATATACGGTCTCTTGGATCTTCACCTCCCGGGTTAATCTTGCAAGCTGTAATCCAAGATCTGGAACCTTGGTGAATGGGGTATAAAGACTATCTGGGTTTTTAGATGGATTGGCGCTTGTTGGAAGCTTGCCCTTCTCAATCTCGGCCAATTGTTTCTTTAACTCCCTGATCCTTGACTTAAGGTTTATCACCTTTAGGCTCTCCTCGGTTGAGAACTCCTTTAAGATCCCCAATTCGGTCTCGGCTGCCGCTATCTCCCCCTGGATCCTTCCTGCTGCCTCTATTAGAGCCATTGCCTGGGCATCCATAGCTACTACCTTATGTCCCTTTTGAAATCTCTTCAGGTTCTCTTCGGCCCGTGCCAGATCTCTCTCTGTATCCTTCAATCTCTTTTCAAGAAATATCCTCTTTTTGCCTGCCTCGGTTATGTTTAGTTTTTTATTTAGTCGGTCTAATTCATCAAGGTAGGCATTGGCAATCTCTGCTGCCCTTCTTGGGTCTTTATCTTCTACTGAGACCGTGATGATCCCCTCTTTGGCCTTTTTTATGGTTGTATTTCCATCCAAGCGGTTTCTTGCTTCTTCCCTATATTCTGCATTATAAACTTCCATCAGGCTAAACCTATCGATCAGGGCATCAGATATTGTCCGACTTTTCAACATCCCCACATATAGATCCGCCCCGCTCTTAATACCAAGGGCACCCCCGGCGAAACTGGATATTCCCCCCATTCCTGAAACCATACCAGAAAGGGTACTCTCTGTCTTAGGGGGCAGGATTGAGGCCGTGGCCATATAGATTTCGGGTAAAAGAAGACTTATAATTGTGGTGGCAAGGACTGTGAGTGTACAAATGATTATTATCATCTTTCGGTGTTTGAGTATGACCGTAATATAGTCCATAAGGTTTACTTCCTCTTCATACACCTTTTCCATATACACCCCATCACGTTAAAATTCCAAATCTCCCAATTAAAATAGGGTCTTTATTACCCCGGCTGAAACCGCAATCTGATAGAGAAGGTGCACACTCTCTTTTATCCTCTCCCATCCTTTCCCCTCGGTTATCTTCTTTGACACCAGTATGGTATCCCCTGGATATAGCCTTGTTTCCATAAACCTATCACTAAATAGCCGGAGCGGCCACAAGTACCTTCGCTGAGTTCGACTAATCACTGAGCCATCTGCACGAATGACAAAGATCTGGTCTTTATCGGCATCTCTAGTTACCCCCCCAACCATTTTTAAGTAATGCTTAACATTCTTACCCTCTTCATAGATTAATGAGGTGGGGTTGTATACCTCTCCCATGACTGTTACTTCGTTTGGTCTTTCGGGAATAAACAGACTGTCCCCTTTCTCAAGTTCGATATCGTATTTAGAACCTTTGAGTTTCTTCAGGGGGAGCAATCCTATTACAAGCCTGCCTTCTACCTGGGCGGCCTTGAGTTTGGCGATCAACCCTCTTCGACTGGCCAGTGACTGCTGTCTTCTTTTGAGTTCATCCGGGGATAAGGTGCTAGTTGCCAAATAGCTCTCTTCGGTTAAGATCTCTTCTTCCATCTCTTTTATCAAATCATTTATCCTCTTTTCCTGTAATATCCTGACACTCTCCCTCGTAAAGACTGCTCCTCTCAGATAGGCCCGTTTTGTATATCCACCACTCCTCTCGATGAGTGAACTCAATGTATCTCCTTTCTCAATTAGGTATGAGCCAGGAAACATCACCTCTCCTGATATATTTACTATTCTCTCAAAATCCAATTCAGGAATTTGTCTTATGACCAGATAATCATAATCCTCAAGCAGGAGATTTTGGGTGGGATCCCCTTGTAGGGCCTTCTCCAGATTGATTGATATCTTTTTGGTCTCCATCCCTTCCTGGGTGACTGTCCTTCTTATGAGTTCTGCCTCCCTCAGGTAGGCATTCTTCATGAGGCTGCCTGCCTGGAAGATGAGGTCAGAGACCCTCATTCCCTCAGTAAGCCTGTAATCGCCGGGTTTATTCACAAGACCCATTATACTCACAGTCTCTTTGAATCTCTTCTCCCATAGATTATGGATGGCGACCCTGTCCTCATCCATAAGGAGAATATCCTCTCCATCTTCATTATTTAAGGCCTTCTCTATATTAAAGTAGATGGTTTCAATCTTCCGATCCGAGGTCAGCCTGAATATCTCCCCTTGTTCTAAATAGGCATCCTTGGTCAGGTCACCTGCCTGGTGGATGAGATCACTGATGCGCATATCTTTGACCAGTTCAAACTTTCCAGGTTTTCTCACCTCACCCTCAATGATTACAAAAGGTTTATCAAGAAGATCCCATTTTGAGTAAACCCTGAACCTATCCTTGGGCTCAAGGTATAGGTTCTGCTCTGGATCCTCCTCCAATATCTTCTTCAGGTTTAAGGGGATGATCCTGTAGTCCATATCAGGGTCGAGCGGGGTAATCCGGAAGAGCTCTGCCCGGTCTAAATAGGCATCCTTGGTCAGGTCACCTGCCTGGTGGATGAGATCACTGATGCGCATCTTTTCAACCAGCTTATATATCCCAGGATGTTTAACCTCTCCTATTATACTGACCAATCTCTTCTCTACAAAGTACTCCTTTGGGTATATCTTTATCCGATCAAATCGCTGGATGGGTAAGTCTTCTTTAAGATTTCCTTTTAAAACCTCTCCGAGATTGAATGGAAGTATCCTGGGATGAAGATCAGGTTCCTCTAAACGGATAACCTCGGCATAGTCAAGGTATGGCTCTGGTAGTAAATCATCAAAACCTGGAATAAGGTCGCTTATCCTCATTCCCTTCTTTAGTTCATACCCACCTGGCCTTTCGACATGACCTTCTAAGTAGACGATGTTCTGGGTAAGGGGAAGGATGGGAAAGATCTTGACCATATCCATATCCTGAAGGATGGTCTTTAATTGGGGTATCTCTTGTCTTTCTAAAAGACCAGATAGGTTGAAATCTACCACAATCCTATACTCATGGGCCACAATCCGTTCTACCTGAATCCTTTTTAGATAACCAGCCGGGGTAATGCCACCTGCCAGGTCGATTGCCTCTTTTAGGTTCAATGGTTTCTTCATCTCATAGATGGCCGGCCTCCTGACATTTCCAGCTACACCCACTACATCACCGATCATTGGAATGAAAATGGTGTCTTCATTCTGTAACCTGACATCTTGGCTCTTATCCCCTTTTAGGAGAAAGTCGTAAAGATCAACAGTCTTTATTGTCTTATTGTCTCTAATGAGATGGATATTCCTCAATGTCCCTCTCTTTGAGGGTCCCCCTGCGGCAAAGAGGGCGTTGAATAGGGTAGAGAGGGAGCTTAGGGAGTAGCTTCCTGGTGTAACTGCCTCACCAACTACAAACACCCTGATGGTCCTCAGTCTTCCCATGGTAATATTCATCTCAAATTTGGTGTATCGACGTGAGAATTCGTGCTGGAGGTAATCCTTTAGTTCCTTTAGGGTCAGCCCCCAGACCTTTAATGCCCCAAGCTCTGGCAGGGTTATCTCTCCATTTCGATCTACAGTCACCTCGTAGGTAACATTGACTCTACCCCAGATGACTATGGTGAAGCTATCCCCGGGACCAATGATGTAGTCAGGCCCAACGGGCACGTCTGTTATAGGGGCAAATGTAGATACTGTTGATTTAAAGAGGTCATATCCAAACTGTTTCAATCTTGTTGATACAGTGGATGGAATCTGGCCGGACAAAAGGGTCTCAATCTCAGATGGGGCTTCTTCGGTAATAGCCACTTCTTTGGGTTTTGTTTCTTCAGGTTTTGCTACTTCTTTCCTCAGTGTCCTTGCAGTTTCTTCTAATGCCCCTTCTTCGGGTCTCCCCAGGGACTCCATTTCTTTTAGGATAGGAGGTGGGGTACCGGTCTCCTGTGCCTCAGCTACAAAGGATGGTAAAGATTGTACAGACATAAGTATAACACTAAATAAGATCATTCTCATCTTGCTAATCATACTCCAATGAAACCTCAAAAAAGTTTCCACCCGACTTTCCTCCTCTACCTTTCCCTACTACTTAATATCTTTTGAGCAACCAATATATCTACTGCCCTCTTTAATTGTGGGTCTGTTTCTAACTCATAAACTGGCTCCGCTTCATTTTTGATCCTTCTAATCTCTTTATTAATTAATGACTTGATTAAAGTTTGATCTAATTTAATCTCCTTTTCTTTTAAAGAAGTGAGGAAGTCATCCAATTCATCTTCTGTGTAATTTGGGTGACCTTTGGCGAATTCCTTTATATACCCTCCCTTTTCAAGTTTTTTTAGCATCTTTTTCTCTTCTTCACTAAATTTTGGGCCCTCTACAATAATATGTGGGTCAATCCCTTTTTCATGGATGGAGGTACCATTTGGTGTGTAATATCTAGCAGTACTTAAGACCAATCCTGATTCATCTGGTAGGGATAAGACCGTTTGAACAGACCCTTTTCCAAAGCTTCGCTCTCCTAAAATCACCCCTCTTCCTAAATCCTTTATAGCGCCAGCAACGATTTCAGAACCAGATGCAGAGCCTTTATTGATTAAAACTACCAATGGATAATTGGGAAATGTTCCTTCCTCTCGAGCATAATATACCCTATTTTGTGATTCAATCCTTCCCTTGGTTGAAACAATCGTACCCTTTTTTATAAACATGTCTGATACTGATACAGCAGAACTTAACAATCCTCCAGGATTATTTCGTAAATCAATAATTAAATTCTTTATTTCCTCTTTTTCTAATTTTGATAGGGCCTCTTTTAACTCATGATGAGTATTCTGATTAAAGGTAGTGATTCTGACATATCCAATGTCTTTATTTATGGTGGAATATTTTACTGATTCGATTTCGATTATATCTCTTATAATAGTAAAATCAAGTAAATCTTCCTCTCCTTCTCTTTTTACAGTTATAGTTACCTTTGTGCCTTTAGGACCCCTTAACTTATGAACAGCTTCAAAAAGGGTGATATCCTTAGTTTCTTCTCCTTCGATATGTGTAATTATATCTCCTGCCTTTATCCCTATTCTGTAAGCAGGTGTTCCTTCAATAGGAGATATGACTGTAAGTTTCCCCTCTTTAATTGTAATTACAATCCCTAATCCTCCAAATTCTCCTTTAGTTTCTACTTTCATCTCCCGGTAAACCTCAGGAGTCATAAATCTTGTATATGGATCATCTAATTCCTCTACCATTCCTTTGATTGCTCCATATATAAGATTTCTTGAGTGTGTTTTTTCTGGATCCACAAAGTTCTCTTTGATCTTGGTTAAGGCATCTGAAAAGATTTCTAAACTCTGATAGGTCTCTTCATCATTGGCTACAAAAGCCAAATTCCTTCCTAAACTTAGATTTAGGATCAAGACAATTGCCGTTATCCATAAAACCTTTCTGTTAAACATTTAGACACCTCCATCTATTATGATAGCCAGTCAAGTGGATTAACTGCTTCTCCATTGATTCTTATTTCGAAATGAAGTGTTCTTTCCACTTCTCCAATTAAGGTAGAGGCTTCTACTTCCTGTCCAACCTCTACCTTTATACGAGAAAGATTTGCATACACTGAATAGAAACCTGAGCCATGATCGATCATAACGAGATTTTCATATCCTTTAAGCCAATTAGCATAAACAACCTTCCCACGTGATACAGCCATAACCGGACCATTGCAGGAAATATCAATCCCTTTATTTACTGATTCTACACCAAATTTAGTATATTTCCCAAAGTTTACCAAAATTTCACGAGATGCAACTGGCCAGGGGATTTTTTTACGAAAACCCTCTTTTTTAACATACCTCTTTTTTGTTTTTGATTCCAATTCTTTAATCAATCTTTCTAAGCGGGAAGATGCCTTTTTTAGATCGGCAATCCTTTTTCTATAGGTTGTTTCATCTCGATCTAATTTAGCTATTAGTTTTTCCCTTTCTTCCTTCTCTGCCTTTCTCTCATTATAAATAGAGGATTGTCGATTTTTAAGCTCCTCTACTCTTTCATATTCAGCTTTTAATATAGTCCCTTTTTCTAATATCCTTTTCCGCTCATTTTCCATTTCCTTTATTAGATTGGCATTTTTTAAGGCGATTAATCTCATAAATCTAAACTTTTTTATACTATCCGAGAATGAACGGGTGGAAGAAAAAATCTTTATAAAATCTAATCCTCCAAGTTTATAAATAGCTATAATCCTTTTTTCCAATATCTTTTTTTTGATATCTAAATTTTCAGAGATTGCAGTCATTTCCTCTTTTATCGATCTAATTTTATTACGTAACATGCTTAACTCAGAATTTAAACTATATAGTTTCCTTCTCTCTCCATCTAAATCCTTTTCCAATCTTCTCAATTCCCTTAGGGTATCCTTCTTCTTCCGAGTAATACCTTCAAGTCTTTTGCTATCAATCTCCATGTCATGCTTGACCCTTTCCAACTTCCCCTTTTCCCTAACAATCCTTTTTTCGAAATCGAAAACCCTATCTTCCCCAGAGGCAAGTAACTTAGTAAACAATAAACAATAAGTAGTAAATAATAAAATTGTAAGCCTTTTTCTATCCATTTTTTAATTCTCTATTTTCTATGATTTGTCAGTCCCAAGATATTCAAAAGCGAATGCCAATCCAACCCCACCCATTAAACTCAATAACCCAGCTATAGCCACAATTAATCTCTTTTTTGGTTTGATTGGTTTTTCAGGGGTTAATGCAGGTGATATAATCTTTAATATCCCAATCTTTGATGCCTCAACAATTTGTGAACCTTCATAATTATTACAAAGCATATTATACGTCTTCGTAGCTAATGAATGGTCTCTTTCCAACTGTTCAAGGGTTATCTCCTTTTCAGCAAGTTCTTTATGAAGTATGCCGAGTTCCTTTTCATTTTTTTTCAAATTTTTCTCCAGATTCTCCAAATTAGTTCTCAATTCAGCTAAAGAAACTAATGTATTGGCATATTCTCTATCTAAACCTTGATAGGTTTCATTAATCTCTTCATTCTCTATCTTTAAGTTAAGAACTGATTGAAGTTCTGAATCCGTAACCTTTTCTACCACCTGTTGAAAGGCAGGGTCTTCAACCAATGACCTTGAAATAGCTATTACCCTTTCTCTTTTATCTAATTGATTTTTTAGCTCTTTCAATCTTGCCTCTTGTTCCTTTTCTTTCATCTTTGAATCAGAATAGGCAATTTCAAACTTACCTTTTTCTTGTAGCCTAATTTCTATCTCCTTTCTTAAGGTATTCAGATTGGCCTTCTTTTTAAATTCAAGCAATCTATCATCTGCCTTTTTAAGTCTTCTTTTTGCATCCTTGAGTTGTTGATATAGAAAATCCTTTGAGTCATCTATCTGTTTATTAACTATCTTTTGACTCTCTAAGACTGCTATCTCTGAAATACAATTTACAATTTGCTTAGCTAAAAGAGGATCTTTATTCTCTACACTTACACTCAAAAGCTCGGTATCTCTTATCTGCTCAACCTCTATCATCTTATCTAATGTTGAGATGTCTATTTTGTGATTTGGATTATTTAAATGCAGTGTCTCAATCACGGCCTTTTCTATCCTATCATTTTTTATCAACATTTTATAGGTATCGATTGAATATCCAAAACCAATACCTTTCATTGAGAGAGTACCTCTTGGTTTCATAATCATAAGAACGGCCTTTGCCTGATAGATCTTTGGCAATGAAAGACTTACTATAATACTCGTTACCGTAGCTACAAGAAATACCAAAATGATCGTTCCTTTTCTTTTCCAGATAATCTGGAATATTTCACGTAGATCAATCTCTTTCTCTTCCATAACCTTTCTCCATTTTCATAACTCCAATTACCTTTGCCCTAATATTCTGGAAAGACCATAATTTAATTCCCATTTTTTCTTGTTCTTTATTATACACAAATTTAACATAGAAAGCAAGATAAAATTTTGGGGGATGGCTGGCATAGGCACATGGTATCCAGTCTTGTAATAATTGTCAAACAATATT
>JASEIO010000047.1 GCA_030017475.1 bacterium | reverse complement strand
TGTTTTAATTATTAGTTATTTCATGGCTCTACAAAGATGTGGGTAAGTTTCAGAATAAATACTTAAAGAGCCATATACGGATTCGACCAATGTTTCTGCAAACTCAACGTCGTATCGAAAGCTTATTATTTGTATTATTTCTTGCGTTAATGGTTTACATGCTAATTGAGCGTGTGTATAGAACAAATATAAAAATAGAGGAGAAGAAAAAGAGGACTACAACTCAAACATTATTAAACACCTTTCGTCATTATTGTATGACTATTGTTAAACAAGGAACAGAGGTTCAGGCCATTCCTAATGAATTTAGTTCACTTCAACAAGAGATATGTCAAACTTTAGGAATTATTCCTTGGTGTAGAGATCCGTAGAAACAACTTCAGTCAATAAAGGGGAGGGACTTCTCCAATTTAGTATAGTAGATTTACGTCACTGGTTATCCGAAACATTTGAGTTTACTCTTCTTATCACTATTTTGTGTATGTATATCTAATTTTGTCTTTTGGGAGATAGAGGAGATACTTCTTATGCTATGTTTATAAGTTAACCACGAGACCCGTACATTTAAAAATTATTATCTTCCTATTTTCCCCACCTTAGGGTGCGGAAAATAGGAAGTAATATCCATCTTTCTTTCCATAGTAATATGGTGAAAAAATATCCCCAGTCAATTTCTCGGCATATTCTCCAAACACTGCCAAATTAGTATAACAGATTGCAACCTTCTCCTCTTTGTCTAAAACCCGAGCAGTCTTCTCTAGATAGGTTGGGGCAATCTTATCATCGGCATCTAATCGCATCACGTAGTCTCCCTTTGACATCATTATCTCCTTATTTAAACTGCATAACTACTCCTATATTAATCCTGTGTCTTATAACTTTCACCGGGTATTGCGAGGCCACCTCAAAGGTGTTGTCGGTTGAACCATCGTCCAAAACCAGAATTTCATTTGGCTTCCTTGTCTGAATCAGGACACTCTCGATGGCCTCTCCCAAGAAATGCCCATAATTATAACATGGAATTACTACACTTATACTTTTAGATTTCATTCTTGAAACCTTTATTTATTGCATCTGCTTGGCCTTTATTTTATGTTCTGGGATTAACCTCAGGCAGTTCTCAAATCTCCCTTTTACTCCTTCTCTCTCACCAAATGCTTTAAGCTCGGCCTTCAGTGGAGCCAATATTGTCGATCGTTCCTTATCTTCTTCATCCCGCAGGAGCTGAGGATGCAAGTCTGCCCTCCAATCAACAGGGCATCTACCTTATGTTTCAAAAAAGTGTAAAGGGCCTTGGGTATCGGGCTCTGGATCATGGCCTCCTCCAAGGAGCAAAACACTCTTCCGGAGACATCCTGTACCAATCTAAAATCTCTTCTTCTGCCATGGGTACCTCTGGGGATGATTTATCTTCTAAAGGCTCTCTCATGTTCAACTCTCCTTGAAGTTTTCCTCTGCGTTCTGTCTGTGGTCAATTCTCTTGAAAGCTTCTAAATATTCCTTTGCCATTTTGTGATCCGGGATTAGTTTCAGGCAGGTTTCAAATTCCCTTTTTGCTCCTTCACTCTCACCAAGCGATCGGTAGATACAACCTAAATGAAAATGGGCTCCCCCTATGAAATCCTTTCTTTCTAAAGGTGAAAGGTTGATTACTCTTTCAAATATCTCTTTTGCTTCCTCCATTAGACCTTCTTGCTTTAAGACTGAACCCAAATTGTAGTAACTTCGAGCTTTTTCGCAATCTGTTTTGGCTAGAGATAGAGCTTTTTTGAACTTTTTCTTGGCCTCTTTTTGTCTGCCCTGTTTGAAATAGACAGAGCCAAGGGAAATAAAGATCTCATATCTATCTTTATCAATTCTCAAGGCTAATATTTCCTTTAACTTCTCCTCTGCCTCTTTGAATTTACCTTGTTGAGCTAAATAAACTGGTGACTTTAACAAATTATTAGGTGTTAAAATATATGTGGCGGCGTCATTTATGGCAAAAAATTTTTCGGAACATCCAATCAATTTACGATTATACTCTGATTCAGGTCCTTCCCATGTGCCAGGGATTCCCCTTGGAATGTGGGAATAATCATGATTTTGGTGCACAACCATAACTACTGGGGTGGCATCAATCACTTTCACTCCGAGAGTACGGGCCCGATAGAGAAGCCAATTGTCCCATCCTGCACGGCCAATAACAAATGGGGGAAGTTTTTTAAAGAGACCCTTAGGAAAGACAAAATAATCAATTCCTGTTGACGGATGAAGTGTACCTTTCTCTGAAATAAAGAGTCGTAGCCTCTCTTCCCAGTCTGGTTGAGTAAAATCCCACCTCTTTTTTAATTCTACATCCCACCGTTGGCCAACCATCAAGAAAGAACCTGCCTTAATCTGCCTAATAGCCTCCATAAAATCACTCATTAAGATAATATCTGTATTGATATAGGCCACAAGCTTATGGCGACTTATATTCTGTGCCATATCAAAAGCCGAATTGACCAGTGGTGTGCCAAATTCATTACAAAGAACCTCAGGGATATGTCTCACTCCAAACTCAGCTGCTACTTCAGTTGTGCCTTTTTCGTTACCAAACAGAGTAATCTCGCATGCTGGATGAAGAAGGGTCCAACTTTTGATAGCATTTCTCTGAATAATCCCAATATGTCCCCGAAAGGGTTTAGGAATAGAAAATAATGTCAACATTAGCTAAAACCTCTTATAGACAGCGAAGCACATAGCATCCTAATCCATATAAATATTCCTGAGGTTGATAATCAAGGACAATGTCTTCATCAACAGGAATCCAACAATTCTCATCGTTCTTTATCCAGCATTCCTGTTTCTCAACCATAAACCCATTGAGTAAACAAGGCAACCGCTTTCTCCCATAGACTCGATGAAGTGAAAAAAAGCTTGAAACCTCGATGAGCGGCAATAAGCCCCAAATAGCTAATTGGCCCACAGCCAAAATCCAGTGCTTCTCCTAGTCCTGAAGGCATCTGTGAAGCTATCCAAGACCACTCGACATCTCGATCGCCTGCCAGAGTGCTATCAGGAGTTGAAAAGATGTCAAAATCTTTTCCTGCGATAAAGCCCATATCCTCCCATTGATTTTTTATCTCAAACAAATATGTAGAGGCAATGATAATCTTATCAAAATCCCTTTTCCTTCAACCTTTCTGGGCTGAATATAGAAATTCCTTCTATCGCTGAATCTTGCTTATTCTCATCATTATCTATAAAACCAAGCACCGTGGCTTTTTCTTCTTTAGCCAAATCAAGGCATCTCTTGCCAGCTTCCCCTGCCCCAAAGATAAAGACCTTGGTCCCTGGCTTTAAGTAGATGAGCTTGTATCTCTTCCGTATTGCCAAGCGATGTTGATAGGCATAGTGTTCAAATCGCTCTAATGCTCGTAGTGCATTTGACGGATCCGAAAGTATAGCCCTGGCAGTAAATTCCTTAAACTGTTGGCCAATGACGACCCCTAACCCAAGCATAGTCTATTCCCTTAAGATAGACATTGCTTATAGCTCGATCCCGTTTTTGCAATAAACTCTTCGGCACATTCGGCAGGTCGAAGAATTTCTGGATGATTCTAACACAATTTTCAGCTACCAGGTAGCCTTTAGAGTGCCAGTAGCTGGGGTATTCCGGGCATGGGCAAGAAGAATTAGGATATACCTTATTATGCCAATTAGTCCAATCCGATACCAGAGATCCCAATCCATAATTACAAATTGGGTATCAAGCCAACCAGCCTTTTCTACAATACTTCGCCGCATAAAGGCTGCTGGCTGAGGAATACAGTAATCACAATATTCAACGGCATATTCCAGATCCCATTCATGCAGATAAGACATACCTACTACATTACCATCCGCATCAATACTGCCACAGTCACCATAAACAACATCTACTTCCGGATGTTCCTGCAAATATTCTACTGCTTGACTAACCGCATTGGACACAACCCATACATCATCGGCATTAAGCCAGGCCAAAATTTCACCCCTACTCATCTTCCAACCCTTGTTGATAGCATCCGCATGTCCCTCATCCGGTTCTGACACCCATTTAATCCTATCCCCATAGCCTTTAAGTATCTCAAGTGTGCTATCAGTTGAGCCTCCATCCACTACAATGCATTCAATATTGGGGTAGTCCTGTTGCAAAATACTCTCAATCGTTGGCACCAAAAATGCGCCCGATTAAGGCAAGGAATAACAACAGAGATTAAAGGTCCATCTGGATAACCTTCAGGTTTTCTCTTGCTTTTCTGTGATCGGGAATTAGGTTCAAGCATTGCTTAAATTCCTCCGCTGCTTTCTCCTTTTCACCCATACCTTGATAAATTATCCCTAAATGGAAATGAGTTCTACCTTCAAAAATTTTCCTATCACCAAAAAGCATTCCCCATCTCCATTTTTTGACAAGATCAATAACAGTCTCAAATTTATCCTTTGCCTTCTTGTAATCCCCTTTTCTTTCATACATTGATCCCAAATCGTAATGGACAAAAACCTTTTCTGAATCAGGTATCCCCTCTACAGATAAAGCCCTATTGAATTTCTCTTCTGCCTCTTTGTATCTCTTCTGGATTGAATAATAGTTCCCAAAAGCTACGAGAACATAAAACCTAACCTGCTCTGGAATTTCTGTTATAGATAATGCCTCCTTAAAACTTTTCTCTGCTTGCGAATCTTTACCCTCACTTAAATAATAGTTCCATAGATCTATGTGGACCTGAAATTTCACTTGCCATAAAGCTTTTTCATTTGCAATTTCCTTAGGTAGAGAAATTGATTCTTGATAAATATTATCAACATTTGGTAGCTCTGAAATACATCCATCAATTATAGAACCCAGTTTAAGAGAGAAATCCTTTTGAGTCCAATTTTTAATTATTTTATATCCATTTTCAATAAGTGTTTTTCTTAGATCGATATCTATATATACCTGATAAATTGCTCTTGCAATTTCTTCAATGTTTCTTGGATCAACCAAAACTGCTGCATCTCCAGTTTGTTCACGAATACCTCTAATATTTGAAGTTATAACAGGACATCCTAAACTAAAAGCTTCAAGTGGAGGAATGTTAGTAGGACCAAAAAAAGTGGGCATCACCAATGCTATAGCTGTAGAATAAAGTGCAATCATTTCTTTCTCGGATACAAAACCAAGATATTTAATCTCATTCTCCATTTTCAAATCTCTAACCAAATTCATAACTCTATCAAATTCTCCCCACCTTTCCTGTCTTGATCCCACGAAGACTGCAGAAATCACCTCACCCCATTTCATTTTAATCAAATGAAGGGCCTTTACCAAATTAATATGATTTTTATGGGGCCAAAACTGAGCAGGATAAAATATGAAATGTTCTGGCAAGTTAAATTTTCTTATAATGTCCCTTTTATCAACTTCAGATATTCCATTTAAAATATAAGTAGGGGATACATAAGGTAGAACCTTTACTCTCTCTTGAGGTATTTGATAAAAATTAATCACATCCTCTTTGCCTATTTCAGAGTCAACAATTATAGCAGAAGCATGTTTTGTAGCATTTTTATAGAGATATTCTCTTTCTTCCCAAATTCCATCTGCTGAGACCTCCAAAAAATTAGGCTGCAATCTATGCTGAAGATCAAAAATAGTCATAATGTAAGGTATTCCAGTTCCAAATGAGTCTACAGCAGGTGTCAGATAAATCATAAGATCGATTTCGTATTCTTTAAATTTTTTATGCAGGAATCTATTCAGTATAATTTTATGAGGATTGATTATTCCAAATTTACAAATTTGATTAAGATAATAAGTCACATTACTCTTTACATATACTTCGTGATTTAAATCAATTAATTTCCAGCCATTACCATGATATTTAGTAACTGGAAAATCTTCTGATGCATAGAATACAAAATAATTATATTTATCGCATTCCCTAAGACAATCTAAAAATGTAAGGATGTATTGATATACTCCTCCTACATACTTCTCTGTGTTAAAGTATATGCCAATATTCATCTAATTTTCCTTCTAAATTGCCTCTACAGTAATTGAAATATTCCAATCATTTGTAGTAGGTTCTCCATTCAATGACATGAATGGAGCTATCTTATGGACAATAAAGCCATTTTTTTGAAGAAAATATGTTAACTCCTGCGGAAAGAAGAATCTCATTAGATGCGACTCCTTTATCTCTTCTAATATTTTATCTCCAGAAATACGCATCACTTTGTAATTCACCTGGACAACATGATTAATAATATCCACCACTGGTTGTGCTACTCTTATGATTCTCTCTTCTCCCGACTCAATTACTTTCACCCGATCCGTCGGTCGTTGTGTAAGTACTGCCGGCCCAAACCAGACATCAAAAACAAAAAGTCCACCAGGATTTAGATGCCTTCTCACTGATCTCAGGGTATTTTCTACATCCTCGTTACTTGTTTGATAACCCATTACTGCAAACATGGCGGTGGCAGCATCAAATTTCTTTTTGAGATTTAAGCTTCTCAAATCTCCTTGCAAAAATTTTACAGGGATATCCTCCTCTCTTACCTTATTCCTTCCAATCTCAAGCATCTTCTCAGAGAAATCAACCCCGGTTACTTCGTAGCTCCTTTGGGCCAAAATCAAGCTATGTCCTCCTGTCCCACAACCAAGGTCCAAAATCGTCTTTACAGGAGACTTTGTATACTTTTTAAATACCTCCTCTAAAAAATCACACTCAGCCTTATAATCTTTGTCCTGATAGAACGTATCATAAAAGTTAGCATAATTTTCAAAAACCTTCATCTATTTCAACCCACCTTTAACATCTTTTTAATAACACCAATAAATTCCTTTCCCTCTTCCATCTTAAGATTAGCCGCCGGCTTAACAATTTCTTCTTGAATGTCATAATCAGCTATTTCTCTGATCTTACGAGCACTGATGAACATCTTATGATATTTAGGATCAAGCGTCCTGGTTTTGCAAAGTAGTATCCCAAAGCAGATTCTACTGCAGAATGTTTGGTTACTTAGATCTCTTCTGATTTCAATAACGTTTGGGCCGCTAGAACATAACATAATAAGTTTGCTGGCTGCATCAGGAGAATAACCCTGCCTAAAGAGTGCCTCTGCTACTTCCAGAGCATGATCAGATTTTTCGATAAGTTTTGTACCTTCAAGAGTAACATTCATACCACAATCCCATCTCTTTCTACATAGCGATAGGATGAAAATCCTTCTCTTAATGCCTGATTAAATTTATCTTCAGTAAAAATCTTCAGGGAGATAATGGGTCTGAAATTATGATCCCACATTATCTGATAAGTCGCATCTTCCAATCTCTGTTCTATCTCGGGTCTCTTTTTTCAACCAACATCAAGATATCTAAATCAGACTCTTTGCCACCTTCCCCTCTTGCGCGAGAGCCATAAACGATACATTTTTTACATATCTTGCAATGTCCGCCGACAGACTATCTTTTAGCTTCAAAATAATAGCCTTATCTCTTTTATCCATTGTTTCGTCAACCCTTTTTTAGATACAACTGAATTCAGCACGTTCATCAATCTCGAGCCTATACATTCTAAAACCTATTCCCCTTATAGGGGTTTAAATCTCATATTTCTTTGTGTCTTGGTGAGTTAGTGGCTGAATAGATCCTCATTTACATTTCTTTCTTCAGCACCAAAGCAAATCGACAATAACAGATTGGACCAATCCCTTTATAATTTTCAAAGTATAATATTATAATATTTCTGGCGTCAGATGTGTTTTGCTTAGTATTCTCATAAACAATCCCATTGGACTGTAGAACCTTGCGAATCTGACACCATAAAAGTTTCTGCTGTAAACTATTTGGGCACCTTTATCATATTTGCATCAGAAAGACGATGAATTAGGATCCTTAAAGATATAATGGACTTCTGAAAGATATAAGGGTATTATTACAACTATCCCTTTTGGCTTTAAAACTCGCTCAGCTTCTTTTAAAAGTCTCTGGGAATACAGGCAATTTGCAGGCATCTGCACCGATTTCCATACAATCATCATCACGCTTCCTTTGCCCCGGCTTAAAACATAAATCATTGCAATAAAACTCCATAAATTGATTGCCAAAATAGAAGTCTATTGTAGTGCCCAAATAACTCTTTATTATCCACTTAACCAGTGTTCTAATGCCTTTTCTTTAAAATGGTCACCACATTAGAATATCGCCCAGGATATGGATTGGTTTTCAAATGCTGCTTGAAGGAATTTTTTCTATTTGCTTTACCTTGGGCTCTAATCCCATGATGGTTAATTCGTCTATAATCTTATCTTCATCAAAAGGCAGATATCTCCATCAGATTTTATCACTCCTGAATCGAAACGATACTTTATCAGCGAAATAGCAATGCCTATCCGCTCTCTTAACTCTTTATTTTCATCTTTTAATGCCATTGCCAGTTCTTTAATCATACAATTATAGCCAATTTTCTTTGACCAGTTCTATTCATTATATTTCTTTTCTAATTGCAACCATATTTATCAGCAATTCTGTAATGCCTCAGTTATCAGGTGTAAAATATTCTTTTTCTGTCATTCCTGCGAAAGCAGGAATCCATAATGACGTATCATTATCAGTCGCTTATAAAATGTTATTTTGTTCATTTCGTTCTTCACAAACAACAAAGATTCTTTTACTACTCGATGTTTGAGGATATTCAATATGATATACATTATTAAAGAAGCGTTGAAAAGCCTTTTCAAAATTTTCCAAGGTATAATCCAACGGCAATGGGTTCGGGCTTATTTCCCCATTTATGCCTAATCCATTTGGCATAAACTCTGTTACTAGAACATTTGTGCAATATGCTGAAAATAATTGGGCAATCAGATTAAATGAACAATTTTGTGTAAGTCTTAAGTGATGAGTAATAGCAAGGCAAAAAACAAATTCGGCCTTGAGTGGATATATTTTTTGTATTTTCCGATCTGTTATATCTCTTTTCAAAATCGATATTGGCAAATTTCTTTTATCATTTTTCAACGCAAAATAAAATGTCTCCAGAGCACCTTCATCATAATCAATTGAACAAACATCTGCACCATATTCTGCGCTAAGAACACTAAACACTCCTGCATTACATCCAACATCCAATACTTTTCTCGGATTATACTTGTTAAGAAGCTGATATGCTATTCCGCATCTTGTATTAGGTTCTAAATTTAAAGGACCAAATTCCGGCAAGCAAAATGGTTCATTATCTCTTTTATAATAATCACTCCACGCACCTTTCTTCTTTGGCAATGATAATTCTTCCAACCATGCCGCAATTGAATTTAGCCAAACTTTTCTATTATCAATAGGAATCTTTATTTTCAAACCACATAACGCAGCTAATTCTTCGGAAGTAATTTCATTCTTGAGTAACACATGTCTGCAAAGATCATCAAGTTCATTTCCTTTTGAATAAAGAATTAACGGATTAACAAAATAATTTACAAATTCACGATTCGCCCATTCAAGTTTCACTCTTTCTTGCGGAACAATCGAACCAAAGTCTATCCATACAGGTTTGCTATTTTCAGTAAGCTGAATATTATGAGAATGATAATCAATTGTTGCCAGATTATATTTTAGCAATTCTTGATTCAATTTAATTACCACCTTTGCAGCATCGCGAAGAATTTCTTTTGGCCAATCTGGAGCATAGGTTTGAAATGGAATTTTTTTGTGATGTAGAATTAGCCCATAATTCGGCAACTCAAATTCTGTAATATTAGTTTCAATTAGTAACGAATCATTTATAAGTTTATAAATTATTCCATTTGAAAATAATCCTTTCACAAATTCAACATTTTGTGGGTAAACAGCTCGATAGTATTCATTATTGTATTTGAAAACTCTCCCCATTGGATCAAGTTTTGACTCTACAACCCATTCAATGTCATTAAGTTCGAGCTTTTTCATATTTCACTTTTACACATTCTTTCCATTGGTAACTATTTACCCATCTGAAGTGAAGCAGCAGACAACGGAACAACAATTCCTGTTTTGATCTCCATTCAGAAAGTGAATCGATCAATATAGTAATGGGGGCAATCTTGCGAAGATGTAGGGTTCTAAATATTGACATTAGTATTGTCCGGGTATCAGCTCCTTGCTGGGAACGATTACAATATGAATTCTTTTCTCATAATGACTGTTGGTCTTACAATCAGCATCCTTATAATCCTGGTTGTAAATCTCCTTTCTATCACTGTTAACACCCTTGGTTGTTATTATACCACAGGGTCGGACGTATCGTCATTTATTGCTATAACAGCATTTGTGCAAGTTGAATTACGTCCTACACCTCCTCTTTCTAAGATTGGCTTTAATGCAAGATTTATAAGTAATCTTTTCAAGTAGTTATTGGACAATCCTTCTTCGACAACATCCTATTATCAGAAACCTCCTGTTTCAACTCGCAAGACCTCCTGCCTGCTAAAAAA
>JASEIO010000046.1:8687-11699 GCA_030017475.1 bacterium | reverse complement strand
TGCCTCTATATACTCACCATTGAGTTCACCTCGGTTACCACAGAAGTCATTAAAGAATATATTTTGGTCATCCAGGTTGCCTTATCAATCCATAAAGACTTTGTCAAAAACCTAAAATATACAAAGATATATAGTTCGGGGAAACATATGTATCTTTGTGCCTTCGTGGCGAGTTTTTTTGTTCAATTTTTGCTTTAAAAATTATTAATCATAATATCAGATTGAGTAAACTTCCTACTATTAATGCTACTACAATCATAATGAGGGCGGATTTCAGCATATCTTTAATGCCCAATTCCCGTATTAAAACTGCGAATGTGGCAACGCAGGGGAAGTAAACGGCAAGGACTGTACTTCCAATAATAAGTTGCTTTGTAGTAAGATTCAGTGGTCCAAGCATTCCCACAGCTACATCTTTCCTCAAGAAACCAATGATTAAAGCCGCGATTGCCTCCTTTGGAAGTCCTAATAGGTTACTCATAAGAGGTGCAAAAACCTTAGAAGAGAGGTCTATTATCCCTATGCCATATAGAATGTTGACAAAGAAGACACCTAATAGGACAAAGGGAACAGCTTCCATTAAGAAGTTTAAAAGTCGCATCCAGAGTTTTTTTGAAAGGATCCCTATCTGGGGCAGATGATATCTTGGGATCTCAATCAATATCTCTGAACTAACCCCTTTCACTGATCTATTAAGGATCACACCAAGGATAATCCAGATGATAAAAAGGGTTGAAAATACAATGAGTAGATTATGCCCACCACGTTCACCTACCAACCCCACAATCATCGCAATCTGTGCTATACAGGGAACAGCGATACTCATTAATGTTGCAGCAATAAACTTTTCTCGCCTTTCTTCTAAGATACGAGTAGCTAATGCACCAGGGACATTACATCCAACTCCTAATATCATTGGGATTACTGCATAACCGTGGAGTCCTAATCTATGCATGACACTATCTACTAATACTGCTAAGCGAGGAAGATAACCTAAGTCCTCAAAAAATCCCAATATCAAATAGAAGCTAAATACATATGGCAAGACCATACCTATAGGCACAAATAGACCTGTGGTTAATAAACCAAAGGACTGGCCAAAGTCTATCTCACCTTCTATCAATTTTCCAATAAGGATCGAGTGTAAAAAACCCTTTTGACCAAAAAAAACGCTCAATTTCATAACTATGGGCAAATAGAGATTTTCAAAGAATGGCTCAAATATATATCCAATCAATCCCTCACCAATAAAACGTATTACCTGAAATGCAAGGAAGATAACTATTACTGCAATAGGCAAGGCAGTCAAGGGTTTTATAGATGCATCCTCTAATCTTTCAAGCAATGTGTGGTGGTGATGGGTTAATCTTTGAACCTGGCCTACAATCCTACCAATATCTACCCACCTTTCATCTCGGTTATGCTCACGAACCGAAGGAGATAAAGCATCGGGCATACGACTGACCAATTCTTTTATCCCTTCACCAGTTATCCCGCAGGTAGGAACAACCGGAATCCTTAAGAAATGCTCAAGCTTCTCTACATTAATATCTATTCCAAGATGCCTTGTATCATCCCACATATTAAGGCAAATAATAACCGGAATATTTCTCTCTAATAATTCCAGTGTAAGATATAGATTTCTCTCCAGATTAGTAGCGTCAACAATATTAACTACTAAGTCTCCCTCTTTTAACATCTCAACCGCTACCTCTTCAGCTTTGGATGTTGGCTCTAAGGTATAGGTTCCTGGTACATCTATCACCTCAACCCTTTCATCCTGCAATTTCATAAATCCACGGGTATATTCAACTGTAGTACCTGGATAATTAGATGCAATCACATGAACACCAGTCAACCGAGAGAAGATAACCGATTTACCAACATTTGGATTACCCATTAAAAGGATTCGCTTCATCCTTTCCATCTTCCTTCTCTATCATAATCCTTTTTGCCATTCCAAATCCAATGGCGACCTTCAAATTATCTATCTCAATTGTTACAGGCCCACGCCAAACTTGAGAACTCACCTTACGTATCTTTTTTCCTTCCCTAATCCCTAATGCCTGAGTGCGCATCACAAATCCATCTCCTCCTCGAATCTCTACTACACTTCCAGTTTCGCCTACCTTCATCTGAGTTAAGTCTATCTTCTTCATCCTATTAGACCCCCTTATCAGCAAGAAAATCTTTTAGCCTTCCTTTATAATTGCAACTGCGTCGCAATTGCAATTATATTTTAAAAAAAATTATCTACACCTCTTACAGTATCCTCTAATTCCTAATTTATGTTCTACAGGTGTAAAGTCATACCTTTTGCAAATTGCATCTTGCAATTCCTCTATCCTATCCTCCTTAAATTCAATAATCTTACCGCATTTTAAGCAGACTAAATGGTCGTGATGTTCATGGCCATAGATATGTTCAAAACGAACTCCACCCTGGCAATGGACCGCCTCTTTAATCAAACCACTTTCAACTAATAAAGGAAAGGTTCTATAGATGGTTGCCCGTGAGATATGGTTGCCCTTTTTTCGAATCCTTATGAAAATATCCTCTACCTCAAAGTGTTTATGTAAAGAAAATACCTCTTCTAAGACCAACTGCCTTTCAGGAGTAAATTTCAGTCCCTTTTGTTTTAGATAATTTCTAAACTTACCCTCTGCTATGGTCAACACTCGATCCTCCTTTTTGCAACTAAATCTCAATTGCAATTGTATTATAACAACACAATTTTGTCAAGTATTTTTTTAAGCCTTTACTATCCATTTTTTTTGAGCCTTTACAAAAAAATTACTAGGACACCGTTGCACAAATCAAGAGGTTAATCTGATTGCAAGTTTTTCAAGTTTACCATAGTAGTAAATTTATCTGTATGATACTTCTTGTCCAAACTTATAAACTGCTTGCCACCCTCCCTTTCCTGCATAGATTGTGGAATTTGGATCACTTCTTACCAATTCAGTCTTTCCTTAATTTTCAACCACTTAGGAAATTTCTTATTGCAACGCT
>JASEIO010000046.1:0-8563 GCA_030017475.1 bacterium | reverse complement strand
CACAGCTATTACAATCACCACAAACACCAATCCTACTTTATGCATCCACTCGGAAAGTCCAAAAGAGACTAAGTAGAGTATTGATGCCATACTACTTACACAGACATGACCAGCATGGGAGAAGACCGTACTTCTATGGATTGTCTCTGATGCAATGAAGCCAGCAAAGATTCCCATTCCCACAAAAGGTAAAATAACTTGGGGGTGTTCCAAGATGCAGATGTGAAGATGCATTTTTACCCCTAAAACCACACCACCAATAAAGGGAATGATTATATCTGAAATACCGCACACTCCTACTGCGCCTACAAATCCTATGATGATTGTCTTAATCAATCCTTTCTCATGCAGCCAGAACATAGCTGTAGTTGCTGTTGCAGAGAGCAGTAAATGGATAGGATGGAAAACATGGAATAACTCCTTTGCTGCCATTGGTAATCTTTGCTCCTCAAGTAATATGGAGATAAAACTTAAAATTCCTACAAAGGTGATCCCACAGGCTGAACTGAAGATTGTATAAGGTAAGTGACCACAGAATTCCTCTTTTACATGATGAAGATTGATCTTCACCCTTTACCGCCTCCTCAGAACCAATAGAGATATGGATCCTTATCCTATGGATTCGATGTTTGCCAGGAAGGTTTGGGTTACAAGGGCATTTTTGGCATATCCAGAGGACAGAAGTGATAGGTTTTCTCAAGCACTTTTTAATAAATAAATGTTGTTATTGCTTGAAAGATTTGGTCATCAGTAAAGCCCTTTAAGTCTAAGGCACCACATCTACAAGTTGCGACACATGTACCACAGCCTTTACATAAGGCCTCATTCACCTTGGCTGCCTTTATTCTTTCTGTGATCTGGGTTACTTCAATCGCCTTGTATGCACATACTGATTCACATATCCCACATGCAGTACACTTTGTAATATCTACACTACAGATCTGTCCCTCTGCTTCTATCTCGTCTTGATTGAGCAGTGTAACCGCCCGAGATACAGCCGCATAAGCCTGTTGGATACTTTCAGAGATCCCCTTTGGGGCATGGCATAGACCAGCAAGAAACACACCATCTGTTGCAAATTCAACTGGTCGAAGTTTCACATGAGCCTCTAAGTAGAAATTTTCAGCATTGAGTGGAACCTTCAGCATTTGAGCCAACTCTTTATTATCATCTTGGGGGGTGATGGCAGTGGATAAGACAATAATATCCGGGTTTATGATAAGTTTTTCTTTTAATAATGGTTCTAAGATGGAAACACTTAGTCTCCCATTATTTGTAACAACTGGCCTATTCTCTTCATCATACCTTATAAAGATTACTCCTTCCTCTCTTGCCTTCTTATAATAATCTTCCAAGAATCCATAGGTCCTCATATCACGATAGAGGATGTAGATGTTTATATCCTTATTAACCTCTTTCAATTTTATGGCATTCTTTATTGCCGCCGAACAGCAATACCTACTGCAATAAGGTCGATCATTGTCTCGAGACCCTACACACTGAATCATGACAATGGAGTGAAGAGGGATGAGTGAGGGGTGAGAAGTGACAATTCTTTCCTCCAATTCTCGCTGAGTAATGACTCTTGAATCGTTGCCGTATAGGTATTCTGTGGGTTTATACTCATTACCCCCTGTTGCAACAATTATAATTCCATGTTCAAATGATTCAATCTCCCCGCCTTCGTTTATCAAAGTCGTCTTGTAATTTCCGACAAATCCCTCGATATCTTTGATCTTTGCACTCAGGTAAAGCCTTATTCGATCATTCCTCTTCACCCGATCAATCATAGCGTAAAGATATCCCTGGATGTCATTCTGCTCAAGGGTATAGTAAATGTGGCGAAGATTTCCACCAAGCTCCTTCTCTCGTTCCACCAAACAGACCTGGAATCCCTGCTCAGCCAGGTTAAGGGCTGAAACCATCCCTGAAAGACCTCCACCAATTACAAGACCACGTTTTGTCATCGGAAGGGATATCCTCTGCAAGGGTTCGATACGTGCACACTTTGCCAAGCCCATCCTTACAAGGTCCTTCGCCTTCTCGGTTGCCTTATCTTGTTCATTCATATGCACCCAACTACACTGATCACGTATATTCGCCATCTCAAATAGGTACATATTGAGTCCTGCCTCTCGCAAGGTCTCCTGGAAGAGTGGCTCATGGGTCCTTGGTGAGCATGCCGCAACAAAGACTCGATTCAGGTTATACTCCTTAATAGCCTTCTTCATCCTCTCCTGGGTATCCTGTGAGCAGGTATAGAGATTTCGCTCAGCATATACAACAAAGGGGAGAGTCTTTGCATATTCTACAACCTCCGGGACATTCACCACACCACCAATATTTATACCACAATGGCAGATGAATGCACCTATACGAGGCCGAAGATTCTCTACATCGATCTCTTTTGGGTACTCCTTTTTAACAACAAGACTACCTCGTGATTCAGAAAGAAGAGCCCCTGCCTTTGCTGAGGCAGCACTTGCCTGTATTACAGTCTCAGGTATGTCCTTTGGAGCCTGGAATGCCCCACAGACAAATATGCCTGGTTTAGTCGTATCAACTGGAGTCAATTCTGATGTTTTGCAAAAGTTGTATCTATTTAACTCAATCCCCAATCTTTTTGAAAGGGTCTGTGCCTTATCGGTTGGATTAAGCCCAACTGATAAGACTACCATATGAAACTCCTCTTCCTCTATCCTGCCATCTTCAGATTCAAACTTGATAAATAGATTATTCGTATCTGGATCCTCTGAAATATCTGAAACACGTGAGCGAATAAATCTAACTCCATATTCATTTTCTGCCCTTATAATATACTTATCAAAGTCCTTCCCATATGCACGCATATCCATATAGAATATGGTAGATTTTAGATCATGAACATGCTCTTTCGAAATAACCGCCTCCTTTGTTGCATACATACAACAAACAGATGAACAATAATCATTACCACTTGTTGTATCTCGAGAACCAACACATTGAATAAAGGCAATCCTCTCTGGAACATCACCATCTGAAGGTCTTAAGATATGACCCTTATATGGACCTGACGCAGATAGTATCCGCTCAAATTCGATACTTGTCAAGACATTTGGAAACCGGCCATATCCATACTCACCTTTTATCTTCGGATTGAACTCCTCAAACCCAGGAGATAGAATCACTGCTCCAACCTCAAGGATTCTTTCTTGAGTTTGATCATCGAACCTTATTGCCTCGGCTAAACACAGATTCTGACAGAGTCCACAACCTATACACCTTGATCTATCGATCTGATAAGAGAGTGGAACCGCCTGAGGGTATTTTATGAAGATCGCTGCCCTTGGTATAAGCAGTTCATTGTACTCATCCAGGGCTGAAACTGGACAGAATCTTGCACATACACCACAGCCAGTGCATCTATCTTGGTCAATGAATCGAGGCTGCTTGATTATAGTAACTCTAAAATTTCCAGCCTCACCTTCGATTGCCTTAATCTCTGCATTTGTTATGATATCAATATTTAAGTGTCTTCCACACTCAACAAGCTTTGGGGACATGATACACATGGAACAGTCGTTTGTAGGGAAGGTCTTGTCAAGTTGAGCCATCACCCCACCTATAGTCGATGATCGATCTATCAGGTACACCTTGAACCCAGAATCCGCCAGATCTAATGCAGCTTGGATTCCTCCGATTCCACCACCAACAACCAGTACTGCTCCAACCTTTTTATTACCCATTTTACACCCCTATATACCTTGGAGTTCTACCCTCTTCCTCAGTCAAAAAAACCACTCCTGCATGCTCAAGGATAGATATATGCTGCAGGACCTCCGCAGGACACATCTTAAGTTTTGAAGCAATCTCCTTAATAGACAAAGGATTTTCTCTAATAAGGGAGATTATTCCAGATCGAGTGTACTCATTTAAGACATTTTCATTCATCAAGATATCATAATCCTCTTTGGAAACCTGTTCTCCATATACATTTTTACCCTGAATACCAATCCTCTCCTCACCGCAAAGGTCTATCTCCTTTCCAGCGAGCCACCTCAATTTATCAGACCTTGCTGCACCTTGTGCAACCTTTGCCCTCTCCTTCAACTCTTCAGCATCTATACCTTCTACCTCACCAAATGGACCAAGTTTTCTTACCTCATCTATAAACCAAGCTATCATCTTAGCATATCTTTCTCCCTCAGCAGCAGATACCCAATCAAGGTAGAGTCTATCCTGATGGATTCCAGCTTGCTTAAGCAACTTGTGTGTCAGTTTCACCCTCTTTATGGTAAAGTAATTCCCGTGTATATAATGGCAGTCACCCAGATGGCATCCCAAAACGAGTATCCCATCAAGTCCCTGGACAAACCCCTCAAGGATCATTATGGGGTCTACCCTGGCTGAACACATAACCCTGATAACTCTTGTATTTGTAGGATATTGAAAACGGGATACACCTGCTAAATCTGCCCCTGCGTAGGAACACCAATTACATAAAAAACTCAATATCTTAGGTGAAAACTCGGTCTTTGAACCTTCATCTTTTATACTTACCCCTTCATCTGGAAACCTCACACATTCCTCCTTCTAAGGCAATACCGCCTTAACCTGCGATAGAATCTGTTCATCCGTAAATTGATGCATAGTAATTGCAGACATTGGACAACTTGCACCACAACTCCCGCAACCTTTACAAGATGCTGAAATAACCTCTGCCTTCTTACCTCCTTCGGTCTTCTTAATCTCAATAGCCTTGTATGGACAAACCGATGCACAAAGTCCACAAGCGATGCACTTATCTTTATCTACTTCAGATATTATAGATTCTACTCGAACCTTCTTATTGGCCATCGGGATGCTAGCTCGGGCTGCAGCCCCAAGTGCTTGTGAGACTGCCTCCGGGACACTTACTGGCCAGTGGCAGGTTCCGCAGACATATATCCCATCTGTAGCAAAATCTAAGGGTCTAAGTTTTACATGGGCCTCCAAGAAGAATCTATTTTCATCAAGAGGTACCTTTAACATCTTTGCCAAATTTGATGCATCCTCCCACGAAACCAAGGGAGTTGAAAGAACCAATAGATCATAAGGTATTAATATATCCTCTCCAAGCATCTCATCGTATATCTTTACATACTCATCAGAAACAACAGGTTCATTCTCTGGATGGTATCTTACAAACAATATCCCTGCATCTCTTGCCTCTCTATAGTAATCTTCATATTCTGTCCCATGTACTTGAATAATATCCCTATATATTATGTAAATTTTGGCTTCTGGATTCAATCTACTGATTAAAGTAGCATTTTTGATTGCCACCATACAACATACCTTGGAACAATAGGCCCTTTTATCACCTCTTGCACCAACACACTGAATCATCACTATATTATTTAATCTTTTAAGTTTTTCTCTTTCTTCTTTAAGTCTCTTCTCCAATTCAAGCTGAGTTATTATACGTTTTCCATCATAGCCATACAACCCTTCAGGGATTAATACCTTCGCACCTGTAGCAACAATTATCACACCTACTTTAATAATTCGAATACCATGCCTCGGGTATTGGATATCAACTGTAACTTCATAATTTCCCACAAATCCTTTAATCTCTTTAACCTCGGATGAAGTGAGTATTTCCAAATTTGGGTAACTCTCTCCTTCTCTCTTCCTTCCCTCAAGTACATTCGTCGCATCTTCACAAATTGGATAGAGCTTATAAAGATCCCGCAGCAAACCACCAAGCGTAGCATCTCTTTCTACCAACACTACCTTAAATCCTCGTTTAGCAAGGGAAGTCGAAGCTGTGAGACCCGCTATCCCTCCACCAATCACTAAACAGGCAGGTTCAACATCTATTTCAATATCTTCCTCTGGTTCCAATAATCGGACCCTTGCAACCCCCATTCTAATCAAATCCTTAGCCTTCTTGGTTGCCTGCTTCCGTTCATGCATATGTACCCAGGAACAATGTTCCCGAATATTCACAAAATTAAAGAGATATGGATTCAGTCCTGCCTCACTACATACCCTTTTAAATAATGGCTCATGGGTTCTTGGGGTGCAGGAGGCAACAATAACTCTATTAAGATTGTGTTCCTTTATACCATTCTTTATCTGAGATAGACCTTCCTCAGAACAGGTGTATAGATTTCTTTGAGTAAATACAACATCTGGAAGACCTTTTGTATACTCTTCTATATCCTCTACATCCAAAAATCCACCGATATTTGTACCGCAGTGGCAGATAAACACACCCACCCTTTTCTCCAGTAGATTAGATTGATCCATAGATAGTACCCCTATCTAAAACAGATCTCTGCTGCCTTTTCAGCAGCACCTGAGGCCTGGGCTACAGACTCTGGAATATCCTGTGGTGATTGACAGTACCCACAAGCAAATATACCTTCCCTTGTAGTTATAACTGTATTGAATGGATCTGTCTTTATGAAACCGAAATTATCCAAATCAACACCTAACAAATTGGCAAATTCATTAATACCGTGCCTTGGCACAAGACTTGTAGCTAAGACCACAAGATCAAGCTTCATATGCTCTACCTTATCGGTCTCTGTATTCTCATACAAGATGACTGGATTCTCATCTTCATCCTGAATTATCTCTGCTACCCTTCCTCTGATATATATGACCCCATATTCTGCCATCCCCCGTTTAATATATCGTTGGAAATCCTTACCAGGGGCTCTTATGTCTGTATAAAACACAAAACACTCTACCCCTGGATTATGTTCTTGAGCCAAAATCGCCTCTTTTGTTGAATGCATACAGCATACAGAAGAGCAGTATGGATTCTTACGGACATCTCTGGAACCAACACATTGCACATATCCAATCTTATTAGCCTCTTTATGATCCGAAGGTCTTACCAAATGTCCCCCAGTAGGACCTGATGCACATATCAATCTTTCATACTCTAAGGCAGTAATCACATTCTTGCATCTACCGTACCCATATTGGGAGGTATTTCTGGGATCATATGGATCAAAACCAACTGCCACAATGATAGCACCAACCTGCAAAGTTATCTCCTTGTCTTTCTGGTCATAATCAACTGCACCTCTCTGACAGACCTTCTTACATATTCCACATTTCCCTTTAGTTATCATAAGGCAATTATCCCGATCAATGGTTGCAATACGGGGGACGGCTTGGAGAAAATATAAGTATATAGCCTTCCTTTCTGATAGTCCCATATTGAACTCATCTGGAACCTTCACCGGACATTTTTCGATACATTCACCACATCCTGTACAAAGTGTCTCATCTACTCCCCTTGCTTTCTTTACAACCCTGACTTTGAAATCTCCCTCTCTCCCAGAGACCTCTCTTACCTCAGAAAATGTAAGGGTATTAATATTCTCATGTCCAAAACAATCAGCCATCTTTGGGGCCAGGATACAAATAGAGCAGTCATTCGTAGGAAACGTCTTGTCAAGCTGTGCCATCCTACCTCCAATCGAAGGTAGCTTCTCAACAAGATGAACCTTTAAACCCATATCTGCAAGATCCAAACTTGCCTGAATCCCAGAAACCCCACCACCAATCACAAGTACATCCTTTGGCACTTCCTACTTCCTCCATCAAACGATCGATCCCGCAAAACAAGACACACTAATTCTCTATCTCGATAGAGAAATCAGTATTTTTCTTTGCAAACCTTATTACTCATTTTTACACACACCTTTGAAAAAGTCGTTGACTTTTTCTGATTGATGATGTATATTATACATTAAAAGGTGATTTTAGATGAAACGGACTCAAATCTATTTATCAAATGAGCAATGGCGTAACTTAAATATTGCTAAAGAAAAAAGGCACCTTTCTATTGCTGAACTAATTCGTCAAGCCATTGACAAGGTATATGTTAAAAAACATCAGTCTAAATTTGAAGAATCACTTGATGCTATTACTGGACTCTGGAAAGATCGTACTGACCTTCCTTCAACCGACGAATACATTCGGACTCTTCGTAAAGATAACCGGATAGAGAGATTTTGACATGAATTATCTACTTGATACTGATGTTATTATCGAGATCTTACGGAAGAATATCATCCACCTCATAAAAAAACTCAAAGAACTCTCTCGTCAAGGCAACCTTATCTGCTATTCACCTGTAACTAAAGCCGAGATTTACCATGGCCTTAGACCAAACGAAGAAAATAAAGTTGCTAATTTCTTTTCACAGTTAGAATGCCTTCCCGTCGACTCAGAGATTGGTGAAAAAGCCGGATATTATCTTAAAACTTATAGAAAGAGCCATAATCTGCAATTAGGCGATGCCCTAATAGCAGCCACTGCATTTTGTAAAAAAGCCTGCCTTTTCACCCTCAATATCCGTCATTATCCAATGACAGAGATTGAATTCTATAAGCAATAAAATTATTTGACAAATTAATAATAATTGAAAAAATAGCTCAAAAGGACACCCTTTGTTTCACCTTTAGATATGGGTATTTATGGTATCAAAAATACATCAAAAAGTCAACAACTAACTTCAAAAAATTTGGCTGGCATAGGCACATGGTATCCAGTCTTGTAATAATTGTCAAACAATATT
>JASEIO010000045.1 GCA_030017475.1 bacterium | reverse complement strand
GAGATGGAAGTGGTTTGACATCAGGCACCAGGCATATATGTCAAGTGTTTTTTACGTTTGTTACCAACGTCCGTCCTCTAATAATAGGAGGATAAAATTGTCAAGACTTAAAATTCCATCCTTTTCAAACGTCCAAATCCAATACCCAATGGAACAATTGTAGTTAGGACGCTTAAGAGAGATATACAAGCTATTGCTAAGATTATGGCTCCACCTGTTTCTCTTCCTGATAGATACAATTGGAATGGATAACTCAATATAACAGTGGTTAAGGCTACATACATCAAGGATAATATTGCATTAATTGTTCCTCCTAAGCCTGATACAATCCTTGAAGGGGCGTCTTCCCGGAAATTTGGGTAGATCATTCCTAATCCAATGGATAAACTAACCAAGGAGATGCTCATTAAGAAGGTTACGGAACAGGATATGACCATAATTAAGAGGGAGGTCTTTAGCATAATATTAGAGAATATCATTAGTCCTTCTGTAATTAGTAGTGATATTATGGTACACAGGAAGAGTTTTTCATAAATGATTAACCTTCGCTGTATTGGGGCTAATCCTACTAACCAAAATCTTTTTCCTTCTAAGCTAAAGAGAGGAAAGAAGAAGCGAGTTGTGAGCATGGCTAAAACCAGCCCCATGGAACCTATATTAAGGTATAAAATTAGACCTTTCCAAAATGGGTATTCTATCTCATAGGGCATTGAACGAATATTGGCTATGTAAATAGCAATCAGTCCAAAGAATATTAAGAATTGCGACCATTGTGTCGGATCTCTTACGAATAATCTTATATCTTTAATCACCAAGGCTCGGATAGGAGAAGGAAGTATTTTAAGAAGAAATTCTAACCATTTCTCCCTATGGGTAGAATATCCAGTGGATTTACTTAATCCTTGAGATTTGGTAAATCCTTTATAGTAAATCTTAGGGGCAATAAATAAAAGGATCTCTAATCCAAAGATAACATTAGCTATAAGAACCAAGAAATAGAATATGGCCTCAGAGTAATTCCCATCTCCTGCAAAACTTAGAGATCGAGCTAACCAATGGTTTGGAAGGAGGAAAAATTGGCAAAAGCGTAAACTCTTCATCAAATGGGATAGAAACGCGAGGGGATCAACTGCAATCTCTCTGAATCCTTTGAACCTGATCATAAATACTACTACAGGAATGAGTAGAAGGCATAGGGCAAAGAATAAGGTTCCGGATCTCCGGATAGGGAAGATCCTGGCCAATATCATAACTATTATAGCACTGATAATTGCAGGTATAATCACAAATGGAATAAAGAGTAAGAAGGTTAATAGATAAAAATATACCTCACAAGACCTAACCCTTCCATAGGCAACGATTAAAGGAGTAACTAATATAAGAAATGTCCATGAACTCAAAAATATAGACTCTATAAAACGGGAGGTAAATATCTCTTTATAACCTATTGGGAGGGTAATCAGAAAATTAGATTCTTCCTGCACAAAAAGTGTAGAGAAACAAACAATTATATTACTGAATATCAACATACAAAAAAGGGACATAAAGAAAAAGGAAAGCAATCTATCGACCAGGAATGGTCCAAAATAGGAGAAATTTTCAATAAAATAAAAACACCTGTAAAGAAGAAAATACCCGCTATATAATAGGAGGCTACTTACAAAGGATACAAATCCAATCTTTAATGGGGGATGTTTTTTAATACATAAAAGATTATTCTTAACAATTCTCGCCTTAGCCTTTCCAATCACTATTAAGGAATACATCATCGTATAGCCATCTGAAACAATATCTTGCCATTTTCATTCCTCAGTTAGTTGGAGGAACACATCCTCTAACTTACCTTCAGTACTAACCATCTCTCTTAGCTCAGGAATTGTTCCCAAGGCAATCAGTTTTCCTCGATGAATCACTCCAATCTTCGTACATAGTTCTTCTGCCACAGAAAGGGTATGGGTAGATAAAAAGATAGTTACACCATTTTTTGCACTCTCCCGTAATCTATCCTTCAAAATCTTAGAGGATCTTGGATCTAAACCAACCATTGGTTCATCAATAATGATTACCTTTGGATTATGTAAAAGAACGGAACATATAACCAATCTTTGTCGTATACCATGAGAATATTCCTCAATCAGCCTATCACCATATTCTGCTATATTAAATAATGAAAGTAATTCTTCTATTCTATCCGGCCGGTTTATCCTATAAATCCCTGAGACAAAGGACAAAAATTCTCTCCCAGTCAGTTTATCATAGAGGAAAGGGGAATCTGAAACATAACCAATCAATTGCTTAGCCAGGATATAATCCTTCTGAATATCATACCTCCCAATAAATACTTGTCCTTTATCTGGCTGGAGCAAGCCAGTCAATAGCTTTATAGTGGTTGTCTTCCCTGCCCCATTTGGCCCTAAAAATCCAAATATCTCCCCTTCCGGGATGTCCAATGATAAATCATCCACAGCCAAAACATCCCCAAATCTCTTAGTCAATCCTATTGTCTTAATCATCTTAATAATCGAAAAGGATTAAAAATATTGAGGTAATTCCATAGGAAGAATCATACATCCAGCCTTTAAAGGTTTATAGGGATACACTCCTAACATAATAGGCATTAGATGGAACAATGGAGAGCCTTTGGCAAGCTTCGCAAGATTTAATAGCAAGATAGGTGAAAAGGCCAGTCCCTTTATAGTTGTATTATCATCATCCCAAAAACAATCCTATAGTATTTAACATCTATTTAGATCTCTGTTTTATAATCCAAAATCTCTATCCTGAGTTTTCCAATTAGACCTATTATCTCTGTTTGAATAACATCATCTCCTTCCGCAAATTTTATATGGGTGGCATCACACATCATCTGGTTAAAGGTTGGATCAATATCTAACCATTTTCCAACAAATACCTTACACCAGGCATGATAATAAAAGGCGTCTCCATGATAAACCAAACCTACACAGATTTTCGTAGGGATACCAGAGGCCCTGGATAAGGCAGTGAACAGGCAGGAGATTTCATTACAATCGCCTGTCCTTTTTCGTAAGACTTCTAAGGCAGAGGGGATACTAATTGTTGGACCTTTTTCGATATTACGTGATATCCAGTTAAGTAATCTTTTTACTGCCAGATAGGCATTTTTTTCCTGATTGACAATCTTTTTACTCATCTCTATAATCCTCTCATTTTTGCATTGTATAAAGGGTGTGGACTTTAAAAATTCCTTATGGCTAAATATAGGTAAAGAAAGTGAAGATGTGGCTGGAAAGGAAGAAGTAGAGATCTCTATAGTGTTACGGAAAACCTTTTGTCTTGAATCAGCTATCTTGTACCTTGATAAATCTACTCCAAGGACCTTTGCCTTTAAAAAGGTTGTCTTTTTTGGAGATTTAATAATAATATTAGATGGAACAGAGACCGCCTTTATCAGATCGAATCTCTGCGAACCAACCTGATGTTCAAACTCCCTTTGTTCCAATTCGGTCTCTTTCACCATGATAAGCCCTAATGGGGTTTCGCATCTTAAAACCTCTCCCTCATCTGTCACCCAGGACTTGATAGATATATCCTTATAATCTACCTCTACCACCATTACATCCTTTACCTCGTCTTTAAACGTAATCCTTTCTCTTTTTATTACCCGAAGTGTGGCAGTACCTGTACTTAAAGATAAAGGATCGATTATATTTACTGTATATTCTTTTCCGTAAGATAATTGAGGGAATCTCCTAAATGGAGTGATTAAATCTTCGAGGAAGCAATCCTCTTGGAAAGGGATGCATCTTTTAATCTCCTCTCCTCCTGTACGTATCGATAAAAATAACCTATCCTCTTTTCTAACACCTTTAATCCTCATTTTATGGAAGGAAGACAATAGATTAAAACTGAAAGAACGTAATTTATATTCCTTATCAATTATTGAATATCCATCTATATCCACTTCTATATCCTGCGAAAGCATGGAAAGGAAAAGTCTTGCCCGATTAGATATTATAAAACCTCTCGAATGTGGATTAATTGAAGTTTGGGCATACCCGATCTTCTTTTTATCAAAATATATACCCATCCATTCTTCTCCGTAAGGAATCTCTTTTAGCAAAAACTCCTTGTAGTCTAAAGTTCTCGATTTTACTGGTATAACCCCTTCTTTAATAAAAAGAAGGGTCATTATTATAATCCAAAATCCAATAATACAAATACTCCTTAACCCTTTCATTTTCCACCATTTTATATGAGAGGATATTATCCTTGATCCCCGCTTTATTTCTCTTGAATGGTCTCCGAAATCTTCATCCCAAAATGTCTTGCTCCTTTTTCCTTATAGATTAGAACTTCCGATCCCTTTTCTAATTTTAAGACTGAAATAGGTAGTCCAGATTTATCGACCAATCTTATGGTCTCTGCATTTTGTAGAATCAATGATATAATTTCATCCTCCGACACTGCCTCTACTAAAATCAAAGGACGTTTTTCAATCTTTATCCTTCCAATTACAGCAATTTGCGTATCCCCTGACCTATCAACAACCAATACTTCATCCCCTGAATTTAGCTCCACTAAATATTTGGTCTTTTTATCAGGTGTCAATGTATATGCATGTACAGCACCTGCATTGACCCTAAATGGTCTAGGGGTAACATATGGGTTTTCCACTGATTCTGAATGTACCAGAAACATGCAAGAGGATTTATTCCCCACTAATATCCCTTCACCTTGTTTCATAATGGTACAGGTATCAATACAAACTCTATCTCCCATTCCCACGGGTTTAACCTTAGTTATCTTAGCCACTTTCAGGTCTATCTTTGCAATTTCACTTTTTACCTGCCTTACGCATCTCTTAATCTCTCGCAAATCACGAGTATTTAACAAAACCCCATCCACTCCCCGCTCTAAGATTTGCAAGCAAGTCTTTGCCTCTTCTAAATCTTTTACCTCAGCAATCAATCCTTGCCTTTTAGCAATTAGGTTTTCCAAAGGGATTATTTTCCAATCACGAGTTTTTATGATTAATGTTTTTCCCTCATCCACCTTGCAGGCCTTTTCCTCGTCCTCTTTACTATTTATCTCAAATTCTATTACATCTTCTCCTAATTTTAAATCTCCATCTTCGGCTACAGTCTTTATGATACCTAACTCCTTTACCTTTTCACTGAATCCAGAGGGCACTAAAACTGCATCAGCACCACTTTCCAATGCTACGCACACTACCTCTTTATTCCAAGGCACTGCCTTAACCCATATAGTTTTTATTTTTACTCCTCCAATATCTTCCTTGCTTGCTCCACAGAATAATCTTCATGTACCATTTTTGATATAGCCTTAACTATCTTTATTGGATGTTCGTGCTGAAAGGCATTCCTTCCAATTGATACTCCTTTTGCCCCTGCAAGAAGTGCACCTTCAACCATTTGCAGAACCTCGATATCTGTTTCCATTTTTTCTCCCCCTGCAATAACCACAGGAACAGGAGAACCTTCTACTACCTCCCGGAAGGTCTCAGGGCTTCCTGTATAATTCACCTTAACTATATCTGCACCTAATTCTGCTCCAACCCGGGCAGCATGTTTTACGTATCTTACATCAAACTCTGACTCTATGTCTTTTCCTCTTGTATACATCATAGCAATTAATGGCATTCCCCATTCCTGGCATTCCCGTGATACATCCCCTAAATCATTTAACATTTCACTTTCTGTATCTGCCCCTAAATTTACATGCACAGAGACTGCATCTGCGCCGAGCTGTATCGCTTCTTTTACAGTACAAACCTTTACCTTTGCATTTGGATCATGGGAAAGTATGGTTGATCCAGATAAATGGATAATTAAACCAATATCCTTGCCTTTTCCCCTATGTCCTGCCCTTACTATTCCCTTATGTAAAATTATGGCATTTGCCCCTCCTTCCACTACCATATTCACTGTACTCTTCATATCTTCCAGACCTTTAATCGGTCCCATGGTTACTCCGTGATCCATAGGAATGATCACTGTTCTACCAGAATTTCGATCCATTATCCTTTCCATCCTTATTATCTTTCCAATCATCTTCTCCCCTCCTCATCTATATTCCTTTTCATCCTCTTCGCCCCATTCAAGCCATCTTCCTAAATCTGCAAGATAGCACCTTTCTGAACAAAATGGTTTATATTTACTTTCTTCAGTCCACAGAACCTCTTTTCCACAATAAGGACACTTAACCTTCTTTATTCGCATGAGTATCGTGGCAAATTTTCTTGAATGTTATTCATAATATACGTTGTTTTTTAAATATTGTCAAGAGATAATTTATTTTATAACTCCGATATAAGGATGGCACAGAAAAGGGTTCCTCAATCAAAATTGGAAGTGAAAACATTTGAGGGATTAGGAACAGAGTAAATCTCTGAAGGTTTTATTTAGGGGGTAAATCAAGTTAGCTACCTTGTAACAGGTACCACGGAAACGAACTCTATATTTTAACCGCAAGCCTTCACACTGAAATGAACCACCCCGGATTACTTTATCTCTCTCAAGACGATGTTATCGACCCAGAGCTCTGAATGGGCAGTTTTTAAGGTTTTCTTTGTATAACGAGGTGGAGAGAACATAGGGTGTGAAATGCTTTGAAGGAGCTAAAAATATTATCTGTATTGTCTTAAAGCTGTCCAATTATGAAATTAGTCAAATATATATAACTACCACCTGATGTATAGGTTACATCAACTTCAAATCGAACAAATTTATCAAACCCCTTCATTACTCCTGATATAACAAATCTTCCATCAACATAAATCTTTATTACATTATCTATTACATTTAATCTGACGGTCTTATCTCCCTCTATTCCACTTATATTTCTTGTACCATCGGGCAAAGTAAAATAATTACTATAACAGTCCCATTCTATTGAATATTTCATGCCTTTTGCATCGACTAAAGATATTGTGGATTTTGGCCACAAATACCTATTAAAATCGAATTGGAGATAGAAATTTTTTGGAAGGTCAACATTTTGTCCTACGGTATGGCGACCAGGTAAAGACGATACAAGATATTTTCTTCCATCTTTTAACCTTTGTACATAAACATTGTCTCCCCAATCAGTAGGACAATCACCCTCCTCATATTCAGAAAAGTCTTCTTTGAAGATTACCACTTCCTCTCCAATTGTTGATTTAGGTTTAGTATAGGTTGTGGTTTGTGCCTTCGTTCCTGCAACAGTTGGCCTTGCCTCTGTAGTCTCCATTAACCTCACTACTGTTTCATCCTTAGTAATGGCTGCTGAAGCCACAGCAAATACATCACCTGTCTCTGTACCAATGATACGGGCATTTACCTTAAGTTTATCTACTAAGTCTGTAATTGTGCCGCTGACAATAGCATCCACACCAAGTATCTTTCCCAACTGCTTGACAGATGCAGGATCAATCAATTGGGTTAAGGTAAGCTTTTGTTCTTCAATCACCTTGTTTAGAAGGTTACGTTCAATCACTCTGAATTTCCCTGTCTCAAAGAGCCTTGTAATCAATTCTTCGGCTAAATACCTTCCAAAGTTAGTAACATTGCCATGAAGGTCCGTAAATTCGATTACTGCAATCGTGGTCTTCTTCTGGGCAGTCATACTCTGTGATATCTTCTGAACAAGTTTATTAATGCTCTCATCCATATTACTTTCTGGCTCAGTAGCTACTGGTTCAGCAGCCACTTGTGTGGTAGTAACAGGCTCTGGCTGCTTAATAACTTGCTGGGTTGGTCCACATCCAGACAAAAGAAGCCCTGACATTACTGCCAAGGCAAATCCTTTTCTCAAAGTTTTAAACATTGACTCTCCTCCTTCTCAAAATCGCAAACCCATCTCTATAAGGTCTTTGGTGACCTGAAGAATTACAATAAATACCCTACCAATATAAGCTTGACCTATCTCTCAATTGTTAACAATCTATTCTTCTACCTGGCTTCGTCCCATCTGCTCAATAATTGCATCGGCAATGAGGGTGCTTACTCTCTTTAGGGCATTGATTCCAGCCTGCTCCTCAGTCAGCCCAAAGCCGGCTATGCCGATTTTGTTGGTTTGGGCGATTACTTCTCCATCTTTAAGGGAGATAACCTTTATATAGGCATCAGCCAGGGATGAGATCATACCATAAGGATTCTGGCCACCAGGCCGGGTAGAAACACTGCCAGTAACGATAAGGTCAGCCAGCCTTGAATACTCATGCCTTAAGGAGAATAGCTTATCTTTCTGGATAGCAAACTTCAGTCTCTCCATATTGGTCTTGCCTATATCCTGATCCCCAATTATCTTGTAACCTGCCTCAAGAAGCCTTGAGGAGAGTTCGTTGCCCACAATGGATTCCCACATATCTTCTTCCAGGTTCTTCTCCTGGACAAGAATGATGACCCTGAGATCCTTCTTTGTGACATAAGAGCCAAAGAGAAATACTACCTCCTTCTCCCCGAGCAGGGTAATAATGGAAGAGAGGGTTCTTAGGTCCTCTTCTGCTAAATCAGATGTGATAGGAAGAATTTGGTCCACATCGAGTGCTACCTTAACCATATTTTCATCCGAGAGGGACTCAATCTTTGTTACCTGCGTTGATGCCTCTCCATTCTCATTGGTTCTTGTCCTGGGGGTCAGGACACCACTTGATTGAACAAACTCAAATAAGATTGGAAGATCCTTTATCGGGGTTTCTCCAGTAGTGCCTTTTAATACTACCCTGATAACCAATGGTTTTTCTAACCCCTTGGATAGCTCCCCCTGCTGATTATTTCCAGAGACCTCTTGTATTTGAAGCCGGCTGGCAAGACTATTTAAGGAGCTTACGGCCTGGGAGTGAATAACTTCACCACCCTCTATGTCTCGCGATAATCTTAAGGCCTGAATATATTGGGCAAAGGAGGTAATGATGTCTCCTTTTGCTTCAGCATCTTTTGCCTCCTTCAGGCTCTTCTGGCTAAGATATGCCTTCTCAGCCTCCTTCCTCTTTTGTCGAGCCTTCTCCCTGTTTATCTCCTCCCTTGGGAAGCGGACAAGGACAAAAACATCATAGGTACCCTTCTCCTTATCCTCTTCAAAGTACCATTCATCAAGGAATGATCCCTTGATCGTCGCACCCTTAGAGATGGCCTCAAACTGATCCATAACCTTGGTATAGAGTTCTGTCCTCTTCTCATTAAACTTGACACTCGACTTATACCCAAAGAACTGGACTATCTCAGAAACGGCGTTGCTGATGGCTAATCTTCTTCCCTCTTGCAAGGAGGGAGCACCAGTAGCCACACCGACAACATAGATATATTGTCTGTCCTCTGGTGGCTTCATTATCCATTTAGGCTTCTTGGCGGCATAACTTTGGCTGTGAGAGAAGACAAATTGGCATAAAACCACGGCAAATACCACAAGATAATACCAGGATATTAGTCTTGTCTTAGTAGTCATATAACCCACCTTTTCAATTTGACAAATTCTATGGCTATCTCGCTTTCTTCAGTGCCACGAGAGATAGCAGAGGACACCTCATACGAATTAACAACCACACTGACATCCAAACAATATATTGTTCACCTTCTACCTTCTGAAATCAATTGCCAACTATGTCTTTCTGATTTCCATGACCTGGCAATCTTTTCTCCAAGCTCTTCCAGTTTATTCCATGGTTTAGAATCTTCCCCTTGTCCTGTTAAGTCAGTTGGTCCTTCTCCCAATAAAATTACCTTTATCTTCTTCCCCTCTGACAAGCATAGATCCTTTATAGCCTTTTACCTCCTTTATTGGATCTCCCCCTTTTCCAATTTTCTCTTCAGTTCCATAGCAGCCTCTTCAGCCAATTTGTTCTTCTCTGCCCTTGCCTTCTCTATCAATCCATCGATAGCTCTACTCCGGGTCCTGTTATAATCGGTCTTGGACATTTTGACGAGGACATAGCAGTTATAAAAATACTCAACACCTTCATAAGTGGAGGCCTCAACCTTCTCCCAGTAAGACTCATCAGGCATAATCCCACTTATCCTGATGTTCTCTGAGGTCCAGGCAATCCCATCAGCTACAAATCTACCTACATCATCCTCGCTCATGTTTGCCCCCCTGGCATAATCCTCATATTCTGTGCGGACAAGGCTGGTGATCGATTCGGTAATTCTCTTTTTGGCATCTGCCTCTGCCTGACGTCTGCCAAGGGCCAAATCATAAGCCTTATGCACCAGGCCACGAAAATACATATTCCCTTTCTTTTCAAAGTAGTCTTCCCTGGCATTGATCCAATCTCCCTTCTTGCCACTCGTCTCAACGACACTCTGCTTGCCCACAATCGGGCCTCTTGTGGCACAGCTTGAAAGAACCAAAACTGCCATTACTAAAAACACTAAACCCACTGTCCATCTTCCCATGGACTACCACCTCCTTTAGAATTTGCTCAATGCTAAGGTTGAATTTCAGAATGTGTCATTCCACTTGCCAATTGCTTTAGGATAGCCGAAACTGTTATCCTCATACCACGAATGGTCGGCTGGCCAAGGACAGATTTCAGGATTAATGGTTATCCAATCTAACCGTTCCATAAATTACACCCTCTCTAAAGATTCACTCAAAAATTATTAGGTTGAGAACCTTATCTCTCTTAGGACGATGTTACCGACCAAGAGCTCTGAAGTGGCAGTTTTTAAGGTTTTCTTTCAATTATGAAATTAGTCAAATGTACATTACAATAACCCCTAAGGTCCCCATAATGAAAATATGGTGTATGGAGTACATCAACTTCAAATCGAACAAATTTATCAAACCCCTTCATTACTCCTGATATAACAAATTTTCCATCAACATAAATTTTTATTACATTATCTGTTACATTTAATCTGAGGGTTTTATCTCCCTCTATTTCACTACTATTTCTTGTACCATCTGGCAAAGTAAAATGATTGCCATAAAGCTCCCAATCTATTGAATATTTCATGTCTTTTGCATCGACTAAAGATATTGTGGAGTGTGGATCGGGTTCATAATATTTATATATATCTTGGAGGGAGTGTTTAGCACTCACATTAAAATCGAATTGTAAATAGAAATTTTTTGGAAGGTCAACATTTTGTCCTACGGTATGGCGACCAGGTAAAGACGATACAAGATATTTTCTTCCATCTTTTAACGTTTGTACATAAACATTGTCTCCCCAATCAGTAGGACAATCACCCTCCTCATATTCAGAAAAGTCTTCTTTGAAGATTACCACTTCCTCTCCAATTGTTGATTTAGGTTTAGTATAGGTTGTGGTTTGTGCCTTCGTTCCTGCAACAGTTGGCCTTGCCTCTGTAGTCTCCATTAACCTCACTACTGTTTCATCCTTAGTAATGGCTGCTGAAGCCACAGCGAAAACATCACCCGTCTCTGTGCCAATGATGCGTGCATTTACCTTAAGTTTATCTACTAAGTCTGTAATTGTGCCACTGACAATAGCATCTACCCCCAAGATTCTTCCCAATTGCTTTGCTGATTCAGGATCGATCAATTGGGTTAGGGTCAACTTCTGTTCTTCAACGACCTTGTTTAAGAGCTGCCTCTCGATTACCCGAAACTTACCGGTCTGGAAGAGCTTGGTGATTAACTCCTCAGCCAGATACCTTCCAAAGTTTGTGACATTTCCCTGAAGATCAGTGAACTCGATCACAGCAATCTTCGTCTTCTTCTCCTGGATCATACTATTTGATATCTGCCCAACCAGCTCATCAATCCTTGCATCCATATCACCTGCTGAAGTATCTGTTGTGGCCGTAGGTTCTACAATCCCAGAAGACACGACCTTCTCTTCCTTTTTCCTTCCCCAAGCTGATACCTCTGTTGCCACAAGACCCACAAGGAACATCATCACCACTAAACCAATTAATGTTTCTGTTCGCTTAAACACCTTCCACCTCCTTAGCCTCAAATTTAGTCTAAAAAACTACTTAACATAACTCAAAGCCTATGCTATGGTAAGTTTTAAAGACAAAAAAGGCATTGTTACACAAAAGGGATTGGAAGTGAGAGGCCGATCCCTTTTTGTTTTAAATATTTTACTACAATCAGGCTTGTCCTGTCAACAGTTTTTTGTAATTTCTATGGCTGGCATAGGTACATGGTATCCAGTCTTGTAATAATTGTCAAACAATATTTC
>JASEIO010000044.1 GCA_030017475.1 bacterium | reverse complement strand
CTTCAAATTCTTTCTTGGGAGTTCAAGAAACCCAAGGAGGTTAAAGGGTGTTCAGGAAAGCCATTCTTTGAGGCATATCTATCTGCAAGTTATCTTTGGGCAAATACAGGTAGAAAAAACATTGGCGGACCAATGCTTGGGCTTCGGTTTATATTTGGAGGAAAGAGAACTATACCTGGAGAAGAGAGATAAACAATTTTACTAAGGATAGTGACTATTTAAAAGAATTGCTTGCAGTGGTTTTTCAAAGTTCTGTGCCCTGCAGTGTTGGCGGCAGGTGGGTTCAATCGTTTTCTGTCATTGTATCTGTAAATGAGGAGAATAAAGGGTATCTTCAAATTAAGAGTACACTCGAGCCCATCTTAATAAGACTGGGGCTACACAGGACATACCTTAGAGGAAATGAAGGGACAGTTTACACAACTATCTGTTAATTCAAATCACACCACCTTTTTATTTCTCTAGCCAGCTATAAAGGGTTGGCTTTGAGATACCTAAGAGTTCCGCTGATTTATTCTTTTCTCCTACCTTTTTTACCATATGTCGAACAAGCATCCTCTGGGTATCGTCCCATAAAGATTTGCCTTTTTCAAAATCATATGCCTCAATTAAATTGTCAATGGCTTGAGAAAAATCCATTTTCTTTACCTTTTTACTTGGCTCTCTTATTTCTAAAGGGACATCTTCCAGTTCTAAAAGGGCGTGCCTTGATTGAATAATCATTCTCTGAATAATATTTTGAAGTTCTCTTATATTCCCTGGCCAGTCATATCGAACCAATACATCTAATGCATCCCGAGAAATTCCTTCTATATTTTTCATCATAATTGCATTGTATTTCGAAATAAAATAACTAATCAACTTAGGAATATCTTCTTTCCTTTCTCGTAAGGGTGGAACATGTATAGGAAATACATTTAATCTATAATAAAGATCCTCCCTAAACCTATTTTCCTCTATCCTTTTTTCTAAATCTTGATTTGTAGCAGCGATAATTCGGGCATCTGTTTTTAAAGTAGCAGTGCCGCCTACCCTCTGAAATTCCTTCTCTTGTAGAACTCTTAATAACTTTACCTGCAATACTTGTGGTATTTCTGCAATCTCATCTAAAAATAGGGTACCCTCTCGAGCCAATTCAAACCTTCCAATTCTACGTCGATCAGCTCCGGTAAATGCCCCTTTCTCATGACCAAATAATTCTGACTCAATCAAACCCAAAGGCACAGCAGCTAAATTTACAGCTATAAATGGCTTATCTCTTCTTTGGGATCTTTCATGAATTGCCCTGGCTACCAATTCCTTCCCAACTCCATTCTCTCCACTAATTAATACTGGGGTTTCTAACTTGGCTATATTATCTATGGCCCTATATACCTCTCGAATCTCTTCGGTATCCCCTATAATCTCCCCGACCTCTGTTTTTATCCTCTCCCGGAGATATATATTTTCTGAGATTATATCCAATTGTTGAATAGCTTTATTTATCTTTACCAGTAACTCCGCAGTATCAATAGGCTTGGTTATAAAATCATAAGCCCCTTCTTTTATAGCCTGTACAGCTTGTTCAATTGTGCCATAAGCAGTAACTAAAATCACAATGGTGTGGGGTGAGGTCTTCTTTATCTCCCTTAAAACATCTAAACCAGATACCTTCCCCATTTTTATATCCGTTACCACCACATCAAATACCTTATCATTTAATTTCTTGCATGCCTCTTCCCCTGACTCTGCCTCTTCCAACTCATGACCTTCTTTCCGCAACGGAGCGCTCATAACCAATCTTTCAGATTTATGGTCGTCCACTACTAATATAGAAGCCATCTTCTCTCCTCCAAATAAGGGAATTAGAAACTAAGAAATTAAAGACCTCTATTTCTCCAATCTCCATTTTCCATTTCTACCCGCATGGCAGCTCAATGGTAAAGATTGTTCCCTTACCAACCTCGGACTGGCATTCTATCTTCCCTTTGTGAAGCTCAATTATTTTATGTACAATGGATAGTCCAAGTCCAGTTCCTTTTTCTTTTGTAGTAAAAAATGGATCAAATATCTTCCCAATATTTTCCTTGGAAATACCACAACCAGTATCTTTAAATTCAACCTCTATCGTTGAACGTTGAACGTTGAACGTTGAACGAATACTTAACTCCCCACCATCCGGCATGGAAGATAGGGCGTTATCAATTAAATTCATAAATACCTCTTTTATTCGGTTTATATCCACCTTTACCTTTGGTAAATCGTAAGCCAATTCCTTCTTTATTATTATATTATCCCTTTCTACATTTTGCAAGGAAAAAGATAGGCTATCTTCTAATATCTCATTTATATCTACCTCTTGCAACCACATAGAAAATGGCTTAGAAAAGTTTAAAAATTCTTCAATCAGATTATTCAATTCCCGACCCTCATCCAAGATAATCTTCAAATACTCATTATCACACTCCATCTCATCCCTTAAAAGCTTAGAAGCACCTAAAATTGCCCCTAATGGATTTCTTAATGAATGGGCAAGCTTTGCCCCTAATTCACCAATAGCAGATAACCTTTTTTTCAATTCTACTTCAGCCTGCAAGCGTTTCATCATCGTTACATCTTGAAAAACAACCAAACCTCCAATCAATTCATTCCTCCTATCTTTTAATATAGAGGTATTAAGAATAATATTTTTATTATCATGTTCAAATTCGAAATTTTGGAAATTCCTTTGTTCGGTTAGCAAATACCTCAAAACCTCACTCAATTCCTTCATTCCTTCAAATACCTGTTCGAAATGAAGACCAATAACCGTAAGGTCTTTATCTATCCCTAATATCTCCCGGGCTTTATTATTAAATGTAGTTATTTTCCCTTCCCTATCCACCACAATAAGACCACTATTCATAGAATCAATAACTGATTGATTATAATATTTAAGCCTATCTAAGGAGCTAACAATCTTCCTTTCTGTTAACGCATATCCATAAATAGTAACCAAAGGAAAACAAAAGAGGGTAGTTAAAATCTCTGGTAAAACATCCACTACCACCCCAAGGGAGAAGGCTAAGAAAGAAAGAATAACAAAACATGAAAATGTAAGGATGGTGTATATAAGCGCAGAAAGATGTCGAAATCGTAAACTCAACCCAATCAATATCCCTAATAGGACTGTGAGGAGGAAATCCGTAAACCCATTTGCCTTCCGAAGCATCTCCCCCTCTAATATATTATTGGCTATGGTTGCTTGAACCAATATCTCGGGTGAATCAATCCGAAGAGGTGTAGGGATAGATTCCTTTGCCCCAATAAAAACAATCCTATCTTTGAATAGGTGAGGAGGGATTGATGATGAGTGGTGGGTGATAACTTGAGAGGCTTTGTAAGTCTTAAACATATCTCTATAGTAATTTATTAATGCCAATCCATTTTTATCAATTGGAATACTAATCCCTCTCACCTTAACCCTTTTCCCAGGGATTATTTCTATTTCCTCTTCTCCCTTCTCCCTCCTATCTTCTAAATAGCTATTCACTGCCTGCACCCCTAAAGCAGGATAAAATCTATCTTCATATTCTACTACAACTGGAACATGCCTCGCCTTCCCATCCAAATCCAGGCATGTGTTTGTCTGACCAAACATTGAGGAACGAATTCTTAAGAAGGCCAATCTATGATAAGGCATGATTATATGGCTTGAGGCTAAGATTTTATTGGCATAGGCATGTTCTCCTAAGTCATAATAGATATGCCTTTTTAGGATAAATTTAATGGGATAGATAATGGAATTTAGTGGATTGGCAAAGGCCAGCTCTTCTATAGCCATTTTTACTGCTTCATCCTTTAAAAAGACATCAAAACACAAAACACGTGCCCCCTTATCCAGCAATTCCTTAAAAAGGAAAGGAAAATCCTCCTCTTTAAACTCCTCATCTATTAATATTATAATTATATTTGAGCTAGTCGTATCTTTCCATTTTAAAGGATATCTATAATCAAGCAGTCTCAATTCCAATGTTTCAAAAACTTCAATTTGAGATATAATAAAGGAAAATGTGGCTACAAATATCCCTATCCCCCCACCAACCACTAACCTGTTTTTTAATAAACCACGAAGATGTCTCATGGTTGATTTAAAAAAGAAGCCACGAAAAGACACAACAAGATTCAATCGCTCCATACCCTTATATCTTAAAAGTTGTGCTCCTCGTGGCTGATTATCCCTTTATATTATGATACCACAAATCACACAGAATGTCAAACCCAATTATAAACCCGAGAGGTATCCTTTACAATCCTATCCCATGTGAAGTGCTCCTCAACCCTTCTCCTCCCATTTTCTCCTATCTTTTTTCTCAGATCTTCATCTTTCAACAAATATATTATCTTTTCCGCTAATAGGCGTGGTTTTTTGGGAGGAATCAATATGCCAGTTTTTTCATGGATAACAACATCTTTAATCCCTCCAACCGATGTAGCAATCACTGGCAAACCCATAGCCATTGCCTCCAATAGAGCTAAAGGTAGTCCTTCCTGTAGGGAAGGTAAGATGAATAAATCTGCAGATTCCATATATCCTGAAATTACGGAATGACTTACCTCTCCCATAAAATCAACATTATAGAGAGCTAAATGGCGAGAAAGCCTTTTAAGTCTCTCCTTAAGCTCTCCTTCCCCAATAAGGATTAGCTTAGTATGTGGAATCTCCTCATTTACCCATTTAAGCGCTTCAATTAGAAATACTACACCCTTCTCCTCAATCAACCTTCCAACCCAAAGTAATTGGAAGCCTACTTTGTCCCTTTTTCGTGGTTTAAAATTTTGAAGATTTACACCATTCGGAATTACTGTAATTTTGCAAGATGAAATCCCTATCTCCACCATCTTGTGCTTCAATGAATTGCTAACCGCTATCACCCTGCAGACCCTACGAAGGATAAAAAGACACGTTCTTCTCAATAGACCACTTTTCTCTAAATAGTTTATATCACTTCCATGGGCGGTTAAAACTATCTTTATTTTATAAATCTTAGCTACAAAAATACCTATCAATCCTGAAAAGACAAAATGGGCATGGATAAGATCACACCCTTTACATAATACTACGGCCTTTATCAGGAAAAAGAAGGCAAACAGAGGTAATTCAAGCTTTGCCAATATACTCTTCCTTAGGTTAAGGAAGATGCCACTCCCATAAGCCACTTTTTGTAGGATACGAGGTATGAAATAATTAAATCTATATATCTTAATTCCATCCATGACCTCAAACCCTTTTGTTTCAACACTACTTGGACAGATTACATTGATATCATAACCAATTCTTACTAATCCTTTAGCCAATTCATATACAAATATCCCTGCAAAATCTCCTTTTTCTCGAGGGAAGGAAGTGGTTAGCATAAAGATTCTCATTTTAGATCCTTATTATAATCCATATCAAACCAGAAGGCAAAGAACAAGGACTGGAAGCCAGAGATTAAAAGAACTGCATCGAGGATAACCCCTGGAAGGGCAATTCCACCAAGCCGAAGCCTTAGATAAATAAGATAGGCTCCAAAAACCACTCCAGCGGGAAGGAGAAGGAAGGACATGAGATAGAAGAAGACCAATGGATGGAAGTCACGAATGACATATTTCTCTTTCAATCTCCAGAAGAATCTACGAAGTAATAAAAAGGAGATACTAGGTATGACCCTTAACAAATTTATCCTGGATTTCTCCCCGATATTATAAATAGGGTTTATCGATACATCCTTTACCCGGAAATTATATACGTTTAATCTGACCAATAAATCATTTGTATAACCATATCCTGAATAAATGGAATCTAAATCTAAGATATCTAACACATCCCGTGTAATAGCAGTATAACCCGATTGGGAATCAGCTACATGCCAATATCCAGATGCAATCTTTGTTAAAAGGGATAGAATAGAATTTCCTAAATATCTGTATTTAGGAATCCTCTTCCAGGCTTCACCAGTAAATAATCTATTCCCTTTAACATAATCTGCCTTTCCTGAAACTACTGGAGAAATAATATGGGTGAGATCTTCTGGGTCCATTTGTGAATCTCCTGCCATCACACAAACTACATCGAGCCCCTCTTCCAATGCCTTTTTATAACCACTTACAATAGCTGACCCAACCCCTTTATTTTCTCCATGCTCAATGAGAATAAGCCTATCCTTTAACTCATTCATTAGCTCCTTTATTTTTACTACAGACTTATCATGCGATCCATCGTCAACTACAATCATCCTATCCACCCAATTAGGTATTGTAGTTATAGTACGTTCAATCAGTCTCTCTTCATTAAAGCATGGAATCACTACTCCAATTCGTTTATCCCTATACATCTTATTTCACTCTACGGTTACTGAAAGGATCCTCGAAAGATCGGTATCTCCTCAACAAAAAACTACCCCTCACTAAAAATAGTATACTTTGAAAATTAGGTAAATGTCAAGATAATTGCCATGCGAAAGAAAAGGATATTAATTGCCGATGATGAAGTTGATATTATAGATATTATAAAGATTGCCTTAGGAAGGGATAGGGAAAAAGTAATTACTATTTTGTACTTAAATATTCCTCTAATGCCACATCCCACTCTTTCATCTCGTCTCCAATGGTTAGCTCTAAACAATAATTTCTTAATACAGAATATGGAGGTCTTTTTGCTGGGAGATTTAATTCCTGAGATTTTATCGGCAAAACCCGGGTTTCTTTACCTGAAATCTTTAACACCCTTTTGGCAAACTCAAACCATGAACAATATCCGCGGTTTGATATGTGATAGATACCAAAGCTCGAAGTTTTAATAAGCCGATTTATCTCCTGTGCTAAATGAACAGTATAGGTAGGAGATCCTACTTGATCATTAACTACCTCCAAAAAATCCTTTTCGGCTGCCAGCTTTAAGATTGTATCTACAAAATTCCTTCCGTTTTTGCCAAACAACCAAGAGGTTCTTATGATAAAAAATCGGTCAAGTAGATTTTGTACAAACCACTCTCCAGCCAATTTTGACTGGCCATAAACGTTTATTGGATTTGGGTGGTCGAATTCAATATAAGGCTCCTTTTTATCTCCCGAAAAAACAAAATCCGTACTTATATATACCATAATTACATGATACTCCTTACAAGCAAGAACTACATTTTGAGTACCCACAGCATTAACCCTATAGGCAAGATCTGGATCCTTTTCACATCCATCAACATCCGTATAAGCCGCAGTATGAATAACCATCTCTGGTTTAATCTCCCCAATCCTTTTTTGAGTCAAATATCTATCCGTAATATCAAAATCCGATATATCAACCCCAAATAATTCATGAGATGATAATCCTCGCTTTAAATCCTGCCCAAGCATACCTTTTACGCCCGTAATTAAAATCCTCATTCTCTTACCCTAATCTTCTTAAAGTTATCTCAGCCATCGTCCTGACCTCTCTCCTTTTATCCATAGCCACTTCTTCTAATATCCTTTTTGCTTCTTCTCCACCAATCTTCCCTATGGATTTTATTGCGGCAATTACTAATCCTCTATCGATCTCCCTTCGAAACAAAAAAAGGCTTGATTCCTTAATTACACTATTTAATGGGGAAAGCGCCCTGGTATCACCTATATCTCCTAATAGATTACATATCTCTCTTTTTTGAGACACATCCTCCTCTCTATCTAATAGGTCAATTAATGCCTCCAAGGCTAAGATCTTTATCTCTTTTTTCATCTCTCCTAATATATTTAGGGCATATCTTCTAAGGTAAATCTCTTCATCATTTAAGGCCTGGAGGATTAATTCAAGTGCAAACCTATCCCCTCTCTTACACAAAACTTCAAGTGTCTTTTTCTTCACCTTAAAATCTGGATTGGTTAATAAACGGGATGCCTTTTCGAATATATCCGGATCTTCAATCTCCGGGATCACTTCAAGCATTCTAACTAAGTTTTCAGCTGGCAAGTCACACATCAATTCATTCCCTAATCTTAAGATGGCCTCTTTACCCATTTTATTTAAACAACTGGATGCTGCCTTCCTTATCTCTAAATCATCTTCCCTTTTAATCACATCAATCAAGGGTAAATCAGCCCTTATTGTAATTAGGATTTCTGATACATCTTGCAAGGAGTGCCCTTTTATAAAATCCATTATCAATTCAGATAGGTTCTCCTCCCGTATCCTTTCCAAGGCACCCCTCAAATAATCATTCTTTTCTTGATCATACTCTCTTCCAAACAAATCGATTATCCTTTTTCCCTCTTCATATACCTTATCTTTCAGGAGACCTTTAGCCATCTCCTCTAAGATACCCGCCAATTCCAAAAATACCTGAGTATCTTTTTCCTTCCTGAAGTGAGAAATTAATTGACCCATCAATTTACGTGAAATATCTTCCTTTCCTAAGTGTTTTAAACTGGAAAAGATCCTTTTTAAGGCAAATGCGTCCTTAAATTTTGTTTTGTCTTTCTCTAAATCTGAGATCAATCTTAGGATTATATCCTCTACCAATCCATCCTCTCCGAAGGCTAAAAGTTCAGTTGCGGTCACAGGGATTTCATCAAAGAGACGCATGGGAATAACCTCTAAACCCAAAAACTCCTTTGCCTTTCTAATTAACTCCTCCTCTTTTTTCTCTTTTTTGGGTTTATCTATCTTGGAAAGGATTTTTTTAAGTATTCCAGCCTTATACAATTTTTGATAAACCTCGGGAGAGAAGTTCTCTTTTTCTTGCCGCAAGAAATAAGAAAGAATCTCTTCAAGGTCTTCACTTCCTTTCTCTTTATACTCTTTAATTGCCTGATCAAGTAACTCCATTGTTTTCGTAAAGGGTAAGCGAGAGATTATTCTATCCTTTATCCCTAAGCGCCTTGAGGATTCTTGAGTTAAAAGATGAGTCAATACCGCTGATGGAAGACTTGAAATCTCTTCTGAAATGAGGTCCAGGGTATCCTCCCTTTTCTCTCCATTTACAGTAGATACCCTTTTCTCTATCTCTCTTAATGCCTCTTCAGGATTCTCTTGGAATATGTGTTTTGAGAATTCCCCTATCTCCCTTTTTATATGCTCAGCCTTTTTTCTAAAAACCTCACCTGCTTCTTTAAAGCGAAATCCCTTTTCTTCTCCTTCTTCCTCTTCTTTCCGTTCATATTCTTCTTCTCTCCGTTCATATTCTTTCAAAACCCTTTTTATATCCACTTTAGAGAGCGCTTGAGAAAATTCATCCATAGTCACATATTTCCTTAAATTAAAACCTATATGGGAAAGTTTCACCTTATAGAACTCCTCTCTCCTTTTACAAGTGGCCTCTAAAAAGGTATTCAATTCCTGTAAATCTAAGCCCTTTAAAATGGTAATACTTGATAATCCAAGGTCTCTCATAAAAGAAAGTAGGCGATTTTGAGAGAGGGAAAATTCCTTTCCCAATTCTTCCCCATTAATCAACAATCTTCCCTCAACATCACTTAAGGTCACTGCCTCATTCCTTTCTAAAACCGCAGCCAAATTTTTATATGCCTTTTCGAGAGAACCTTTTATAATCTCTGATCCTTTAGGGTACATCCTTACGTTGGTTATAGCAATGGTTAAAAATTTTACCTCATCTATCATTAAACGGAAAGATTCTTCATCTAAGGGATGTTCTGCTACCTCCATTGGGGGACGTTCCATTCTCTCCAGGTATTTTGCTGCCTCTTCATAAACAAAAAGTTCTTTTGCCTTTTCCCGAGCCTTAACTGCATAAAGGGTTGCCTTTTCTATATCTCCACCTTTTTGAAAATGATATGCCAATTTTGCAGCTATCTCTTCTATATCTCCTCCTTTTTCTTCAATCTCACCTATCCGGAGGTGAAAATCCTTTTTATTCGCTGCCCTTTGATATAGAGATTCCTGAATGATCTCTGAGACAAAACCAAATTCCGTGTCTGTCTCTTGTTTAATTAACTTGCAAGCCAATGCCCTATCAATAATCTCCCTTAAATATCCTTCATTTATATCCCCCAATTTTTGTAAGGTCATAAGATTAAAGCTTTTCCCAATTACAGATGCCTTATTTAAAATGTCTTTCGTCTCTTCATCTAAAGTGGTAAATCTACGGTATATGACCTCTCTCAATGAGGAAGGAATATTTTCCTGATAGATCTCTTTCCTATGCCACATTCCATCTTTATAATAAATAAAATTCTCTTCAACTAATGATTTTAAAACCTCCTCTATAAAAAGAGGGTTCCCTTCGGTGACACGATAAATTAATTGGTCAAATTCCGGATCCCTTTTTAATCCCTGAAAAATAGCCTGAATCATTTCTGAAACATCAAGCAAGGAAAATGGTTTTAGCTCCAATTCCAAAAAGAGTCTTTTCCTTTCTATTTCTCTTCTAAATCCTTTTAAGGAATCCCTTGCCTCTTCATACCTAAATGCCCCTATCACTAAGATCCTTGTCTCTTTTTTAGTTATCTCTGAAATAACTTGAATCGTCCCAGAATCTACCCAATGAAAATCATCAAATAATAAAACGAGTGGTGTTTCTTTAGATAAATTGTTTAAGACCGAAGATATACATCTAAAAACCTGAACCCTTTCATCAGGCAGGTTTTCATAATGAAACATTTTACCAAGAGAAGGGATAAGTTTAATTAATCCATTTAGATCGCTCCTTTTTAAACCCTTAAGGAATCTTAAGGTAGAAATCTCTCCTAAAATTTTAAAATACCTTTCTAAGATAGTCTGGAGGGGCCGATAAGGGCTTTCTGTATATTCCTCATAACACATTCCATGAAGTACTATAAATCCCTTTTTTTGAGCAATACGTTTGAATTCTTCTAAGAGACGAGTCTTTCCAACCCCAGCATCACCCTTTAATAAAATAACCCCCTGCTTTAAATCTAAAGACTCTTGAAAACTTAAGATCTCCTCTTTCCTATTGACCAATTTTTTACAAGGAAAGGCATCCAAGATTTTACTTTTATCAATCACCTCTTCTTTAATATCAGAGATCTTAGAGGTTCTGTTTCTTCCTTTCTCCTTAGAATAATACAATGCCTTATCTGCTTGGTTAATCAGTTCCTCTACACTACTTGCATCCTTGGGATAGGTAGCAAGACCAATGCTTAAGGTAGTAAAAAGAGCGGGGCCTTCTTCTTGAACACAGAATACAGAATCTTCTACCTTTTTTCTAATTCTTTCGGCCACAGCAAATCCCCCTTCTTCCTGGGTATGCGGTAGAATAACGATAAATTCATCTCCTGCGTATCTAATTACTACATCCTCTTTTCTCCTATCCTCTTTTAATACCATTGAAACCTGGCGTAGGATATGATCGCCGGTTAAATGCCCGTATCTATCGTTAAAATTTTTAAATTTATCGATATCTACCATTAGAAGAACCAGATTTTCAGAAACCTTAATCTCTTTTGGTAAGATCTGATAGAGGTATCTCCGATTAAAAAGTCCGGTTAAATCATCGGTATAGGCAAGCCTTATCAATCTCTCATCCATTTCCATTTAACTTTACCCCTCTAAACCTTAAATGGACTCCCTCCCTAAACCATCACCTTGTTCCTTTTATCTGTGTTCGTCTGTGATTTCCCCCAAATTTTATTAGCAATTACGAACTATAAGTGGGATATTCTTGCTGCATTTACTACTTTATCCCCTTCCTCTAAGTTGATTAATTTTACCCCTTGAGTGGCTCTTCCAACCTTAGGTAGGTCCTGTACTCCATACCTAATAATAATCCCCTTGGATGTTATCATCATCAATTCATCTTTGTCTCCTACCTTCTTTATACCAACCACCTCTCCATTTCTTTGGATTATTTTTATATTGATTATTCCCTTTCCTCCCCTTTTCTGAATCTTGTACTTTTCAAAATCAGTCCTTTTCCCATAGCCTCTTTCTGTTATAGTAAGAAGAGAAAGAGGACCATTGTCAATCTCCATCCCTACCACTTGATCATCCCCTGTTAAACTTATTCCTCTTACTCCACTTGCAGCCCTTCCCATTTCCCTCACATCCGTCTCCGAAAACCTAATTGCCTTTCCCTTTCGTGTGGCCAAAATGATATTATCCGCTCCTTCGGTTTTCCCTACCGAAATCAATTCATCACCCTCTACTAAATTTATCCCAACAATTCCACCCTTTCTTGGACGACTATATGCAGAAATCGTGGTCTTCTTAATCAATCCCTTCTTTGTAGCCATTATTAAATATCCTTCCTTTTGGAACTCTTTTATAGGGATGGCTGCAGCGATTGTTTCCCCGGAAGAAAGAGAGAGTAAATTCACTAAAGGCCGACCTCTTGATAGTCTTCCCCCTTCAGGAATTTCAAATACACGTAACCAGTGAACCTTACCAATATTTGAAAAGAAAAGGATATAATCATGAGTAGAGCCGATAAACAGACCTTTTACAAAATCCTCATCTTTTACATCCATACCTATTACTCCCCTTCCCCCTCTCCTCTGCTTTCGATATAAAGTTATAGGTAACCTTTTTATATAGTCAGTATGAGAGACAATTATTACCATATCCTCATCTTTAATCAAATCTTCTATGGTCAGTTCTTCTGCCCTTTCAATAATCTGTGTCTTTCGGTCATCACCATATTTGTCTTTTATTTCAAGCAACTCTTCCTTAATAATCTCATAA
>JASEIO010000043.1 GCA_030017475.1 bacterium | reverse complement strand
GTTTTAATTATTAGTTATTTCATGGCTCTACAAAGATGTGGGTAAGTTTCAGAAATTATTGTGTTGACATTTAGAATAAGATGTTATATAATAAAAAAACTGGAGGTTAAAATGGGATTGAAAGAAAGATTAGATGAAATCTCCATAAGATTAAATAAAATTGAAGACTGCCTTTGAAGTTGCAAAGGTAAGAGGTGAAATATCACGTCTTGAAAAAGAGGTAACAAATCCGCACCTTTGGGAAGATAAAAACAGGGCTAAAGGGATAATTAAAAAATTAAACAGTTTAAAAGAAAGGATAGAGCCATTTGCGAGATTAAATTCTAAGTTCAATGAACTGAAAGAGCTGTTTGAGTTAGCCAAAGAGGATGAGAAGGATGCCTTAGCGGAGATTGAGCATGATATAAATTCCTTAAACCAGGACCTAGAAAGGTTAGAAATAGAGAAATTATTTTCCAAAAAGTTTGATAAGGATAATGCTATCTTATCCATTCATCCTGGTGCAGGAGGAGTTGAGGCAGCGGATTGGGCAGGGATGTTACTTAGGATGTATTTACGCTTTTGTGAGGAAAAAGGATTCCAGACAGAGATAGTAGATATGTTACCAGGGGAGGAGGCAGGAATAAAAAGCGCAACATTAATTATAAAAGGTCCTTATGCGTACGGATATCTAAATGGAGAGAGTGGAGTACATAGATTGGTTCGAATTTCTCCCTTTGATGCTGGAAAAAGAAGACACACATCCTTCGCCTCTATATCTATTATTCCAGAGATAGAGGATAAAGAATTTGAGTTAAAAAGAGAGGATTTGCATATTGACACCTTCCGAGCCTCAGGTCCTGGTGGACAGCATGTAAATGTTACTGACTCAGCAGTTAGGATAACTCATTTGCCTACAAAGATTACAGTTCAATGCCAATCAGATAGATCCCAAATAAGAAACAAAGAAAATGCCCTTAAGGTATTAAAGGCACGTGTCTTTCAGTTCTATCAAAAGAAAAGGAAAGGTGAAATAGAAAAGGTAGTTGGTGAAAAAAAGGAGATAGGTTGGGGAAGCCAAATAAGATCGTATGTTTTTCATCCATACACAAAAATTCGGGATCATCGTACAGGAGTGGAGATAGGAGATGGACAGAGGGTTTTGGATGGATTTTTAGAACCATTTATTGATGCATATCTTAGAAAACAGATGGCAGAAAAGTCTGATTTCTGACATCTGACTTCTGTGGTTTATATTATGAAGGTATTAGTGGTTGGTTCTGGGGGACGGGAACATGCCTTATGTTGGAAGATAAGATGTAGCAATAGAGTTAAAGATCTCTACGCTGTCCCAGGAAATGCAGGGATTTCAAAAATTGCTAAATGTATAGATATAAAAATAGGTTCTCCAAATTACTTTGCGGATTTAGCGAATTTAGTCAAAAAAGAGCATATCGATTTAATTATTGTTGGACCAGAAGCTCCACTTGTGGAAGGCATTTCTGATTATTTTGCGAATCAGGGCTTGCGGATATTTGGACCTAATAAAAGGGCAGCAAGACTTGAAGGTAGTAAAGCCTTTGCTAAACATTTTATGAAAAAGTATGGTATCCCTACAGCCGATTTCTGCACTTTTACGAATTTTGGGGATGCTGTGGAATATATCAAAAAGAAAGGTGTTCCAATAGTGATTAAGGCTTCTGGCTTGGCTGCAGGTAAAGGGGTATCTGTCTGTTTTAGTTTAGAAGAGGCTATAGATTCTCTTCGTCGAATAATGGTCTCGCAGGTCTTTGGAAGGGCAGGTCAAAGGGTGGTCATTGAAGAGTATTTAGAAGGAGATGAGGTCTCAATTCTTGCCTTTGTAGATGGAGAAACCTTCATCCCTATGGTTTCTTCTACTGATCATAAGAGGATCTTCGATCAAGATAAAGGACCTAATACGGGTGGAATGGGGGCATATTCTCCAACACCAGTTGTAACTCGGGAAATAGAGAGAAGGATTGAAGAGGAGATTCTTTATCCAACTGTTAAAGGACTTTTGGATGAGGGAGAAAGGTATGTGGGAGTGCTTTATCTTGGACTTATGATTACCCGGGATGGCCCTAAGGTTCTGGAATATAATATTAGATTCGGTGATCCTGAAACTCAGGTTATACTTCCAAGACTCCGGACAGATCTCGTTGAAATCATTGAGGCCTGCCTGAGTGGGTCATTAAATAGGCTTGAAATAAAATGGGATGAAGGGGCAACTGTCTGTGTGGTTGTTGCCTCGGGTGGTTATCCAGGAAAATATGAAAATGGAAAGGAAATCCTGGGCTTGGAAGAAGTAGGTTCAATGGAAAATGTATTTGTTTTTCATGCTGGGACCGTCCAAAGGAATGGGAAAATAGTCACTTCTGGGGGAAGGGTTTTAGGAGTGACTTCATCCGCACGTACAATGGATGAGGCAGTAAAGAAGGTTTATACTGCAGTGGATAAAATTCATTTTGACTCAATGTATTATAGGAAGGATATTGGATATAAGGCATTAAAAATAGGAGGTTAGAATGGTTGAATGTACCTTTTGTAAGATTATCTCTGGCAAGATTCAGGGAGATATACTTTACGAGGATGATAAGGTAGTTGCCTTTTCTGATATCAATCCTCAGGCACCAGTTCACGTCTTGATCGTTCCGAAAAAACATATACCTACTATATTAGATGTAAAAGAACGTGACATGGATATAGTGAGTCATATATATTCTATAGTTAATAGGATTGCCGAAGATAAAGGTTTAAGTTCTAAAGGGTTTAGGGTTGTTTTAAATTGCAAAGATGATGGGGGGCAAGCAGTCTATCATTTACATTTCCATCTATTGGGTGGAAGAAGAATGAATTGGCCGGCAGGCTAACAAAAAGAGAGGGGATTCAGATGGCAGAGATAAAACTGAAGGAGCATGAATCTATCGATAGCGCCTTAAAGAGATTCAAAAGAAGGTGTGAAATCTCTGGCTTGGTATCTGAGATAAAAAAGAGGGAGTTTTACGAGAAGCCAAGCGAAAAGAGGAAAAGGGCACTTCACAAAAGAAAAAAGAGAAAAAGAAGACAAATGCTGAGAGAACAATCACAATAAGCTTATAGGAGGGAAAACGTGAGAGATTGCTATCTATTTACCTCAGAATCTGTAACAGAAGGCCATCCAGATAAGATTGCTGATCAAATATCAGATGCAATCTTAGACGAGATCTTTAAAAAAGATAAATATGGAAGGGTTGCCTGTGAAACCTTAGTCACTACTGGTATGGTCTTTGTAGCAGGTGAGATTACCACTTCGTGTTATGTGGATATTCCTAGTATTGCCAGAGAGATAGTTAAAGAGGTTGGCTATACCGATGCAGAGTATGGATTTGATTATGAAACCTGTGCAGTAATAACCTCTATCGATGAACAGTCTCAAGACATAGCACGAGGAGTTGACCGCAAAGGGGCAGGTGATCAAGGAATGATGTTTGGCTATGCCACCTCAGAAACCGAAGAACTTATGCCTCTACCTATAGTCCTGGCTCATAAATTGGCTAAAAGACTGGCAGAGGTTAGGAAGAAAAATATCCTCCCTTTTTTAAGACCAGATGGCAAATCGCAGGTTACTGTGGAGTATGAAAAGGGAGTACCAAAAAAGGTGAAGGCAATAGTTGTTTCTTGTCAACACTCACCATCAGTGGATTTAGAGATTATTAGAGAAGGGGTTATTGAAGAGGTGATTAAATGTGTTATCCCTGAAGAGATGCTGGACAGGAACATAAAATATTACATCAATCCAACTGGAAGATTTGTTTTAGGTGGACCTTTGGCTGACACAGGATTAACTGGGCGAAAGATTATTGTAGATACATATGGTGGAGTTGGATCGCATGGTGGTGGATGTTTTTCAGGAAAAGACCCTACAAAGGTTGATAGATCTGGTTCTTATATGGCAAGGCATATTGCCAAAAATATTGTTGCATCGAACCTTGCTTCCAAATGTGAAGTTCAAATTGCTTATGCTATCGGAGTAGAAGAGCCAGTTTCCTTAATGGTTGATACGCAAGGCACAGGTAAGATTAAGGATGAAGAATTGATTAAACTAATAAGGGAAAATTTTGTGCTTACACCCTGGGAGATTATTGATTATTTAGACTTGCGAAGGCCAATCTTTAAAAAGACAGCCTGTTATGGACATTTTGGAAGGAATGATCCAGATTTTACCTGGGAGCGAACTGATAAGGCGAATCTATTATATGGAAAATAACGAATCTATGTCGTTTATTGATAGAGAAATTGAGGAGATTGAAGAGGTAATCTCTTTAGCAGAAAACGCAGGAATTTCAGAACTTGAATTGGAAGAAGAGGGAAAAAGGATAAAAATAAAGAGGGCTGTAAACCAAAATAGCCCTCCATTGGAGGGTTTAGAAAAAGAACCTGTTTCAATAGAAGAAAATAATTATGAGAAGATTGTGGCGCCTTTAATTGGCACCTTTTATAGAGCCCCTTCTCCTGATTCCCCACCTTATGTAGAGATAGGGGATATAATAAATGTAGGGCAAACCGTTGGTTTACTTGAGGCAATGAAACTATTTAATGAGATCAAATCTGAAATAGCTGGTAGAATCGTTAAAATCTTAGTTGAAGATACCCAATTAGTTAAAACTGGGCAAGTTCTATTCTTAGTGGACACACATTTCGAAAAACCGACTTCCGGTTAAAATCACTCCTTAAAAGAAACCACTGATTATATAGATCCAGATTATCTATATACTGACTGGTATATTATGCAGATAGAGGTTTAGATGAACATAAGGGCAGAAGATGTCAACATGAAAATATATTATTGAGATGGATAAAAGATTAGTGATAATCCTCCCTTGTTTATCAGGTATTTTACTATTCCTATCCTTTCCACCAGTTAATTTTGGAGTTCTTAGTTTTTTCGCCTTAATTCCTCTTCTCCTTTCTCTTAATAGAACAAAAAGGCTTTCTTTCCTCAAGGGTTACTTAACAGGCTTAACGTTCTTTTTCTGTCTACTTTTTTGGACAAAGATATACCATCCTTTGGCCTTACCCCTATTAGTGTTGATATTATCCCTTTATCTTGGCCTATTTTCTTATCTTTATTCACTCCTCACCCCTTACCCCTTACCATTCACTATATTAGCTGGGCCATTCCTCTGGACATCGCTTGAATTTATTAGGTCTTTGGGTACCTTAGGATTTCCTTGGGGTGTAATTGGATATACCCAATATAAAAATCTTCCATTTATACAGATCTCAAGTATTACTGGAGTATTTGGGGTATCCTTTTTGATTGTATTAATAAACTCAATTTTGACCCAAATTATAAACTATGGATTGCACGGGTTTGCATGGATTAAAAGACTAATTTGGGTTGCCTTTTTAATAATTGTAATCTGGTATGGTGAAGGATTATGGGTGATTTTAAAATCATCTATATCTAAGAGCGATCTTAAGATAGCTATTATACAAGGTGGATTCTCTTATGACTTAGACTGGGTAAGTAATAGAGACAAAATCTTAGGCAGGTTAGAAAATTTGACAAAGAAAGCAGGCAGGTTCCATCCCCAGTTAATCATTTGGCCAGAGACGGCTGTGAGAGAGCCAATTGAAGGGGATCAATCCTTAATCTCTTGGTTAGAAAGACTCGCAATGGACAATAAGGCATTTTTGCTTGTTGGTTCTCCCCATATTGAAGACGGTGAGAGATTCTATAACTCAGCATTTCTATTCTCACCCTTTAGGGGTCTAATAAATCGTTATGATAAAATCCATTTGGTTCCATTTGGAGAGTTTTTGCCTTTTGAGAGATTTCTTTCATTTGTAAGGTATATTGCTCCAAAGATTGGGAACTTTAGCGAAGGAAAGAGATATACCATATTCCAATTGAGCAATCACAAACTACTTACAAAGTTTGGGGTACTTATCTGTTTTGAGGATATATTTTCGGATTTAACAAGAAGATTTGTAAGGAATGGTGCCTGTTTTATGGTAAATATAACCAATGATGTCTGGTCTCGCTCACGTGTCTCTCATTACCAACATTTTAATATGTGTATTTTTCGGGCTGTAGAGAATGGGTGTTTTTTAGTCAGGGCTGGGAATACAGGAATATCAGCCATCATCAATCCTTATGGAAAAGTGGAGAGGATTTTACCTATCTTTAAGAAGAACATCCTGATAGGAAATATCTCCCTAAATTCTACTCCTACATTTTATACAAGATATGGAGATGTATTTTCCTATTCTTCTTTAGGTCTAAGTCTAATCTCCATAATCTATATTTTTTTAAGGAGGAGACTGAAAAAGGTTGACAAGGCAGATGAAAAGTGATATATAATCTTCAAAAGATTTTTTAAGATGAGGTGAAATGTGAGAAGCGATTTGATGAAAAAGGGTTTAGAAAGGGCACCACATAGGTCGCTTTTTAAGGCTATGGGATATAGTCAATCGGAGCTAAATAGGCCGATAATTGGGATTGCAAATTCACGGAATGAGATAATCCCTGGACATATTCATTTGGATAAAATAACCGAAGCGGTAAAAGTTGGTATATTGCAAGCTGGGGGGACACCTATAGAATTCTCCACTATTGGGGTTTGTGATGGGATTGCTATGGGACACATAGGGATGAAATATTCTTTAGCCAGTCGTGAAGTAATTGCCGATTCTATAGAGATAATGGCTACGGCTCATCCATTTGATGCCTTAGTGCTTGTAGGCAATTGTGATAAGGTAATCCCTGGAATGCTAATGGCTGCAGCTCGACTTAATATACCTTCAATAATCATATCAGGCGGCCCAATGGAAACTGGAAGGTTTAAAGGCGAGGAGGTTTCACTTCATGATGTGTATGAGGGGGTCAGTGCCTTGAAAGAAGAGGAGTTACGAGAACTTGAGGAAGTGGCATGTCCAGGATATGGCTCATGCGCTGGGATGTATACAGCTAATTCTATGAATTGTTTGGTAGAGGCGATTGGTATGGGTCTACCTGGGAATGGTACAATTTTAGCGATAGATGCCCGCAGAATAAGATTGGCTAAGATGGCAGGTTTTAAGATTATGGAATTATTAGAAAAGGATATAAAACCTAAGGATATTATGACCAGTCATGCCTTTCAAAATGCTATTACAGTAGATATGGCCTTAGGCTGTTCCACAAATACCATTTTACATGTCCCTGCTATAGCAAAAGAGGTAGGGATTGAACTTAATTTGGATATATTCAATGAGATAAGCGATAGGACGCCTCATTTATGTAATTTAGCACCTGCAGGACCAGATCACTTGGAAGATCTGGACAAGGCAGGGGGTATTTCAGCGGTTATGAATGAATTATCAAAAAAGGGATTGATCCATTTGGATGAACTAACCGTAACTTGTGGAAGGATTAAGGATAATATTAAAGATGCAACCGTAAAAAACCCGGAAGTTATAAGATCCATTGATAATCCATATCATGAATCGGGTGGAATAGCTATATTGTATGGGAATTTAGCAAGGGGTGGAGCAGTGGTTAAACAAGTAGCTGTAGCTCCGGAGATGCTTTGTCATATAGGGCGAGCTCGTGTTTTTGAATCTGAAGAGGAGGCAGTATCTGGCATATTATCCAATCAGATTAAAAAGGGAGATGTGGTAGTAATAAGGTATGAAGGCCCAAAAGGTGGCCCTGGAATGAGGGAAATGCTTGCTCCAACTGCATCAATAGTTGGAATGAAATTAGATAAAGATGTAGCCTTGATTACAGACGGAAGGTTTTCTGGGGCAACCAGAGGTGCATCGATTGGTCATGTATCTCCAGAGGCAGCCGAAGGTGGAGTAATTGCTGTAATAGAAGATGGAGATGAGATCGAGATTGATATACCAAATAGAAGATTAGATGTAAGATTAAGTGATAGAGAGATAAAGGAGAGATTGGATAAATGGAGACCGAAAGAGCCACATATTAAACAAGGGTATCTATTTAGATATGCTAAATCAGTTTCTGGATCAAACAAAGGAGCAGTGCTTAGTTAGAATTTAGGTGGGAAAATGACTAAGATGAGTGGAGCAGAGATTCTTGTAGAATCTCTTTTGAAAGAAGGGGTTCGTGACATGTTTGGGTATCAAGGAGGGGCAGTTTTACCCATATTTGATGTTCTGGTGGATAAACCAATAAATTTTATCTTGGTAAGGCATGAACAGGGGGCAGCCCATGCTGCTGATGGATATGCCCGCTCCACGGGTAAGGTTGGTGTTTGCATTGCCACTTCTGGTCCTGGTGCGACAAATTTAGTTACTGGAATTGCTACAGCTTACATGGATTCAGTACCCATAGTTGCTCTTACTGGACAGGTACCAACCCATATGATTGGAAATGACGCCTTCCAAGAAGCGGATATTATTGGGATCACTCGCCCAATAACTAAACACAGCTACTTGGTGAAGGATGTAAAAGAACTGGCAAGGACAGTAAAAGAGGCCTTCCACATTGCAAGGACAGGTCGTCCAGGGCCAGTGGTTATTGATTTACCTAAAAATGTGTCAACAGGTGAAACTGAATACAATTATCCAGAAAAGGTAAATATCCGAAGTTATAATCCTACCTATCTTGGACACCCAATGCAAATAAAAAGGGCAGCTAAGGCAATCTCAAAAAGTAAGAGGCCGGTTATTTATGCTGGGGGAGGAATAATCATTTCGGGGGCGAGTGAGGAGTTATTGAAATTTTCGGAGACTACAAATATTCCAGTAACCACTACTTTATTAGGCTTGGGTGGGTTTCCAGGTACCCATCCCTTATTTTTGGGGATGCTTGGTATGCATGGAACAAAATATGCCAATTTGGCTATAACCGAATCGGATTTAATAATTGCTATTGGGGCAAGATTTGATGATCGGATAACTGGCAAGACTTCGGAGTTTGCCCCACATGCCAAGATTATCCATATCGATATCGATCCATCAGCCATTTCAAAAAATATACAGGTTGATATACCTATTGTGGGAGATGCAAAACGAGTTTTACAGGAATTGAATAAAATAGTTACAAAATGTGATATATCTCCATGGCATAGAAAGATTAATAAATGGAAGAGGGAATATCCACTTACTTACAAACAGAATGAAAAGCTTAAACCACAATATGTGGTTGAGAAGATTTATGAAGTCACAAAAGGGCGAGCGATTATTACTACAGAGGTAGGACAAAATCAAATGTGGGCTGCTCAATACTATAAATATACAAGGCCGAGGACTCTACTTTCATCAGGTGGATTAGGGACTATGGGTTATGGTTTCCCTGCTGCTATTGGGGCTCAGGTTGGAAATCCCGAGGCGATAGTTTTCGATATTGCTGGAGATGGCTCTTTTCAAATGAATATTCAGGAATTGGCCACAGCAGTACAATTCAATCTGCCAGTCAATGTAGCCATTCTAAATAATCAATATTTAGGAATGGTTAGGCAGTGGCAGGAATTATTTTTCAATAAACGTTATGCTTACACATCCTTAGAGGTATCCCCTGATTTTGTAAAAGTGGCAGAGGCCTATGGAGCAGTTGGAATTAGAGTGGAAAAGAAGGAAGATGTCACACCTGCCTTAAAACATGCAATACAGACAAAGAAGCCAGTAATATTAGATTTTAGAGTAGAAAAAGAGGAAAATGTATTTCCTATGGTTCCAGCAGGGGCAGCATTAAATCAGATGATTGAAGGAATGGCCTAATAAATCAGCAAGGCTGATTTGTAGTTGAAATCTAAGATTTACGAGTGAAAGGAATAGATTTTATGAAACATACTATCTCTGTTTTGGTGGAAAACCGATTTGGGGTTTTAGCCAGAGTTTCGGGATTATTCTCTGGAAGGGGGTTTAATATCGACTCATTATGTGTGGGTGAAACCGATGATCCTACTGTATCAAGGATGACTATTGTGGTAAGAGGAGATGAAAGGGTTTTAGAACAGATAATCAAACAGCTCCGGAAACTTATTGATGTAATTAAGGTTTCTAACTTGACCAAGGAAGAACATGTAGAAAGGGAATTGGTTTTAATAAAGGTTTCGGCAATGAACAAAAAAAGGGCAGAGATTATGGAGATCGTAAACATATTCCGTGCAAAGATTATAGATGTTGACCACCAAATTGTAACTATTGAAATGACAGGTGATGAGGATAAGATTTCTGCCTTAATCGAATTAATGAAGCCATTTGGAATAAAAGAACTTGTAAGAACTGGAAGGATTGCTATCTCAAGGGGAGGCAGATAATAGGTGATACGAAAGGAGTGGGTTATGAAAAAGTGGTTAGGATTTATCGCAAATATTTTAATATTGCTATTTCTTAGTGCTGGTTGTTTGGTGACAAAGGGACGATATCTGAGAGAGGTATCTAATAAAGATGAGTTAATTCAACAGAAAGCAAAGGAAATAGAAGAATTGGAAAAGGTATTTAAAGAAGAGAGGGAAAAAGGTGAGAAAAAAGAGAATCTGTTGAAAGAAAATATTACTAAGTTGGAGAAAGAAAGGGATGCCCTCACTCAGGAGGTTAGTGATAAAGAAAAAACGATTCAGGATAAATCAAAAGAGATTGAAGATATAAACAAGATGTGGTCTTCGGAGAAGAAAGATTGGTTAGCTGAGAAAGGCAATTTGAACAAGGAGATTGTTGATCTTAAGAGAGAAGGAGAGGAGCTAAAAAAAAGGATAAAGGCTAAGGATGAGATTATTAAAGGGAAATTAGAAGAGATTGCCAATTTGAAAGAGGAAAATAATAGGTTAAGAGAAGACTTAGAAAAGACAAATAGGGACTTAGAGATTTTAAAGATTGAAAAAGATGAAGCCTTTATGAAACTAATGGAGGAAAATAGGAGGATAAAAGAAGAGTTCCAAGATTATGTAAAAAAGGCAGAGATTGAAATAAAAGAAGAGAAGGGAAGGTTGATAATCTCCTTTATCGATCGCATCTTGTTTGATTCTGGGTCATCTGAGATAAAGAAAGAGGCTCATCCAGCTTTAGAAAAGGTAGCGGAGATTATTAAAAACTATCCAAATAGAGAGGTCTTAATCGAGGGACATACTGATAATGTCCCTATTCATACTAAGTTTTTTCCATCTAATTGGGAATTGTCTACCTCTCGTGCAACACAGGTTTTACGATATTTACAATGGAAGTATGATATCTCTCCAAGGCGTCTTTCTGCAGCAGGATATGGAGAATATAGGCCTGTGGATACAAATGATACAAAGGAAGGAAGGAGAAGAAATAGAAGAGTAGAGATTATCCTTTTACCTGAAAGGTTTGAAAGAAAGATAGAGAGATAGATGGATAAGGTTAATCTCGTATCTTGTGTCCATAATCACCAACCAGTTGGTAACTTTTTATAGGAGGTTAACATGGCGAATATCTATTATGAAAAGGATGGGGATTTAGGATTTTTAAAAGGGAAAAAGATAGCTATAATTGGTTATGGGAATCAAGGTTGTGCCCAGGCAAGAAATTTACGAGATTCTGGATTGGATGTAGTAGTAGCTGAAATAGAGGGAAGTCCTAATTGGAATAAGGCCAAGCAGGATGGAATGGAGGTAATGGCTACCGATGCGGCAGCAAAAATCGGAGATTTCATCCAGATGCTTGTCCCTGACCAGATCCAACCACAGGTTTACGAAAGATATATTGCTCCAAATATCAATTCTGGAAATATACTTGGCTTTTCCCATGGGTTCAATATCCACTTTGGTCAAATTACGCCACCATCGGATATCGATGTAATTATGGTTGCCCCAAAAGGTCCTGGATATTTAGTCAGGGAGATGTTTTTACAAGGTGGTGGGGTACCCGCCTTACTTGCTGTTTATCAAGACCATTCAAAGGTGGCTAATCAGATTGGATTGGCATATGCTAAAGGAATTGGTGCATTACGAGCTGGAGTTATAGAGACTACATTCTCGGAGGAAACAGAAACAGATCTGTTTGGAGAACAAGTGGTCCTGTGCGGCGGGGTAACAGAATTGATTAGAGCAAGTTTTGATACATTAATAGAAGCTGGTTATCAGCCAGAAATCGCCTACTTCGAATGCTGTCATGAGCTAAAATTGATTGTGGATCTTATCCATACAAAAGGTATTACTGGAATGAGAGAGGCTATATCCGATACTGCTGAATATGGGGATATGACAAGGGGAAGAAGAATCATAACTCAAGACACAAGGATGGAAATGAAAAAAATCTTACAAGAGATAAAATCTGGAGAATTTGCCAGGGAATGGATCTTAGAAAATATGGCTAATAGACCAGTATATAATGCCCTTAGAAAGAAAGATGCCTCACATCTAATTGAAGAGGTAGGGGAAAAGCTTCGTGGGATGATGAGTTGGATTAAGAAATGAGACTTGTAATAGTTTGCGGTATATTGAACAAGTGGAGAAATTATATCTTGCATTTTCTATCCTTTGTGATATAGTGAAAAATAGGGGCTATAATCTATAAAGAGAGAGGGAGTGTAAAGGATGGTACAGGATAAGATTATAAAAGAGATAAAGGAAAATTTAAGGATGATTACTGAAAAACAGAAGGAGACTGATCAGGAGATAGCAAGTCTTAGCAAAGAATTAAAGAATGTTGGTGAGATGGTGGGAAAGATGACTGATGGATGGGGTAGAGTTGTGGAAGGGCTTGTTGTTTCATCTGTCCCTGTCATTTTTAAAAGGTTAGGTATAGATGTATTCTATCAGACATTGCGGTCGAAGAGGTATAAGGACGGTAAAGAATTGGAGATAGATATCCTATGCCTTGGTAAGGATAGAGATGGTGAGGAGATGGCAATAATAAGTGAGGTAAAGAGTGATGTCTCATCAAAGGATATTGATGAATTCTTAGCTGACCTTGACCAGTTTAAATACTTCTTTGATGAATATAGAGATAAACGTGCAATAGGTGTAATTGCTGGGATGAGGTTTGGTAAAGGTGCGCAGAGGTATGCTGAAAAGTGCGGCTTATATGTTTTAGGTCCTTCTGGTGAAGTGATGGAATTACTTACCAAGCCAGACTTTAAACCTAAAATATGGAGATAG
>JASEIO010000042.1 GCA_030017475.1 bacterium | reverse complement strand
CTACATGAAAAGGTTAGTAGTTTTAGTACTGGCTGTATTTTTGATGTTTAATCTACAAGATTTAGGTGCAGGGAGATTATCTATTGGAGAGGATTTTTACGAGAAGACAAAATTAACCACATTATCTGCACTTAAGCCTGTTTTTGGCTTTAAGCATCAGCCACCACTATATAAGAGATATGAAAAGGCTAAGGAGATAAAGCTGCCTATCCCGGATTTCCGAGGTATCTGTTTAGAAGAAGCTATAAAGCGGAGGCGTTCTATAAGAGATTATAGAAATGAACCTTTATCAATAAAAGAGCTTTCTCAGCTTCTTTTTGCTTCGCAAGGGATAACTGGGTATTATGGAAATCAACCACTCCGGGCTGCACCATCAGCAGGGGCATTATATCCATTTGAAATCTATTTGATCGTTAATCAAGTAGAAGGAATAGATAGAGGTATCTACCATTACTCAGTCTTAGATCATTCCTTAGAATTGGTGAAGCTTGGAGATTATAGAAGTAAATCCACAAAGTGCTGTTTAAACCAAGATGTGGTAGGCAAATCCGCTGTAACATTTGTATTGACTGCTATATTCCGTCGTACTACCTACAAGTACGGCGAAAGAGGTTATCGTTATGTGTATATAGAGGCAGGACACATAAGTCAAAATATATCTCTTCAAGCCGTATCTTTGGGTTTGGGGAGTGTTTGTATTGGGGCATTCTATGATGATAAACTTAATAATTTACTCGAGATTGATGGCCAAAAAGAGGCTGCGATTTATGTGCATGCTGTAGGAAAGATATGAAGAGAAATCTTAATTATATTATACCGGTCTCAATCAATCAAGACTTGACTTCCATAAGTTTGTACCACATAGGTATTTTGCTTACTTTACCTTTAAGACGGCACCGCTACACAAATCAAGAGGTTAATCTAATTGCAAGGCCTTTCAAATTGTCTGGAATTCAAAAAATTTATTGACGTTTTGACCATCCAGTGATAGAATGAAAATTTTGATAGATTGTATAAGGTTGTAGTAAAGTATTCTGAGCTCTGTGGTTTAAAATTTACCGTTGCCTTAGAAGGTGAGACCATTCGGTATGGGGAAATGGGTTCATATAATTGGTATCTGTGGAAGTGGGACATCAGGATTGGCGTGTATGTTAAAGGAAAAGGGATTTAAGGTTACTGGTTCGGATTCCTCCTTTTATCCACCAGCAAATTTAATCCTTGAAAAGGCAGGGATAATTGGAATGGAGGGGTATAAAGATAGTAACATAGGAACACCTGATTTAGTTATTGAAGCTACGGCTTGCGGTAAGGACAATCCTGAGGTTAATCTTGCAAAAGAGAAGGGGCTAAAAATCATATCCTTTCCAGAGGCATTGGGAGAAATCTTTTTAAAGGACGTTTCCTCTATTGTTATAGCAGGAACTCATGGAAAGACCACTATAAGTTCTTTACTCGCCTGGATATTAGAGAATGCAGGATTCGATCCAAGCTTTCTGATTGGTGGTGTCCCTATAAACTTTGGTACCAATTATAAACTGTGTACTACAAAGTATTTTGTGATAGAAGGTGATGAATATATATCTTCTCGGGATAATCCTACACCTAAATTCTGCTATTATCAGCCAAAGATAGCCCTTATTTCTAATATCGAACTGGATCATATTGATACCTATGGAAATTTAGAAGATATTAAATCGGCATTTAGACATCTTGTAGACTTAATCCCAAAAAATGGTAGCTTAATCGTAGGAGCGGATAATCAGCATGTTTTAGATGTTGCAAAAGGTGCAAGATGTCAAGTGACAACCTATGGTATATCTGAAGATTCAGACTGGAAGGCTACTCACATCCAGCTTTCTGAAACTGGGGCGTGCTTTGAGGTTATAAATAGGGATAAACCAACTGGCAGGTTTTCAACTAAATTGGCTGGTATGCACAATGTGAAAAATGCATTAGGCGCAATAGCTGTGGCAAAAACCCTATCTATTTCTAATATGGATATACAAAAGGCGTTTGACTCTTTTAAAGGGACAAAAAAGAGGCTTGAGGTAATAGAGGTTGTGAATGAGGTCACAATAATTGATGATTATGCCCATCATCCAACCGAGGTTAAGGAAACCCTCTCCGCACTAAAAACCAGATATCCAAATAATAGAATCTTTTGCGTCTTTGAACCAAGAACCCATTCAAGTAGAAGAAGGCGCTTTATGGCTGAATATGCGAGCTCCTTTTTAGAAGCAACAGAAGTAATTATTACCCCTGTCTACAAACCACAGGATTTGGATAAAGAGGATATGCTTGATCCTGAAGAATTAGTTAAAATGATGAAAAACGCTCAATACATACCTTCTATGGATGGAATAATCGATTATTTACTCAAGGGTTTAAGTAAAGGAGATGTAGTAGTCTTCATGTCCCCAGGCGACTTTTCTCGCACCTATAACAAACTAATTAAAGGATTCTGTACGATTGAGAATGGGGATTTATAAGCAGTCCCGATTTTACCTCCTTTGTAACTACAATATCTGAAGCCACCTCCTTTGCCCTTTTTTCATCTTCTGCATCTATCAAAAGTCTCCAAATTATTCCAGATTTTACATCCTTAACCTTATCTCCATAGCCCAACGTCTTACATAATGTATCTTTTATTAAGCATGCCTTACTATCTTCATCGTAAGATACGAGTACCTTTATATCATATAATCCCTTATCAGCATCTCCCTTTTCTTCCTTAATCTCTGATCCATTTTCCCTGATTCTTATAGTATAGGTATGTTTATTTGGATTAACAAATATCTTTGTTTTATTAGCAAATTCAGTTGCTAATTCCTTAACCTCTTCTTTCATCTCACACTCCACAGAAATCAACCAATAATCTTCCCTTTTTAGATCCTTTAGCACATCACGGTACCCCATATCCCTTTGCAAGGTATTCTTTGCAGTTAAGGCTACTAAATCAGTGGTTTTTAATCTAACAAATAGTTCTATCCCATACACCATCTTCTATATATCTCCTCATTGATTCAAATATCTTTAACCCCGAAGCCCCTTTCTTCATTTTAGCCACATTGCCCCATGCCCTATACCTTACCTTTCCAAATCTTCCACCCAAATCATCTGGAATTTGACGAACAACAGCCGCCCTTTCTGGATGAGGCATTAATGCAAAGACATTTCCCGATGGATTACAGAGCCCAGCAATATTGTAAATAGATCCATTAGGATTAATAGGAAAATCTTCGATTATCTCTCCATTTATATCACAATACCTTAATACAATCTGGTTATTCTTTATTAAATCTTCCAATAAACCTTCCTCTTTGGTAACAAACCTTCCTTCAGCATGGGCAATAGGGATAGGAAATATCTCATCTTTCCGGAAAAAGCGGGTAAAGGCATTTGTTGTGTTTGAAACCTTTACATAAACCCAATCACAGTAAAATCCAATCCTTCCCTTCATCATATTTGGAGCTAAGGCCATTTCTAAGCGCCCCCAGGCAAGACCTGGAATCATCCCTGCCTCAACTAAGACTTGTGCTCCGTTACAGATACCTAAAACAGGCTTCCCAATCATTGCCTCTTTCATTATGCTATCAACGATTGATTTCTTGGCTGCTATTGCTCCAGCTCTTACCCTATCCTGGTATGAAAAACCACCAGGTATTATATACCCTGAGAATTCCGAAAGTATCTTTGGGTCTTTATTCCATCTAAATATTTCTGGTATCATTCCAGCCTTTGCTACTGCCCGGCTTGTCTCATATTCACAATTCGATCCAGGATATTGAATAATCGCAATCCTTATTTCCATTCCGATCTAAATATTAACATAACCTCTTAGTTGTGTCAACGTAAATTTATTGACAAATCACCTTCTTTAATATATAATAAAATGGAAGGTGGTAGTTTTATGGATATACTTAAACAAAAGGAAGAAAAATATGTCCCTTTGGCATTTAGGATGAAACCAAGAGACTTCACAGAATTCGTAGGACAATCTCATATTGCGGGTAAAGAAAGTTTACTGAGGAAAAGGATTGAACAGGGCCACATTAGTTCTTTGATATTTTTTGGTCCACCTGGTTGTGGAAAAACTTCCTTGGCTTACATCATCTGTAACCTTACCAAATCCCATTTTGTAAAATTGGATGCAGTTACCTCAAGTGTACAAGATATAAGGAAAACAATCGATGAGGCTAAAAAGATACGAGCATTTTCTGGCAAAAGAACTATCCTTTTAATCGATGAACTCCACAGATTTAATAAGGCTCAGCAAGAGGTCTTGTTGCCTTCAACTGAAGAAGGTACGCTTATTTTTATTGGAACCACCACCTACAATCCATATTTTTATATTACACCTCCCTTGCAATCCAGGTCAAAGATTATTGAATTCCACCCCTTAAGTCCTGAAGAGATAAAGAAGATCATAATCCGTTCATTACAGGATAAGGAAAGAGGTCTTGGGAACTTAGGGGTTAATATATCAAAAGATGCCCTAAATTTTGTGATTAATAAAACCTCAGGGGATGCAAGGCAAGCCCTTGATGCAATAGAGGCCTCTGTCTCTATATCAAAGGATATAACCTTAGAGATTATCAAAGAGGCATTTCAAAAAAAGGCTATCTATTATGGAAAGGACGAGCATTTTGATACAATCTCTGCCTTTATTAAATCAATGAGAGGATCGGACGTAGATGCCTCATTATATTGGTTGGCAAAGATGATAAAGGCTGGTGAAGATCCTCGATTTATTGCAAGACGTATTGTAATCTGTGCTGCAGAAGATGTAGGGTTAGCTAATCCACATGCCTTAGTGATTGCCAATTCGGCTATGCAGGCAGTGGAGTATATTGGGATGCCAGAGGCTATACTTCCCTTAGCAGAGGCAACTATATATGTGGCTACATGTAAAAAGAGCAATTCCTGTTACAAGGCAATTAAGAAAGCAGAAGAGGATGTGGAGAAAAGGCTATTACAAGAAGTTCCAAGGCATCTAAAAACCCATTCCAAAGATTATAAATATGCCCATGATTATAGAAATCATTGGGTTGAGCAAGAATATATGCCAGAAAGAAGGATATATTATGAACCAGGGGATTTGGGTTACGAGGCAGAGGTCAAAGAGTGGCTTGCGACTTTAAAAAAGGAAGGGTAGCTTGTCTCATAAATTTATCAATGAACTAAAGATTGGGGAGAAGGTAGATTCGGTCTATTTGGTGAGAAAGAAGGAATTTAAGGATTTTAAGGACACATCTAAAGGACAGTTCCTTCGTTTAGAGATTGGAGATAAAACTGGTAGGATAAGTGCAGTAGTTTGGGATAATGTTGAAAAGGTAGGAGGGGTTTTTGACACTGATGATTTTGTGCATATCACCGGAAGGGTGGGCTTATATGAAAATACAAAACAAATAATTATTGAGTCCTTAGAAAGATCTGACTCATCTAAATGTAATCCTGAAGATTTTATTAAGCGGACTGATAAGGATATAGATGCACTTTTAGATGAGATAAAGGGTGAGATATTTATGATTAAAAACCCTGCCTTACAAAGATTGCTCTCCTCTTTTTTTGATGATATAGCGTTTATTGAAAAATTCAAATTAGCCCCTGCTGCAAAGCTGTGGCATCACGCCTATTTAGGTGGATTAATAGAACATACACACCAGGTTCTATCCCTCTGTAAAGGAATCTGCCCCTTTTATCCTAAGGTTGATTCGGATTTGCTTAAATCCGCAGCGATTTTACATGACATAGGGAAGATAGAGGAACTTAAATATTGCGGTTTTATAGATTATTCAAGTAAAGGGAGGCTATTAGGTCATATAATTATTTCAGATAACTTGGTAAAAGAAAGGATACGAGAAATCGATAACTTCCCTCCCGAATTAGAAATGAGATTAAGACATGCAATCCTTTCACATCATGGAGAGGAAGACATACGCTCACCAAGGGTACCTATGACTATAGAGGCAGTTATTTTGCACTCCGTAGATAATTTAGATGCTAAGGTATCTGGATTTATAAAAGAGATGGAAAAAGATAATAGGAAAGAATGGACAGATTATATAAAATTGATTGATAGATTTATCTATATTGGAAAAGAAGATGAAGGAGGAAATTCGGAAAGAGATCAGGACTAAAAGGGATTCATTATCTGAAAAGGAGATTTTGGAAAAAAGTGAGATAATTAAAGAAAGGCTATTTGCATTGAAAGAGTTTAAAGATGCTCATATAATCCTTTTTTATGTATCCACTCGATCTGAAGTAAAAACAGATGAGATGATAAGACAGTCACTTTCTTTAAAAAAAAGGGTAATCCTTCCTAAGGTAAGGGGTGGAGATCTACTTTTATCTGAATTGAAGGATTTTCCGAAAGAGTTAGAAAAGGGGGCATATGGGATTTATGAACCTAAATCAGGATATATAAGAGAGATCAATCATAATGAAATAGATTTGGTTATCGTTCCTGGGATTGCCTTTGATAGATTCGGGTTTCGTTTAGGCTATGGAGGAGGATTTTATGATAAACTACTAAGCATGATGAAGAACCAATCCTTTATTGGCCTAGCCTATGAAATGCAAATTATAGATAAGATTCCTGTAAGGGAATACGATATAGCGGTGCATAAAATCATTACTGAAGAAAGGGTCATTACCATCAGGGATTTCTGAAGGTATAAGTATAGGATTTCTTAATCTGTGGTTAAAAAGGCACGTAATATATCACGTCTTGAAATAATCCCTATTAATTTATTTCCCTTTACTACTGGTAGTACCCTGACCTTATTTTTATTCATTACGGCTATTGCTTTAAGTAAGGAATCATCTTCCCCTATAGTAATAACATGTTTGGTCATCAAATCTGAAACTACTAATAAGCGTTCTATCATAAAAATAGAATCCTTATCTATCTCTAAGGCTCCAAAATCCCGAACGAAGGAAAAATCACTTAGTAAATCAAAATAATCAGGAAGCACTGCATGCAAAAGATCTGCCTTAGAGACAACTCCCAAGAGCTCCTTTTTTTTATCAATAACAGGCAGAATATCAAAGGCGTTTTTATAAAGAATCTCTCCCACTTCTCTAAATGTTGCAGAAGATGATACAGTTGTAACTTCTTTAGTCATATATTCTTTTACCTTCATCAAGATTACTCTATCTTACTGACCAGAGCCATTATCTCCTTCTCTGATCTTGCCTCCATTAGATTCTTTCTATTTATTTCTTTATTTAGATATGAAGTAAGATGAGCCATAACCTTTAGATATTCATCCTGAGACTCTTCAGGACCGACCACTATAAAAAAAAGATAAACAGGATTCTTATCCACAGCATCAAACTCCACACCCTCTTTTGATCTGGCAAAGGCAACAACGATCCGCTTAGCTGCATTACTCTTTGCATGAGGGATAGCAATCCCCTTACCGATACCTGTACTCATCGTCCGCTCCCTTTCTATAATTGCATCCAAAACCTTCCTTTTATCTTTAATATCCTTTGACTTACTGATTAAATCTACAAGCCTCTGGATTGTTTCATTTTTATTATTCGTCTTTAAATCCAACAAAATCAACCGTTTATCAAGTAAATGCCCAAAATCCATTCTATAACCCCCATCTATCTAATTATCTCTATTCTATTTGGCGGCCAATAGATAAATATAGCCTTCCCTTTTATTAACCTTTTTTCTAAAAATCCCCAAAAACGAGAATCTGTTGAATCATCTCGATTATCACCAAGCATAAAGTAGCAATCTTTGGGTACCTTTTTTGGCTCTTTCCAGTTATCTCGAGGAGAGTCTGCTAAAAAAGTACGAAGGCTGGAATGAATCTTATAAGGTTCCTTAATCGGTTTTCCATTAATATAAACCTGCTTATTCCTAATCATAATTTCATCCCCTGGCAAGCCGATTACCCTTTTTATATAGTCCTTTTTCAAATCAGTAGGGCACTTAAAAACTATTATATCTCCCCTTTTGGGAGAATGAAATTCAAACACCTTTTTATCTGTAAAGGGTATAGGTATACCATAGATAAATTTACATACAAATAAATGGTCGCCAACCCGAAGTGTTGGAACCATAGACCGGGAAGGAATCTTAAAGGCTTGAATAACGAAGGTTCTAACAATCATAGCTAAAATGAATGCAGTAACCACAACCTCGATATATTCATATATCTTTGATTTTGGACGTCTTATCTTAAACATATTATTCTTCTCGCTTTGCTACTACAAAAAATGTATGTTCCTTTCTTTTTATTAGTAATAGGCAGGATTTACCAGGTGCAATTTTATTTATTTCCCTCTCAAACTTCGATACATCATGAATCTTTTGTTCATTTACCTCTTTTATCAAATCTCCCTGCTGCAAACCTGCTTCATCAGCAGGGGATCCAACTTCAACATCAGTAATTAAAACACCCCTTTCTCCTTTTTCCAGGTCAAAATGCTCTCTCAATTCTCGAGTTAAATCTTGAACCGTTACCCCTAACCAGGTCCCTTCTTTAGGCTTGAAAACAATCCCTTCTTCTGGCATCTCACCAATCTTTATGGATAAGATTTCTTTTACCCCATCCCTCACTATTAAAATATTTACCTCTTTTTCTGGCCTTGTTTTAGCAACTATATCCTGGAGTTGCTTCACTTCCTTAACCCTTATTCCATTACACTCAATAATGATATCCCCCCTTTTTAATCCACCTTTCGAAGCTGGAGAATCCGAAAGAACATCACTTACTAAAACCCCATCTTCTTTAAAATTAAGGGCCTCTTTTAAAGCAGGGGTTAACTCTTGAATTATTATTCCCAACCATCCTCTAATAACCTTCCCTTTCTCAATAAGATCATTGATTATTTCCTTTGCCTTATTGATAGGAATAGCAAATCCAATTCCTACACTTCCTATCCCAGTTGGTGATACAATAGCAGTATTTATTCCCACTACCCTTCCATGGATATCAACTAATGGTCCTCCAGAATTCCCTGGATTAATGGAGGCATCTGTTTGCAACAATCCTTCATATATTTGCCCTTGAATCTCCAGATCCCTTCCTTTAGCTGAAACAACACCCACAGTTACAGTATGTTCTAATCCAAAGGGATTACCTATGGCAATCACCCATTCTCCAATTCTTAACCTTTCAGAATCCCCTAATTTAACTACGGGTAGATCACCCTTTGCATCCACCTTTATGACCGCTAAATCCGTCTTTTTATCCAAACCAACAACCTTTCCTTTAAATTCCCGCTTATCAGTTAAAGTTACCTTTATATCTGTAGCATCTTTTATGACATGGCAATTTGTAAGAATATATCCTTCCTTTTTTATAATTACCCCTGATCCTAAACTCCTTTCCTTAAAGCTTCTTGGGTGAGGAAAAAACTCAAAGAAACGTTCAAAAAAGTCATCAAAAAACTCATCTTGGAAAGGGGATCTAAACTCTCTATGAAAAAAGGTCCCTTCTTTTATTACCCTCACCGTACTTATATTAACCACTGCTGGTTCGACCTCTTCGGCTATCTTAACAAAGATATTTCCTAATCCCTCTACACTCTTAACCTCTACAGGATTATCCACAGAGGAAGAAGTTTGAGAACGACACGAGATGGAAATAATAACCAAGATTGGTAAAACAGTTTGGATCAATTTTCTAATCATCTTACCCACCTCCATTTCTAACTTTAGCCTTTCACTACTGCTAATGGATGCATCTTAGCCACTTTTTTGGAAATCCCTGCTTCATGTAAAACATGGACCACTTGAGAAACATCCTTATATGCCTCTGGCATCTCCTCAGCTATTGTATCTCTCCCTTTTGCTTTAACAATAAGCCCTTTCTCCTTTAATTCATGGATCAAATTTCGACCTCTTGCTACCTCTTTTGCCTTTGCCCTTGACATCACTCTTCCTGCCCCATGACAAGTAGAACCAAAGGTCTCTTCCATTCCAAGGTCTGTACCAACTAAGACATATGAAGCAGTTCCCATATCCCCTGGGACAATAACTGGTTGACCAACCTCTTTGTAATCAACTGGTACATCTGGATGATTCGCAGGAAAGGCACGTGTAGCACCCTTTCTGTGCACACAAAGTTTTATCACTTTGCCTTCTACTACATGCTCTTCTAACTTACCAATATTATGGGCCACATCATACACCAACTTCATCCCCAATTCCTTAGAATTCATCCCCAAGATTTCCTCGAATGTTTCCCGAGTCCAATGCATAATGCATTGGCGATTAGCCCAGGCATAATTCGCTGCTGCTGCCATGGCAGAAAAGTAATCCCTTCCCTCTTTTGAGTGGAAAGGGGCGCAGGCAAGTTGTCTATCTACGAGTGTAATTCCATATCTACTATAAACTCCACTCATTATCCTTACATAATCCTCACACACCTGATACCCTAAACCACGAGAGCCAGAATGGATCATTACAGTAATTTGACCTTTAAAAAGACCAAATACAGAGGCCGCCTTTTCATCATATATCTCTTCCACTTCTTGAATCTCCAGGAAATGGTTCCCAGAGCCCAAAGTTCCAAGCTGTTTTCTTCCCCGTTCAAATGCCCTTTGGCTTACCTTATCTGGATCAGCACCAGGCAGTGATCCACCCTCTTCTGTATGAAGAATATCTTCTTCTTTACCATAACCTTTTTTGACTGCCCATTTACATCCATTGCGTAATACCTCTCTTTCATCCTGAGGAGAAAGTACGATCTTTCCCTCAGAACCCAATCCACAAGGGATATTTCTAAATAGCCCTGCAGTTAATCGTTCTAATTTATCCTTAATATCGGACATGCGTAAATCTGTCCTAACAAGTCTAACCCCACAATTTATATCACTACCAACTCCACCAGGGGATACAATTCCTCCTTTTTCAATATCTGTTGCCGCAACCCCTCCTATTGGCAATCCATAGCCCCAATGGATATCTGGCATGGCCAATGAATATTTAACAATACCAGGTAAAGTAGAAACATTGGCTACCTGGATAGGTGTATTCTCTTCTCTGATATGACCTAGTAACCGCTCATCAGCATAAATCAATCCAGGAACTTTCATACCTTTCATAAAGCTCATAGGGATCTTCCATCTATAGTCATCAACCCTCTCTAATATCACCCTCCAATCCCTTTCCATAACTCCTCCTTTTAAGGATTCAACAAAAAGTTTTAAAATATATGTTCAGAATACTTATATGTCAAATATAACCTGAATCCGCCAGATACCTCTAATCTCTTCAATTTTTAACTGATGATAGGTTACAGTCTTTATCTCTGTTTTGAGTTCATGACGTGTCTTATCGCATACCTCACCATAGGCTCGTCCTTTCAACCTTTTTTCATCCATCTCATCTATATTAAATTGTGAAAAGAGTATATTTTTTACTGATTGATAGTATAATAGCTCACTCAACCATGCCACTAATAGTCCATATAGATCTAATCCTGAGACCGCAATATCTATCTCTTTCGTTCCCTTAACAAGGCGTAAATCAGCAATTATTGAAAACATTCCATAAGCCGCATTACAAAACACATCTTTCAGATCACGGCCATAAGCAATAATTCCCGTATCAGCCGTATGATCAAGTAATTCAAACCTCTTCATCTTAAACTATTGATTATACCTTTCATTAATCCTATTGTCAAGTATTTCTTGCGAAGCAAGAAATATGAAAATCTTGCCTTCGGCAAGATTAAATAATGTACAATTTTCTATATTATCAAGCGTAGCGAGCTAATTTCTACTCTACTGGGTATTCCTTGTACAACTGTTTTCTTTTTGCCTCCAATAAATCGTTCTCCAAACCCAGGAATTCAGCCGAAGATAGAACCTGTACCCCCTTTTTTTCTGCCTCTATATAAAGCTCTTTTAATTTATCCTTCCATTTCAGATCCCTCAAATAATGGTGCTCAATAAGAAACATGCGAACCTTTGTTCTTAAAATCACCCTGACCATATTCTGTAATGGATTTCCAAACATTGGTCCATCAATTATTACGAAATCTGGATCCTCTTCTAATAAGAATTTTACCTGTTCCTCTAAGATTCCACCTTGTATATCTGAAGTATGTACAAGTTTATAGGAACCATCAAAAACTGAAACCTCTGTTACGTAACCAAGCTTGTTGGTTGGACCATGAGGAACTGGCTCTGAAAACCTTATCTTTGCGCCTTTAACCGTAAATTCCTTACTATCAGAGAAATGAAGCTCTTTTGGCAAACCTTTAATTTGGGAGAGAAAAAAGTCTGCCCTATTCAGCTGGCTTTTATTGATATATTCCCTTGGATGCTTGATAAATACAATCTTATCTCGAAAAATTTCTGGCTCTTCTGGATTATGATGGTCATAATGATAGTGAGTAATGATTAGGACATCTGAAATACTTGCATATCCTTTGATATGTGCCCAGTGCTCATCCATCCTTTTTATCTCCAAGGGATGTGGTGGATAGCCGTAACGTCTTCCAGCTAAAGATACAGCCGGATCGATCAAGATTTTACAATCCTCTGCTTCCACATATGTAGCCATTGACCTTGTACCCAATGAATCAAATGCTAATGGGATAATCTTCATAGATATATTCTACACCTTATCCTTTCATAAATCAACCATTATTTATCAAAATTAAGATTAAAGTTTTTCTAAAAAATGCCGATATATATAATAGAGGTATGAATAGTAGGAGGGGAAAGTATGCCCATAATCGATCTTCAAGCTAAGACGATTCAAGAGGATCAACAAATATATTATTCGGAAAGGTCTAAAAAAACATTTCACGATCAATCCTCTCAAGTAGAATCCACTAACCGGACTGTAAGAGAAATAGTAGATGAAGAAGGTAGGAAAGGAAGTAGAGAAAAAAAGGAAAAGCAGGAAAAATCTGAAAAGACCGAAGAAGAGAAAATAGAATATGTCGATCCAGACCGAGGTCAAATCATTGATATTATCAGATAAACCTTCTCTTATCCCACTATATTCCCACCAATAAGATAATAATTGCAAATCAGAAATTGGATAGTAAAGACACAAGGTATCCAGGTCAGTAGATTAAGATATCTGAATAAT
>JASEIO010000041.1 GCA_030017475.1 bacterium | reverse complement strand
GAAGTTGTAACCCATTGATTTTACAGAACTTATTTTTTGAAGTCATGAACTTGGGTTAAGATAGATTCGTATGTTGGTGACCATGCAATACTTGAGATAAGATGAAATCCCATTCTTCTTGTTTTGGCTACTATCTTTTCGCTAAAACAGCCTCTGTCATTAATACGGATGAGTCGATCCAGCTTCAAATGTTTCTTCAAATTCTCCATATTCTCGATAGTTGCTTCAAAACCTGTCGCATTACCATCTAAAGGTTCATAGAATATAGGGACAGGCCCTTTGCCATCATTAGCGATATTGATACCTATTTTTGCCGATTTTCTGGCCATTTCACTCTTTTTTGTCTTTGCATAGACAATTTTGATATATTGTTCCTCCTGGTTCTCATAATCACCTTCAAAATAGAAACTTGTTAGATCCCAATGAATGTGTTCTAATCCTATCTGAAATCTTTTAGCTACCTCTAAGGAGATCTCTCCTTTTAGTACAGGAATGTACTCGTGTATAGCATCAAGGGTATCTCCTAAACGGTCATCGTTAAGAAGTCCGGGGTCAATCTTATAGACTTCTTCTACCCCACTTTGATACGCCCAGTCTTCTACAGCATACAGAGGAGATGGTGATAAAAGTCTATTTGCTCCCATTAATTCAATTACAACTCCATGGGATAAAAGTTTCTGTGGATCAGCAGGACAAGTCCTATCTATAATCTCACGAATCCCCATCTTCTCCATAAAGGGCTTGAGAAGTGCTAAAGAACCTATAACCTTGGTAAAGAACTTTGCTTTCTCAATATCAATCTTTTTCATGATTTTCCTCCTATGATAACGTCCCTTTTATTATTGTTATCGGAGGAGAATAGCATAATCTTTACTATAAAATTACATTACCCAGATTTCGCACCTTCAGGGTGCGGAAGATGGGTAGTTATGGTGATCTTATATCGGATTTATAGAAAAAGTAATTGACAATACCATTATACACCATGATACAATAATATTGAAGGTGATAAGATGCAAGATTTAGTTGCTACCAACATCAGACTTCCTCGTGAAAAGCTTAAGGCCCTTAAATTCAAGGCTGTTGAAGAAGGCAAAAGTGTCTCTCAACTAAGTTGACACCTCTGCTTTTATCGCCTTGAGCGATTCGGATGTATGTTAGTCACTCAGCAGCCTGTCGGTTTAGAGATGAAATACTGGTCAGTTCACTTTATCATATCTACCATGTCACTTCAGAAATTGAAGAAGAGGCTTATACACTATTCAAAAAGTATGATGATAAGCGATTGAGCTTTACCGACTGTACGAGTTTTGTCATCATGAACCGGTTTGGTCTAACTTCCGCCTTCTGTTTTGATTCTAATAGTGTCCTATCCAAATCCGTACAGGTCGAAATTTTTTGGATAATACTTGACAAAATTATTAATATATGATATCTGTACCTATAAAAAATCAAGGATTAGAAGGTGAAGATCTAATGCAAATTTCTACAAAAGGTTGAAGTCTTAGATTCAACTATATTACAAGATCTATGTGAGATAACTAAAGAATTAAGGAAAAGGAGGAATCGGAGATGAGTCTATTAGAGATAAAAGGTCTCCGGGTTACTGTTGATAAGCGAGAAATCATCAAGGGAGTGGATCTCAATATCTCAAAAGGCGAGATTCATGTATTGATGGGTCCTAATGCATGTGGTAAAACATCACTTGCTTTAGCGATAATGGGCTATCCAACCTATAAGATCACTAAAGGCGAACTTCGCTTCAAGGATATAGATTTACGAAAACATGATATAACCTCGAGGGCTCGTCTTGGTCTCGGAATGGCTTATCAATCACCACCGGAGGTAAGGGGGGTAAAATTAAGGGATATTCTACGATTAATTGCAGGCTCTCCACCTTGGAATCCCACAGAAGAAAAAGAAGGTATTGCAAGTAGGTATATAGAGAAGGTTAGACTTTCCGTAGATCGATTCTTGTCCCGCGACTTAAATTTAGGTTTCTCAGGTGGGGAACGTAAGCGCTCAGAGCTTGCTCAATTATTTGCCCAAAGACCAGATCTAATGATCCTGGATGAACCTGATTCTGGAGTTGATATTGACTCTTTAAAATTAATAGGGAAAGAGATCGATGAATTCCAAAAAGAGGAGGGGTGTGCGGTATTGATCATAACTCATCACCGTCATATCTTACAATACCTAAGGCCTAATTTATGCCACATAATGTATGATGGAAGGATTGTTGATCGAGGAGATCCGGATTGTTTAATACCATGTATTGAATCAGTTGGTTATGAAGGATTTATAGAAAGGTTACAGGTATGTGAAAGGGTTAAGGAGGTAGAAAAATATGGATGAAAGGAAACGGGAAGTAATTAGGGAATTAGGGAATGTATATGAAGAGTATGACAAGAAATTTCCTGCATGGCTCAAGAAGAGCCGTTCCCTTGCAAGAGAGATATACTTAGATTATGAAGAGCGGGGGTTTCCTGCTTGCCGGTTCGGGGTTGATTTTGACCTACTGGCATACCGCCCAGATATTGGCAAAGAACACCCACCTCGGAGAAGTTTGGATGAACTTTCGGAGGATATGAAAAGACGAGCAGAATCGGCTGGTCAGTCAATCTCGGAGCACGATAGAACTGGAACAAGGCTCCAAGAGGATGCTACCACAACCTACCTTTCGGTTACTTCAAAGGCAAAGCAGACACTCTTTTCAAGGTATCCAGATGGGTTGATTGTAGAAGATATTGAGGATGCTGTCTTAGGATATTCATGGATTGAGAAACTTTGGTCACATATCTACCCGATCAATCTTGATAAGTATACTGCATACAATGCTGGTTATTCAAGGGGAGGGGTCTTTGTCTGGGTTAAGCAGGGGGTGAAGGTTGAGTTACCCTTACAGATCTGTTTCTTTGTTGAGACACAGATGTATGCACAACTCCCTCGAATTCTTGTAATAGCAGAACCTCACTCAAGGCTTCATCTGATATCTGGTTGCCTTACACAATCTGGGTGCAATGCAGGTTTGCATGGCTGTATTACAGAGATATATGTAGGAGAAGGTGCCGAGGTGACTTATTCAATGATCCATAATTTTGGACCAGAATTTCACGTCAGACCAAAGATTGGTGCCATAGTTGAGAAAGATGCAACCTATATAGAAAACCTCATAATAATTGGTCCCTGCAAGAGTGACCAGGCTTATCCAACAGCAGTATTACGTGGAGAAGGTGCAAAGGCTGTAATACGATGCATCATTCTTGGAGTGGAGCAATCTTCAATCGATGTCGGCTCCGCTATCATATTCTCTAATGAAGGTACAAGGGCAGAGCTAATTTCCCGTGCAGTTGCTACTGATGAATCGAAAATCAAGATGCGGGGAAACTTGAAGAGTTATGCAAAACGGACGAAAGGGCACTTAGAGTGTAGGGGTTTATTGCTAAGTCCTTTAGCACAGGCATGGGCTTATCCTCAGTTAAGAAGCATATCCCCAGAGGCAGACCTAACTCATGAAGCTGCTATTGGAAAGATTGCCGATGAGGAACTCTACTATTTGATGTCGAGAGGGCTAACTGAAAACGAGGCAACATCAATGATAGCCCGAGGTTTCTTAGATGTCGAAACCCCTGGTTTTCCACCCCTTTTGCGCCACGAGATAGATAAGGTAATCTCTACAAGCCTAAAAAGGGTTTTATGAGGTGATTCCAGGTGAAGGATTTGGTAATCCATAAAGTGCTAAAAGTTCCCACTGAGCCAAAAGTCCCTAAGACAAATGAGGATTTATGCATAGGTTGTAGTGTTTGTGTCAAGATATGCCCAGTAAAGGATGTAATTTCACTTGTGAAAGAACCAGTGCTCGAAGGAGTATTCTCTGTGATAGCTGAGATACCAAAGGATAAAATGGATATAAAGGTTGCAATAGGTGATGGTAAGACTTGTTCCCTTCCAGAATTTTGTATTAGGTGTAGAAGGTGCGTGGAGGAATGTCCTACAGATGCAAGAACATTCTAAGGCAGTATCTATTCTTCAGGATGGAATTATAAGAGATAGATTCTCTAAAAATCTAAGGATCTGAAAAGGAGGTCGATTTATGAAGTTGGATGACATAGTCATTTCCAAGGCGATAGTGGAAGGTTTCTACCGGGATTTTGTGAATTATATGGAAGCTGATGTTGCCATTTCGGGTGCTGGTCCAGCAGGGATGACTGCTGGGTATTATTTGGCAAAGGAAGGGAAGAAAGTGGTCATCTTTGAACGAAAGCTTGCAGTTGGTGGTGGTATGTGGGGTGGAGGGATGATGTATAATAAGTGTGTATTTCAGGAGGCCTCAAAGCCAATCCTTGATGAGTTTGGAGTAAGATGTGAGGAGTACCAAGGTGGTTATTTCATTACTGATTCCTTAGAGACCATCTCTTCTATCTGTGATGGAACAATCAAAGCTGGGGCAAAGATCTTCAACCTCATCTCGGTAGAGGATGTGATGATTAGAGAGGAGAAGGTAACTGGTCTTGTCCTAAACTGGAGTGCTATCGGAGAAGCCCATCTCCATATCGATCCCTTGACTATGAGATCAAGATATGTTATAGACGCCACAGGCCATGGTGCCGAGGTGGCTCATATAATCGTGAGAAAGATTGGTAAAAAACTACTTACTTCAACTGGCGATTTTCTTGGGGAGCGACCCATGTGGGCTGAGGTTGGAGAAAGGATGATAGTGGAGAATACCAAGGAGATCTATCCAGGGGTTTATGTAGCTGGGATGGCATCAAATGCTGTATTTGGTGGTCCAAGGATGGGACCGATATTTGGTGGGATGCTATTATCTGGGAAGAAGGTAGCTAAGATGATATTACAAAAGAACGAGTGAAGTTCAGCTTGAGTAGGTGAAAGGATTAGAAAGGGTGGGATTGTACCAGCAATGTATAGAACTTCAATTGATAAAAAGATAAAAAGATTGCGTAAGATTCTGCTAAATATGGAGAGTGTACTCCTTGCATATTCTGGTGGTGTAGATTCCACCCTTTTACTTAAAGTAGCAAATGATGTATTGAAAGATAGATGTCTTGCTGTAACTGTTGGGACAGAGACCTATCCAAAGAAGAGGATAAAGAAGGCAGTAAATCTGGCAAGAAACCTCGATATTCTTCGCCATAAAGTAATAGATATGAAGATACTTGAAGTTCCTGGGTTTGTAAATAATTCAGAAAATAGATGTTATCTGTGTAAAAGGGAGATATTCCAAAATCTACTTGATTTGGCTAAAGATGAGGGATTAAGGTATGTTATTGAGGGAACAAATTATGACGATGTATCTGACTTCAGACCAGGTATAAAGGCATTGGAAGAACTGAAGATAAGAAGCCCTCTTAAAGACGCTATACTTACAAAGGGGGAGATTCGCTACATATCAAGAGAGATGGACCTTTCGACATGGGATAAACCCCCATTCACATGCCTCGTATCTCGAATTCCATATGGGGTAAAGATTACCTTAGAGGCTCTTCAGATGATAGATGAGGCAGAACGCCTTATCCATGAATTAGGCCTTAGACAGGTAAGGGTCAGGCACTATGGAGATCTTGCCAGGATAGAGTTAAATCGGAATGAGATACCATGGGTTTTTGAAAGGGGATTGAATGAAAAGATAGTCTCCCGGCTTAAAGAGTTAGGATATACCTATATAACTATTGATTTAGAAGGGTATAGAAGAGGGAGTATGGACATTAAGCTTAAAGAGAAAGGGGTTAGTTCCTAATGCCAAAGACAATCTCAGAGATCAACGAACGGATTAAAAAAGGAGAGGCTGTTGTTGTTACTGCAGAAGAGATAATTGATTTGAAAGAGGAAAAGGGGGTTAAAAAGATAGTAGAAGAAGTAGATGTAGTAACAACAGCTACCTTTGGTCCTATGTGCTCGAGTGGGGCGTATTTCAATATTGGCCATACAAAGCCTAAGATAAAGATTGGTGGAGGAAGGGCATATCTGAATGATGTACCTGTTTACACTGGTATTGCTGCAATGGACATTTATATAGGTGCAACAGCCTTACCAGACGATGATCCAAGGAATAAGATTCACCCTGGAGAATTCCGCTATGGTGGTGGTCATGTTATTGAGGATTTGGTTAGTGGTAAAGATGTAAGATTAGTAGTTTCAGCTTATGGGACAGATTGTTATCCAAGAAGGACCTTAGAGACATTGATAAATATCAAAGATATAAATGAGGCAGTGCTCCTTAATCCAAGAAATGCCTACCAAAACTATAATGTTGCTGTGAATACGTCAGGAAAGACCATCTATACCTATATGGGGCTCCTTCATCCAAACATGGCAAATGCCACATATTGTTCTTCGGGTCAACTTTCTCCTCTCCTTAATGATCCTTTATATAAGACGATTGGTATTGGCACACGTATCTTCCTTGGTGGAGGCATAGGATATGTCTATTTCTGGGGGACTCAGCACAATCCAGGGGTTCCACGAACAGATAAGGGAGTACCACGGTGCCCAGCAGGAACCCTTGCAGTATGTGGTGATCTTAAACAAATGAATCGAGAATTCCTACGTGGTGTATCAATGTATGGGTATGGTGTGACATTAGCAGTCGGCATTGGTGTTCCTATACCAATCCTGAATGAGGAGATTTTGGAATACACCCTGATTCGGGATGAGGATATATATGCCCCAGTAGTTGATTATAGCGAGGCCTATCCGTATGGAAAAGGAGAGGTTTTAGGAGAGGTAAACTATAAAGACTTAAAGAGTGGAAAGATAGTGGTTCAAGGAAAGGAGATCAAGACATCCGGACTTTCAAGTTATGCCAAGGCACGAGAGATAGCAGGTATCTTAAAGGATTGGATCTTGAAAGGTAAATTTTTATTGACTCAACCAGTAGCACCCTTTCCAGGACATGAATCTGGGTACAAATTCCGCCCCTTGGTTGAGAGGAGGTAGAAAGGAGACTCTTATGGCTCGCATACGTGTGGTTTTAGATTTTCCAAAGTGGCTTGTGGAACAACCAGTTACTTGCAGATTGATCCGTGATTATGACTTAGAGGTGAACATCCTAAAGGCAAAGGTCACACCACGGGAAGAGGGGCGATTAGTAATTGAGGTGAGTGGTAAGAAAAAGTCTTTAGATAAAGGGATGGATTATCTTAAGGATATTGGGATTAGGGTAACTCCTTTGGCCCAGGATATAAACTTCCAAGAAGATAGATGTACCCATTGTACATATTGTGTATCTCTATGTCCAGTTGGTGCATTCGATGTTGATAGAGGCATAATGGAGGTTACATTTGACAAAGAAAAATGTATCCTTTGCGAACAATGTGTAAAGATATGTCCTTATAAGGCAATAAGGATCCAATTCTAAAGGAAGTGAATATGAAAGAGAATGTAGATAGAACATTTGCTATAATAGAATTGATGGAGGATTTACGAGATATTTGGAGAGAGACCTCCCCAACTCATACCCTTTCACCTGAACAGAAAGAAAAGGTATTATCCATAATCCTTGATGCAAATAAGATACTTAAAAGGATGGAGGAGGCTATATATGATTGAAAGAAAGAGGGAAGAATACTATATAAACGTAAATCCTTTACAGACAGGTGGTAGGACAAATTCAGAGGTTAGGAAGGTAGCATTGCAGTATGTTGATGGGTATTCAGTCTGTGATTATTGTAAAGGGATGCTCCATTTGATAGAGAAACCACCAATTTGCGATTTGACTCGGGAGCTTTCTCGCTTCTTGGATATGGATGAGTCAAGGATTACCTTAGGAGCAAGGGAGGGTAAGTTTGCAGTGATACATACCTTGCTTCAGCCTGGAGATACAATCGTATGTGATTCCAACCGTCATTATACAACCTATGTAGCAGCAGAACGTGTAGGGGCTAAAATTTATGAGGTAGAATCAACAGGATATCCAAGTTACGAAATAAGACCGGAAGGCTATCGTGAGATGATTGAAAAGATAAGGTCAGAAACTAATAAACCACCTAAACTTGCCATTCTTACTCATGTTGATGGTGAGTACGGTAATTTAACCCCAGCAAAAGAGATAGGGGAGATCTGTAAGGAGTATGATGTTCCGTTTCTTCTAAATGCAGCCTATACCGCAGGGAGGATGGAGGTAAAAGGTAAGGAATTAGGGGCTGACTTTTTGGTCTGCTCTTGCCATAAGGGCTTTGGGGTCCCAGGAGCAATTGGAATATTGGCAACAACTAATAGATGGGTAAATGAGCTATTTAGGAAATCCCAAGTTTATAAGAAGAAAGATGTTGAACTTTTGGGATGTACTGCAAGATCTCTAGCTGTGGCTACCTTAATAGCTGCCCTTCCCTATGTAAAAGAGAGGGTCAAGAAGTGGGATGAAGAGGTAGAGAAGGCAAGATGGTTTGTGGATAGAATGGAGGGTTTGGGTAATATAACCCAACTTGGGGTAAGACCTACCCAACATGACCTATTGAGGTTTGAGACACCTCTTTTAAGGGAGATTGGAAAACATCACCGCAAGAAGGGATATTTCCTTTATTATGAACTTGAAAAAAGGGGAATAATTGGATTGAAACCTGGCCAGACAGATTGGTTTAAGTTATCCACCTATGGACTTACCTGGGACCAGGTTAAATATTTATATGAAGCGTTTGAGGAAATCGTTAAAAAATTTAGTGGTTAGTACATGCAAGCAAACTGAGGTTGCGAACTTACAGAAGCAGCACATCTGACTTAGACCAAAGAGACTTTCATTGTGAAGAGGAGTAAGTGATGAAGAAAAGGGTGGTAGTGGCTATGAGTGGAGGAGTGGACTCAAACGTTGCTGCATATCTTTTGCTAAAGAGTGGCTACGAAGTAATAGGTATAACTATGGATCTATTCCGGTCAAGTTGCCAGATCGATAATCCTCGTACTTGTTGTTCTTTGCAAGCATTTGAAGATGCAAGGGATGCAGCAGAAAGGTTGGGTATTTCGCATTTTATCTTTGATCTTAAAGAAGAGTTTGAGAAGGAAGTAGTTAATTACTTCCTTGAGGAATACCTACATGGTAGAACGCCAAATCCATGTATAAGATGTAATGAAAGGATAAAGTTTGGTACTCTTTTAAAAAAGGCCAAAGAGTTAAAGGCAGATTATGTGGCTACAGGACATTATGCAAGAGTAGAATATGATGAAGAGAACGGACATTACCTCTTAAAGAAGGGAGTAGATTCAAGAAAGGATCAGTCTTATGTGTTGTTCAGTCTCCGACAGGAGCAATTAAAATACATACTTTTCCCTTTGGGGGAGTTTACAAAAACAGACGTCAGAAAGATTGCACAGGATTTAGGACTAAAGGTGTACGATAAGCCTGAATCACAAGAGATATGTTTTATCCATGATAATGACTACCGCAGGTTCTTAAAAGGTAGAGGAGTCCAAGAGAAACATGGCCCTATAATGGATAACCAGGATAAGGTCTTGGGAGAACATCACGGAATTCAGAATTATACCATTGGCCAGCGAAAAGGCCTTGGGATAGTTCATGGCAAACCACTCTATACCATCAAGATTGATAGAGACAGAAATGCAGTGATTGTGGGAGATAAAGAGGATCTCTTCCAGAATGAACTCATCGCCTCCCATGTAAACTGGATAGCTTGGGAACCTTCCAATGAGCCAATCACCGCTAAGGCGAAGATTAGATATTCCCATAAGGAATCTCCTGCTAAGATATTTCCATTATCTCATGGGAAGGCCAAGGTTAGATTTGATAGCCCTCAACCTTCAATTACACCTGGCCAAGCGGTAGTTTTTTATCAAGATGATTTGGTTTTGGGAGGAGGTTGGATAGAACAGGGAAGGAGGTTATCCGAGATTGGGTGTGCAATTTTCTAAAGACACCACGTTATGAATTATTGAACGATCTCACTATCTTAACTATCTCATCCAACATTCGTTCAGCTACTTCCCGCTTTGACATAAGAGGCAAATCAATAATATCCCCTTGCCTCTTGATAAGTGTACATTTGTTTGTATCATGTCCAAAGCCTTTTTCAATTGGATTGGCTACAATCATATCTAAATTTTTTTCCCTTAACTTCTGACAAGCCCTTTCTATCAAATCCTCTTCATCCGCAGAAAATCCCACTAAGATTTTATCTCCCTTTATTTTTCCTACCTCTTTTAGAATATCTGGATTCCTTTCTAATTCAATAAATAGATTGGTCTTTTCTTTCTTAATTTTTGTAGCCACAGGATTTTTCGGCCGATAATCAGCTACTGCAGCACAGGATATAAAGATATCACACTTATCGAAATGACTCATTACCTCTTTCCTCATCTCTTGACAGGTATCCACAAATATTATGTCGGCGGAAACATCTGGGGAAGGTAGCAGGGTAGGTCCACTTATTAAGGTAACCTTTGCCCCCCTTCTCTCTGCAGCTTCTGCTAAGGAAAATCCCATTCGGCCTGTTGAACGATTTGATATATACCTAACTCTATCAATTGGTTCTTGAGTTGGACCAGAAGTTATAAGGACATGTTTACCATTTAACTCCTTCCGAGCCAAAACAAACTCTACTTCCTTAATTATCCGAGATACATCTGCCAATCTTCCTTTTCCTTCTTTACCACAGGCTAAGTGTCCAATTTCAGGTTCTACAAAATGGAAACCTTGCCTTTTTAATTTCGCAACATTCTCCTGTAATATAGGGTTTTGCCACATCCCTTCATTCATTGCAGGAGCAATTATTATAGGTGCTTTGGTAGCCAGGCTTATTGTGGTCAATAAATCATCTGCCGCTCCATGGGAGAGCTTCGAGATTATATTTGCTGTTGCTGGGGCAATTAAGATAACATTCGCTATCTCGGCTAAAGAGATGTGTGTTTCGGAAAAATCCGTTGAAAAGAGATCTGTATAAACTCTATTTTTAGATAAGGTTTGTAAGGTAAGAGGGGTTATAAAATGGGTTGCCTCCTTGGTCATAACACAGATTACCTTTGCTGAAAGCTTGGTGAGCTTACTTACAATTTCAGCTGACTTATAAGCCGAGATACTCCCGCTTATTCCTAAAATAATCTCTTTTCCTTTAAGCATCTTCTTTCAGTTCAATCTTACCTTTAGCAAGCTCAGCCAAGGTAATTGAAGTAACCTTATTAGAATCTATATCTACAAGTTTCTCTCCCCCTTTCATAAGCTGATGAGCCCGTTTTGCAGCTATGACAACCAATAGATACTTATCATTTACTCTCTTCAATAATTCATCTATATCATCACTTATCACTTCTCTGTATCACCCCTTTTATTAATCTTTAAAGAAATAAGTAGCTCCTTTGGTATCCTTTCTACCTTGCATCTTTCAGCCCGAATAATTGTACTAATCTCTTTTACAGTATCCGCAACCTTTTTATTTACAACAAAATAGTCATAATTAAGAAGATATTTTAACTCCTCCTCTGCCATTAATAAACGGCGTTTTATAGCTTCTTCACTTTCTGTCTTTCGATTAAGTAACCGCCTTTTTAACTCCTCTAAGGATGGTGGAATGATAAATATTAGTAATACCTCTTTCCCATATCCCTTTTTTAGCTGGAGTCCTCCTTGAACATTCACATCTAAAAGAACATCCTTTCCACAGAGAAGCGAATTTTGTAAAAGGTTCTTTGGAGTTCCATAATAATTACCATGGACCTCTGCCCATTCAGCAAATTCCTCCCTTTCTACCTTTTTCAGAAATTCTTCAACGCCTACAAACACATAATCTCTCCCTTCTACCTCCCCCTTTCTTTTTTCTCGAGTAGATACAGAAACAGAATACGTAAGATTAGGAAAACATGCCAATAGCCTTTCTATAATGGTAGTTTTCCCAGTTCCTGAGGGTGCAGAAATAACAATAATCACTGTAGATCATTCATCCTTTGCGAGATTGTCTCTGGCTGAACAGAGGATAGAACAACATGGTTGGAATCGGTTATAATTATCGACCTTGTTTTCCTTCCATGGGTAGCATCAATCAATCTTCGCTCTTTCCTTGCTTCCTCCCTCATCCTTTTCATAGGAGCTGGTTCAGGAGAGATTATAGCCACTATTCGATTCATCGAGACCACATTACCAAAACCAATATTGATCAAATTTAGACCCATAAAATCTCCTATTCTATATTTTGAATCTGTTCTCTTATCTTTTCTAATTCATTCTTCATAAAAAGTATATCCTGAATTATCTCTAAGTTATCAGTTTTTGAGGAAATAGTATTCACCTCCCTATTTAACTCTTGGGATAAGAAATTTAACTCTCTACCTATTGATTCATCATGTCCCAGCATACTTTCAAACTGGGAGATATGACTACCTATCCGAACAATCTCTTCAGTAATATCATACCTATCAGCCAAGATTGCTATTTCTAACATCAACCTGTTCTCATCAATCTCCCTCTCCCCCAACATTTCGTGCAAACGTTTCTCTAACTTCTCTTTTGTATGCCTGGGTAGGTCTGCTGCCTTACTTTTAATCCTTTGAAGAGCTCCTTTCATACCATCAATCCTTTTTCTAATATCTTGAAATATCCTTTCACCCTCTTTTAGTTTCATCTCGTTTAAATTCTCCAAGGCTTCGCCCAGAGGTTCCCTGATGTAGGTCCATGCCATCTCCTCGTCAATTGAGTCTCTTTTAAGAGTGATGATATCTGGCATATTCAAAAGATGACTCAGTTTAAGATCATTTTCCAGCTTGATAGACTTGGATATATTGTCTAATTGATTGAGAAATTCCCTCATTAAATTCTCATCTATTTTAAGAGTTGTATAGCCGTCCAATGGCTTCTCTTCCTCTATAAAGATATCTACCCTTCCTCTGGATAACCTCTCTTTGGTATAAGATCTGATCTTGTCTTCCAATAACATAAAGCCTTGAGGTAATCTTATTCTTATTTCACACGCTTTATGATTAAGGGATCTGATTTCTACTTTAAAGTATTCATTACTACCTTTTCCGTAACCTGTCATACTTTTAATCATTTCTCACCATTCTACTATTATACACTATTTTCCATAATTGTCAAATAAAATTTTTTTATAAGGTGGCTGGCATAGGTACATGGTATCCAGTCTTGTAATAATTGTCAAACAATATTT
>JASEIO010000040.1 GCA_030017475.1 bacterium | reverse complement strand
GGTAAATTTGAAAAACTTGCAATCAGATTAACCCCTTGATTTGTGCAACGGTGCCTTTTTGAAGGGAGGTCTCTTCTCCAAAAAGGTCTTGATAACTTTACAAATCTTGCACCAAAACCAAAAATAGATGACTTTTAGTGGGGGGGGAAGAAAGAGTTGGCTGTTCAAGAAAGCTAATAAAATCAACACTCTAATTTATCCGAGAGCGTTATACGAAGTGATGGGAGGTGATTATAATAGCTGAAATAGAAAGAGTTTATCAAATATTTGTCCTTGCAGCGTTAATTGCAGGGATGGCCTTTGGTTATTTCTACCGGAAGTATATAGCTAAAATTAAAATCAGTTCTGCTGAGGAAATGGCTGCGAAGATTGTAGATGATGCAAGGCATGCTGCTGAGTCCATAAAAAGGGAGAAGATCTTAGAGGCAAAGGAAAGGATAGAAAAAGAAAGGGCAGAATTTGAGAGAGATTCGCGTGGAAGAAGGATTGAATTGCAGAAGCTGGAATCCAGGCTTCTTCAAAGGGAAGAAAACTTAGATAAGAAATTAGAGCTTTTGGAAAAAAGAGGGAGAGAGCTTGCATGTTCAGAAGAAGATGTGAAAAGAAAGAGAGAAGAGATAGAAAGGCTGAGACAAGAGGAGATACAGAAATTAGAGAGTTTATCAGAGATTTCTCGGGAAGAGGCAAAAAAGATGCTTATGGATAGTTTAGAGACAGAGGCAAGATATGAATCAAGTAAACTCATTAGGAAAATTGAAGATGATGCCAAAGCAACAGCAGAAAAAAAGGCTCGGAATATTATTTCTTTAGCCATTCAGCGATTGTCTTCTGATCAAGTACAAGAAACCACAGTCTCTACAGTTTCCTTACCAAATGATGAAATGAAAGGAAGAATTATAGGTCGGGAAGGAAGGAATATAAGAGCTTTAGAGACATTAACTGGTGTTGACGTAATCATTGATGATACACCAGGAGCAGTTACCCTTTCTGGATATGATCCCATAAGAAGAGAAGTGGCTCGGATCTCTTTAGAAAGGTTGATTTCAGATGGTAGAATTCATCCAGCGAGAATTGAGGAAATGGTAGCCAAGGTTCAAAAAGAGATAGATGATACTATCTTAGAAGAGGGGGAAAAACTTGCCTTTGAACTTGGGGTTCACGATATTCCTAAAGAAGCTATACCACTCCTTGGAAAATTGAAATTTAGAACTAGTTATGGCCAGAATGTACTGCAACATTCAAGAGAGGTAGCTTATATAGCCAGTATTATGGCTTCAGAATTGCATGGAAATCTTTCTTTGGTTAAGAGAGCAGGGTTACTGCATGATATCGGGAAGGCAGTTGATCAGGAAGTGGAAGGCCCCCATGCTGCTATTGGAGCAGATATCGCTAAAAGGTTTAATGAGCAAGAGGTAATTGTTAATGCAATCGCAGCTCATCATGGAGAAGTTGAACCAAAGTCTGTAGAGGCAGTATTAATTCAGGCGGCAGATGCTATTTCGGCTGCTAGACCTGGAGCAAGAAGAGAAAGCTTAGAGATCTATCTAAAGAGGTTGGAAAGATTGGAGAAGATTGCCTATTCTTTTCGGGAAGTAGAAAAGGCATATGCCATTCAAGCAGGAAGGGAAATCCGGGTTATGGTACAATCAGAAAATGTAGATGATTTAAGACTAAGAGATTTAGGATGTGAAATTGCTAAAAGGATAGAAAATGAATTAGAGTATCCTGGGCAAATTAAGGTTACTGTAATTAGGGAAACAAGAGTTGTGGAGTATGCCAAATAACTTATCAAGGTGGAGGATGGATTGAAGGTTTTAGTGATTGGGGATGTGGTAGGAAGAACTGGAAGGGAAGTGGTGTCAAAGGTTCTTCATAGGATTAGGCAGGAGAAAGAGATTGATTTTGTAATTGCCAATTCTGAAAATGCTGCTGGAGGTTTTGGACTTACTCCTAAGATTGCCAATCAATTGTTTGATTTAGAAATAGATTTATTAACCACTGGTAATCATATCTGGAACAGAAAGGAGATATATAATATTATAGATGAAGAAGAAAGGATCTTAAGGCCCTTAAACTATCCCCCAGGAGTTCCAGGTAGAGGTTCTGTTATTGTGGAAGTAAAGGATGGGACTCTATTGGGAGTGATAAATTTAGCTGGTCGGGTGTTTGTTCAAGAGCTGGATTGTCCTTTTAGAGCAGTTAAGCAAGAATTAAAGAAAATAAAGAAAAAAACAAGGAATATTTTGGTTGATATTCACGGAGAGGCTACATCAGAGAAGGTTGCTTTGGGATGGTTCTTAGATGGAGAGGTATCAGCAGTTATTGGGACACATACCCATGTTCAGACTTCGGATGAGCGTATTTTGCCAGAAGGTACAGCCTATATCACTGATGTTGGCATGACTGGACCAAGGAATTCAGTGATCGGGATAAAGAAGGATATAATTATAAAGAGATTCCTGACTCAAATTCCCATTCGATTAGACGTGGCGAAGGATAAAGGGCAGTTTCAAGGTGTAGTAGTGGAAATAGATACTACTACTGGATGTGCAAAAGGTGTGGAGAGGATTAAACTAGATCTGGAGTAATATTAAAGAAGGAGGTGTAATATGGAAACCCTAAAGGTCTCATCAAAGTCAAAGCCAAATGCTGTAGCTGGCGCATTAGCAGGGGTTATTAGGGAGAGAGGGATATGCGAACTTCAAGTCATTGGTGCTGGAGCATTGAATCAAGCCATTAAAGGAATAGCCATTGCCCGTGGATTTGTTGCCCCTTCAGGTGTAGATCTTATCTGTATCCCTGCTTTTAAAGATGTAGAAATTGAAGGGCAAGATAAAACAGCATTGAGGCTTATTGTTAGGCCTTTGCACCCATCAGAAAAGGTTACATAATCAAGGTCGTAGGATTCGAAGATTTACTTTGTTAAGCGAATGAAAGTGAAATAGCGACCGGTGGCTAATATGTTAGTCACTGGTTGCTGCGTTTTTGGGTGAATATTGTGAGGCGTGTGTATTCAGTAAGTGAAATAACCAGAAATATTAAGGATACATTAGAGGTAAATTTCAGCGGAATCTGGGTGCAAGGTGAAATTTCAAATTTAACGGAATCTTCGGCTGGTCATATCTATTTTACTTTAAAGGATAAAGATAGCCAACTAAAAACAGTTTTGTTTAAGAATAAGACTTATCTCCAAAAAGTGCCACTGAGGTCAGGTTTAAATATCATATGTTTTGGATATATTAGTGTTTATGAAAAGAGGGGAGAGTATCAGTTATATGTTGAGTTTGTGGAAGAAGTGGGAACTGGAGCCTTATGGCTTGAGTTTGAGAGACTTAAACAAAAATTAGAGGATGAAGGATTGTTTTCTGAAAAGAGGAAGAAGCCCCTTCCAATGCTCCCGAGATGTATCGGGGTGATTACATCTCCAACAGGGGCGGCTATTCGTGATATCTTGTCCATAATTAAAAGACGGTTTCGCAATTTGGAGGTGTTGATTTATCCAGTTTTAGTTCAAGGAAAAGAGGCGCCTTCGCAAATTGTAGAAGCCTTACAATATATGAATAAGCAGCCAATCGATATTTTAATTGTGGGTAGAGGAGGTGGATCGATTGAAGATTTGTGGGCCTTTAATGAAGAGATAGTAGCCAGGGCAATATCCTGCTCCCGCATTCCAGTTATTTCCGGAATAGGGCATGAGACAGACTTTACCATATCTGATTTTGTGGCAGATGTACGAGCCCCTACCCCTACTGCAGCAGCAGAGTTGGTAGTTAAGTTAAAAGAAACATTTCAGGAGAGGTTGGATACCCTTTCCATTAGATTGATAAGCAAAATGAAAAATATGGTTTCGGAAAACTCCGCTCGCTTAAAAAGATTGCAAGAATCCGTTGTGTTTATTCATCCCTATAGAAAGCTTGCGGAGGCAAGACAACAGGTTGATGAAGAGGTAAAGAAACTTAAGTTTTTAATTCATCATTTCTATACCGTCTCTTTAAATAGGATTCAGAGGTTAAAAGGGAAATTAGATAGCCTGAATCCAATGAAGGTTTTATCCAGGGGGTATAGTATTACCTATAAGTTACCAGATGGTGAAATTGTTAGAGACGTATCGAGCGTGGCATCAGGGGACGATGTAAAGGTAAAGGTTTACAGGGGTGAAATGATCAATAAGGTAATCAAAATCAGTCCATAGTTTACGATCCACAGTTCATAGTCCCACAGAACAAGAGATGTGGACTGTTACTATTTGACCATATTATGGGGGGGTTGAATGGAATTTGAGGAGGCATTAATGCGATTAGAGGAGATTGTTCGGAGATTGGAACAGGAAGGATTAGGATTAGATGAGGCACTTCGTTTATTTGAGGAAGGGATGAAGTTACGAAATATTTGTGAAGAAAGATTAAATGAAGCAAAGGACAAAATTGAGATATTGGTTAAGGATGAAGATAGTGGGGAGATTACAAAAAGGCCATTTAATCTGAATGAAACTGTTCGGTAATTCATATTGCCTTCCATTTTTCTTTACGTTGGTAAACGTGTGAATTATGGACCTTAATAAGTATCTATTCAAAAAAAGGGGGATAATTAATGAGGCATTGGATAAATATCTTCCCTCTGAGAATGAGTACCCACAAATTTTACATGAGGCAATGAGGTATTCAGTTCTTTCTTCGGGGAAGAGATTGCGCCCTATTTTAACCATTGCAACCTATGAAACAATAGGGGGTAAGCAGGAAGAGGTTATTCCTATTTCGTGTGCCATTGAACTGATACATACCTATTCCTTAATTCATGATGATTTACCTTCCTTAGATAATGATGATTATAGAAGAGGAAAGGAGACATGCCATCGAAAATATGGAGAAGCAATAGCCATTTTGACAGGTGATGCCTTACTTACCTTTGGCTTTAAGTTGATTTCATCTTCGGGATTTAACCCAAGTTTGTTGATAAAAACAATAGATGAACTTTCCTCTGCTATTGGAACCCGTGGGATGATTGGAGGCCAAGCGGTAGATGTAACAACCACAGAGGCTAATCCTTCTGTTCTCCAGTATATTCATACCCATAAAACTGGTGCCTTAATTTGTGCATCAGTCAGAATTGGGGCAATTTTAGCGGGATGTAGTACTCAGGAACTTACCCATTTAACCCAATATGGAGAATGTATTGGGTTAGCTTTTCAGATTGTAGATGACATGATGGATGAGAGATGTGATAAAAAGAGAGGGAAGAGGTTAACCTATCCTGTGGTGTATGGTGTAAAAGAGGCGGAACGAAGGGCACGCGAATTAGGGAATAATGCTATTTTACAATTAGAGATATTTGGAGGAAGGGCAAAGATCCTTCGGGAAATAGCACGCTTTATTGTAGATAGAGCCTATAAAGGTAGTAGTTGAGCTATAAGCAGATAAAAACTTAATCCTTAAGGCTTAAGCTTATAGCTATTAGAGAGGGAGATTGTGATCCTGGATAAAATTGACTCACCTCGAGATCTTAAAGGCTTAAATATGGATGAGTTGAAAGAGCTGGCTTCGGAAATAAGGAAGGTGATAATTGAGATTGTATCACAGAATGGAGGACACTTAGCTTCAAACTTAGGAGTGGTAGAGTTGACTATTGCTTTACACTATGTTTTAAATACCCCAATTGATAAGATAATATGGGATGTGGGACATCAATGTTATACGCATAAATTACTTACTGGAAGAAGAAAGGATTTCTCTACTTTACGTAAAATTGGAGGATTGTCTGGATTTCCAAATGTTTCGGAAAGTGAATATGATTGTTTTAATACAGGTCATGCCTCAACATCCATATCCCTTTCCCTCGGTATGGCTATTTCTCGTGACCTAAAAGGAGAAGATTTTACCATTGTAGCTGTAGTAGGGGATGGTGCCTTATCCACAGGGTTAGCGTTTGAGGCATTAAATCATGCCGGGCATTTAGATAAAAACCTGCTTGTTATTTTGAATTCAAATGAGATGTCTATATCTCGCACTACTGGAGCCTTATCAGGTTACTTGAATAGACTTATTACTATGCCTGTTTATAATAGATTAAGGGAGGATATCCAGGAATTGTTAAGAAGGGTTCCTATCTTTGGATTAAAAATGGTGACCTTATCCAAGCGGATAGAGGAGGGATTAAAAAGCATAATCGTGCCAGGCGCCCTATTTCAGGAATTAGGATTTAGATATTTCGGTCCAATCGATGGTCATAATCTGCCCTTGTTAATAGAAACAATTGAAAAGGTTAAGAGGTTAAAAGGACCAATCCTACTCCATGTAGTTACCAAAAAGGGAAAAGGGTATCTTCCTGCAGAAGAAGAACCAGGTTTATTCCATGGGAGTTCGCCATTTGATCCAAAAACTGGAAAACTTACAGAATCAAGTACCTTGCCCACTTATTCCGAGGTATTTGGAAATACATTAGTAGAATTAGCAAAGGAGAATGAGAAGGTTGTAGCTATTACTGCGGCTATGGCAGATGGTTGTGGATTAAAAAGGTTTTCGGAGATATTCCCTAAAAGATTTTTTGATGTAGGTATTTGTGAAGAACATGCAGTAACCTTAGCCGCAGGCATAGCCAAAGAGGGCCTTATACCAGTTGTAGCTATCTATTCCACATTCTTACAAAGAGGATATGATCAAATTCTACATGACGTTTGTTTATCACGCTTACATGTTGTTTTTGCCATTGATCATGCAGGGCTGGTTGGTGAAGATGGACCAACTCACCATGGGATTTTTGACATAGCATATTTACGGCATTTGCCTAATATAGTGATAATGGCCCCTAAGGATGAGGTAGAGTTCCGGTCTATGATTAAAAACGCCATTTCATGCCCGGGACCAGTAGCTATTAGGTATCCAAAGGGGAAGGTTTTAGGAATAGAGGGAGATAAGCCGAGTAGAATTGAAATCGGGCATGCCGAAGTGGTAACTTGCGGTCAAGATGCGGTTCTCTTTGCTATAGGGAATATGGTCTATCCTGGGTTGGCTGCGGTTCGGAAACTTCAGGAATTTGGGATAAATGTAACTCTTGTAAATTGTAGGTTTGTTAAACCCCTTGATGAAGACTTGATTTTGAGATTGGCTAAGACTACAGGGCGTGTTGTGACCTTAGAAGACCATGTGATAAAGGGGGGGTTCGGATCAGCTATAATAGAATTGTTGGTAGCTAAGGGGATATGTGCGAAGATTAAATGTATTGGGCTCCCGGATAGATTCATCGAGCATGGAGGTGTTGCGGAGTTACATGAGAGATACGGACTAGATGCAGATGGAATTTGTAAAACCGTAAAAGACTTTTTAACAACAGAGGACAGATGGCAGAATACACGGTTCATGGTTACAGGGGTTTACCCTAAACCCTAATCATATGATATCTGACTTTTGGTAGTGAGGTTTGAGAATGGAGAGGATTGGGTTGGTGGTTAATCTTAATCGAGAAGGCGCAGAGGAAACTACCCAAGATTTGATAGATTGGCTAAAACGTAGGGATGTGTGTGTATGGGTGGAAGAGGATGTGGCTCGGGTTATTAATAGAATGGATGTTGGTTGTAATACAACGGACTTATCTAAAAAGGTTGATTTGATAGTTGCCTTAGGTGGAGATGGAACACTTTTGCGTGTTGTGAGATTATTAAAAGGGAAGGATCTTCCAATTTTAGGGGTAAATTTAGGTAGTTTAGGATTTATTACAGAAATAAAACGAGAGGAGCTGTATGGAGTTTTGCAAAATATCCTTTCTGGCCAATATGAGTTAGAAGAAAGGATGCCTTTAGAAGCAAGGGTCGTAAGAGATGGTGAAGAGATTGTTAGCTTTTGTGCCTTAAATGATGTTGTAATTACATCCATCCCTCGAGTTATAACAATGGATGTGTCTATTAATGAGGAATACGTAGGAACATATATATCTGATGGGATGATTGTGGCTACCCCTACTGGTTCAACAGGTTATTCCTTATCTGCGGGAGGACCAATTGTTAATCCTTTGACAGAGGTTTTGATCCTCACCCCAATATGTCCTCATGCCTTGGCTATAAGACCGATGGTCATTTCTAAATCGGAGTATGTGTGTATAATTTTACGGTCAAGTCCAGAGGGTACTATCTTGACTGCAGATGGACAGCAAAGGTATACTATTATAAAAGGGGATAAGATTTTAGTTAGTAAGGCCTCTTTTATGGTTAAATTGATAAAGAGTACCCATAGAAGTTTTTATGAGGTTTTACGCGAAAGATTAAAATGGGAAGGCCATTTCAAGTAATTATTGATAAAGAGAGATGTAAAGGTTGTGGATTATGTATAAATTTTTGTCCGCTAAATCTTTTGGTTATTAGTAATGAGATAAATAAGAGAGGATTTCACTATGCCACTGTCCGAGATAACAATAGATGCAAGGGATGTGCCCAGTGTGCTATAATCTGCCCAGATGTAGCAATTGAAATCTATAGATAATTGAGGGGTAAGTGGTATAGACCTTTATGGGGTACTGATAATGGCAAAGGTGTTGATGAAAGGAAATGAGGCTATAGGGGAGGCAGCTATTCGGGCTGGATGCAGGTATTATTTTGGATACCCTATAACTCCACAAAATGAACTGACTGCTTATATGTCAAAAAGGATGGAAGAGGTAGGGGGTGTATTTATACAGGCTGAGTCAGAATTGGCAGCTATTAATATGGTTTATGGGGCATCTGCTGCAGGTGGACGAGCAATGACCTCATCTTCATCCCCTGGTATAAGCCTAAAACAGGAAGGGATATCATATATGGTAGGGGCAGAGCTTCCAGGGGTTGTGGTGAATATATGTAGGGGTGGGCCAGGGTTAGGGAATATTGCACCTTCTCAATCTGATTATTTCCAGGCAACACGTGGCGGAGGACATGGTGACTATTATACTATTGTTTTAAGCCCATCCTCTGTTCAAGAATCAGCCGATTTGGTTTTCCTTGCATTTTATTTAGCAGATAAATATAGAAATCCAGTGATTATTTTAGGAGATGGATTCTTGGGTCAGATGTTAGAGCCAGTTGAATTTAAAAATCCAGCCTTTGGGAGATTGCCCCGGAAGAGGTGGGCTTTAACCGGAGCAAAAGAAAGACCGCCAAATGTTATAAGATCTCTGTATCTAAAAGAAGGAGTATTGGAGAAAAGAAATTGGGAGTTATCCAAAAAGTATGAAAGAATGAAAAAAGAGGTGAGATATGAAGGAATTTACTTAGATGATGCAGAGTTTATAGTGGTGGCGTATGGTATTTGTGCAAGAATTAGTAAGGCTTCGGTTTTGCTTTTGAGGGCTCACGGATTAAAGGTAGGATTAATAAGACCAATAACCCTATGGCCATTTCCATCAGGTGTTATAAAAGAGGTTCGAGATAAGATAAAGAGATTTTTTGTAATAGAGATGAATTTAGGTCAAATGGTAGAGGATGTAAAATTGGCTGTAGAAGGAAGGACAAGCGTTTCATTTTATGGTAGGCCAGGTGGTGGTGTACCCACCCCAGAGGAGATCTATAAGGTGATTAAAGATGGAAAAGGCTATTTTTAAAAGACCGGAGAGTTTATATGAAACACCTTTTCATTATTGTCCTGGATGTGGACACGGGATAATACATAGATTGATTGCTGAGGTAATAGATGAATTTGGGATAAGGGAGCGGACGATTGGTACTGCGCCTGTTGGTTGTGCTGTATTAAATTATGATTACTTTAACTTTGATGTTTGTGAATGTGCCCATGGCAGAACTCCGGCTGTTGCTACTGGGATAAAAAGGGTTCGGCCAAAATCGGTTGTTTTTTCGTACCAAGGGGATGGAGATCTTGCAGCTATTGGCATAGCAGAGATAATACATACTGCTTTGAGATCTGAAAGGATAACTGCTATATTTGTCAATAATTGTGTATATGGTATGACTGGCGGCCAGATGGCTCCTACCACTTTATTAAATCAAAAGACACAAACCACACCTTTTGGTCGAGATCCAAAGAAGGCAGGTTTTCCACTCCGGGTGTGTGAATTATTGGCTACATTAGATGGTGCTACCTATATTGCAAGAACCGCATTAAATAATCCTAAAAATGTCTTAAAAACTCGGGAGTCAATCAAAAAGGCATTTTTGACACAGATTGAAGATGTAGGATTTTCATTAGTTGAAATCCTCTCTCCTTGTCCAGTAAATTGGAAACTCTCTCCTGTAGATTCAATTAAGTGGATGAAAGAGCGGATGATTCCATATTTCCCATTAGGGGAATTTAAGACTCCATTTGCCAAATAAGGTGTAAATAAAAGGGGAAAGTGAGAAGGTGGGCAGGTGAGAATAAGGAATTCCACTATCTCATCTGCCTTTTTTCTTTACAGATGACTAAGATGTTATACAATAGAGGGTAGTTTATGTTAGAACATATAAGGAATTTTTCAATAGTTGCTCATATTGACCACGGAAAGTCTACCTTAGCAGATAGGCTATTAGAATTTACTGGTACTATAGATAAGAAGGAATTACGCAAGAGGGCTCAAATATTAGACTCAATGGATTTGGAACAGGAACATGGAGTGACTATTAAGGCCCATCCAGTAAGAATGACTTACAAGGCACGGGATGGTAATACATACATTCTCAATCTTATTGATACTCCAGGACATGTAGATTTTGGATATGAGGTTTCACGCAGTCTTGAGGCTACAGAGGGTGTGATTCTTTTAATAGATGGGCAGCAAGGCATTGAAGCTCAAACATTAGCTCATTTTCAATTGGCAAGATCTTTAGATAAGACAGTTATTCCAGTTATTAATAAGATTGATCTACCCACATGTAGGGTGGAGCAGGTTGCTAATCAAATAAGAGAGGTTTTGCATATTATGAAGACACCTATCCTTGTTTCAGCAAAGGAAGGGATTGGAGTAGATCGGATATTAGAGGAAATTGTCCGGGAGATCCCTTGTCCTCAGGGAGATATCAATAAACCATTACGGGCACTTATATTTGATAGCCTTTTTGATCAATATAAAGGTGTAGTAGTTTATGTAAGGGTAGTTGATGGAGAGATTGTTAATGGTTTGGAGATTCAGTTCATGTCTAACAAAAGGGTATATGAGGTGACTGATATCGGGGTTTTTTTACCTAAATTGCGGAGCGTTAAAAAACTCAGAGCAGGTGAAGTTGGTTATATTATAGCAGGGATTAAGGATATTCAAGATATACATATTGGAGATACTATAACAGGTAGTAAAAATCCCTCATCTGTTCCACTTCCTGGGTACAAAGAGGTGAAGCCAATGGTCTTTTGTAGTTTTTATCCAACAAATGACACAAATTTTAAAGCCCTATCACTTGCTATGTCCCGGCTTAGGCTAAATGATTCGAGCTGGGTTTATACCGAAGAATCATCCTCAGGTTTAGGGTTAGGATTTAGATGTGGGTTTTTAGGATTATTCCATATGCACATAATTCAAGAAAGATTAGAGAGGGAATACGAAATAGACGTGATTGCTACTACACCTTTTGTTCCCTATAGAATTACCAAACGCGATGGGGAGGTAATTGAGATAGAAAATCCAACAAACTTTCCCATAAATCCTTTGAAGACAGAAGAGCCTTATATAAAGGCCCGAATCTTCACCCCAGATGAATATATCGGTCAGGTGCTTCGGCTTTTGGAATCCAGGCGAGGCAGGCAGATATCTTTTGATTATATAGATTGCAATAGGGTAATACTGACCTATGAAATCCCTCTATCAGAGATAGTAAATGATTTTTATGATAGATTGAAGGGGGTGTCTTCTGGATATGCCTCTTTTGATTACGAATATATAGGCTTCAGGGATGCAGATCTCGTTAAACTTGATATATTAATTGCTGGAGAGGTGATAGATCCTTTATCAACTATCTTGCCTCGGGAAAAGGCATACTTTAGGGCATGCGAATTGGTAAGGAAACTGAAGGATGTAATACCCAGGCAACAGTTTGCAGTTTCCCTTCAAGGGGCTATTGGGAAAAGGGTTATTGCGAGGGAGACAATTCCTGCCTTGCGTAAAAATGTTACTGCAAAGTGTTATGGAGGCGATATTACAAGAAAGAGAAAATTGTGGGAAAAACAAAAAAAGGGGAAGCAGAGATTAAAAAAAGTGGGGAATATAACCTTACCCCAGGAGGCTTTCCAAGCTATTTTAAAGATCGAGTAATAATGGATAGATTAATTATGATAGTGTTGATGCTAATAGTTGGTAATACATGGGGAGAGGATCCTATTATCTTACTCCATGCAGATAGGGCTGTATATAAAAAGGAGGAGATTGTTTTAGAGGGGGAAGTGGAGCTTCAGTTTAAGGATATTCACTTGCGCGCTGATTTAATAAGGCTTAATTCAGAAACCAGGATGTTACAAGCAAAAGGGGAGGTTATTTTAGAGGATAAAGAAAAACGGATTTATGGACAGGAGCTTAATTATAATATGGAGGAAGAAAAAGGGGTTATGCTTTTTGCCCATACAAAGATTGAAGATACATATTATAGTGGTGAAAGTATTGAAATGCTTGGAGAGGGGAGATTTATCTTAAATAACTGCACCTTCCATACCTGCGATCTTGAAAACCCCCATTACAGATTAAGGGCTAAAAGGGTGGAGGTTAAGACAAATGATAGGTTGCAGGCACGCTCATTGTTTTTTGAGGTAGGTGGTGTTCCATTATTCTATCTTCCTATATATTACCGTAATCTAAAAAGAGAGAAAGGAAGTAGATTGGTCATAAAAACCGGGTATAATGCGGTATCGGGCTTTTATGCCAAAGGGAGATATAGGTACTTTTTAAAGGATCGATATCATGGTGAAATCCTTTGTGATTACTTTCAAAAAAGGGGATGGGGAAAAGGGATAAGATATAGGTATCTTATTGGAGGATCTGGAAAAGGAAGGATTGATTTTTACCATATCGAAGAAGAGGATACGTCTCGCTCGAGATGGATTGCAACCTCTGATTATTACCAGGAAATCACTCGTGACACGACAGGGGGTATAAAGATAGATCTTCTTTCTGATGAACTGGTTGAGAGAAGGTATGGAGAGGAGTGGACAACGCGGAATAAATTGGAGTCATATCTTCATTTAACCCAAAGTAAAGAGAGGTATGTATTGAGAGGTCTCTTATATCGTAAAGATGAATTAGAAGGGGGTAGATTTATGAAAAAGGAAGAGGATTTGCCCCGTGTAACCTTTCAATCAAAGAGGTTAAACATAGGAAAAGGCCCTTTCTATTATAAATTTGGCTTGGATTTAGGGAGGGAATGGGAATATAGAGATAGATACCATAACAATTTTTTGAAAGGTGACTTAGATATATTGGGTAAGATCGCACCAAGTAAGCGGGTAACCTTTTCTCCAAACATTGGAATTACTGGAAAGTGGGAAGGGACACCCATTACAGGAAGTTATTACACCGATTTCCCGATAAGGATAGAGCCTTACCTATTCTTAGATATAGACCTAAAACACAGTTTCAAGTACGAGTTGCAGGAGGAAGGGAAGATTACCAAAAATAGATTAAGTGGAGAGGTTATGGTAATACCATTAAGGGAATTTAAGACTGGTGTGAGTTCTGAATATGACCTTATAGAAGAGGAATTTAAGCATATAATAGGTGACATATGGATAATTCCAAATAGATATATAAACCTTCAACTTCAGTCCTTTTACGATATAAAAGAATCTCGGTTCCGTAAGATAGGTATCTTTCTTAAAGGTCACCATAAGGATCTATATGATATTGACTTGCGATACAGCAAATACCTGACTACTCGCTCAGAGATTCTAAGGTGGAAGATTAGGATAGATTTGATAAGAAGGCTTAAGCTTGGATTGAGATTTGATGGGGGGTATGATCTTAAAATCGGTAAATCTAAATGGTGTGAGTATGGTCTATATAGGGACCTACATTGTTTAGAGGCAAGTGCGACTTTCCGGGAAAGTGAATCATTAACCGGTGGAGAACCTGAGCGGGAATTTGTGGTTAATATAGGTATTAAGGCATTTCCAGAGGCAAAACTCGGGGAATTTGATTAGATTTTTACATCCTTATTCTCATAAGATCCATCAGCATCCTGTCTGCCTGGGTTATTACTCGAGAGCTTGTCATGTATG